>JAODGL010000121.1:0-14977 GCA_025464585.1 Methanosarcinales archaeon
CATTATCACCTCCACACGATGAGTCCTGCCATCTGCATAAACAGGAAGGATGTTTGACTCATATCTCTCGCCATCTATTCTTATTTCTCGCACACCATGCTGCACACCTTTGGGGTTGCTTACCGATATGTCATAAATTGCGCTTCTGAACCTTCTCTTTATTCTATATGAAGTCCACTCGCTGGGTATGCAGGGGTCTATCTTAAGACCATCGAGCTCAGTCCGGACACCCAGTATATAATCTACGCAAGCACGCCACATCCAGGCAGCGCTACCAGTAAGCCAGGAGTGTGAACCTTCACCATAATGCGGTGAGTCCGGACTTGCAACATACTCAGGATAGACGTATGGCTCGGTTTTGAATGCGGGATTAGAAGCAAGATTCAAGGGTAGCGTCTTTCGGTAGTATTCGTACGCTTTATTCCCTCTTCCAAGAAGAGCCGCGGCAATTATACTCCATGCAGAAGCGTGCATGAATATCGCTCCATTCTCTTTTTCTCCCCTTATGAACCGCGTAATTAAACCTATGGACCTATCAGGATGAGAATAAGCAGGAGTGAAAAGTGCAGTCCCATAATCTGTTTCCAAATACCGTTCTACTGAGTCCATGCATTTGCCTGCTCTATCTGCGGGAGCGATTTTACCGAAAACCGCCCAACTTTGCGTGTTCAAATAAATTTTACCTTCTTCATTTGTTTTAGACCCAATGGCTTCTCCATCGTCTTTAAACGCTCGAATATACCATTCTCCATCCCAGCAGAACTCATTAACCGTTTTTTTTAGCTCTTCCTTCTCCTTTTTATACTGCGATGCCACATCTGTGAACTCTAAAAATTCGTTCAATTTTATCCATCTATCCAGCACCAGATACAGCATCTGCGATGCCATCACGCTCTCTCCCCTTCCTTTTTCCCCAATAAAATCAAGTGCATCGTTCCAATCGCCACGTTCAATCAAAACAAGCCCTCTTTCACTCCTTCGCGATAAAACATAGTCTATTGCTCGCCTCATATGCTCATATATCGTCCCTTTCCCCCCATCCATGAAATCCTCTTCCTCATACAGGAAATCAAAATCCCCTGTCTCTTTCAAATAGCAAAATATGACCAGAGGATACCACATCGGGACATCTGTGTGGTCTGTTCTGGCGCCGCGCATTGAAACTTGTGAAAACGAATGGCAGGTGTTACCATCTTTGAACTGGAACTTTGAGATGAATTTTAGCCGTTCACGTGCAAGCTCCGCATCTATCGGCAAAGTCCCTATGATTGTCTGTGCTACGTCTCTGAATCCAAATGTGTCAAAGCCAAACAGATAATAAGATGCCGCAGAACGGTACCACCAGAAATTTATCCTGTTTTGGTACTTATTCCAGATGTTCACCGATAAATCGAGTTTTTTATCCGGCGTCTCTACTTCTATTCCCTCGTTTATTATTCCATCCCAATATGCTTTTAAGCGCTCAAACTCATACTTCGCTACTTCTAATCTTATGTCGCGCTCTATTAGAATGTTCTTTAGCACACCCATACCGACCAATATCTCTTTCTCCTCCCCCTCTTTCAGGTCTAAAGAAAATTGAAAAGCGAAGATAGAGCTTCTGCCTTCGCTTTCTGTATTCCGACATCTGCCTTCTTCAACCGCTATCGGATTGGATGCCCATCTATAATCACCAATAAAAGCATCCTTCAGGCAGTCAAAACCAGTTGCTTTTGGCTCGCTTGCGAAAAATACTTTCGTTGGCCATTTTTCATTCGCGGTATGCAGCCCCCGTAACCTATCCCAGAGCGTCTTTTCAGCATATAAAACGCCTTCTTCCTCGTACACTCGATTAAATAATTCGTGAAACTCCAAGCTCAGCAGGTCACTTCGGATGTTTCCTAAGGATAGTTCAACACCGGTGAATACTTCCAGCTTGCGTGCTTCATTACTTTTATTCTTTATCCGTATGAGCCAATATTCCAGGTCCTTGTCCGGGGGAACGAAGTATAAAACGCTGCCCTCTATTTTGTCTCTCTCTGATTTTATCAAATTATAGCCAAGTCCAACCCTGCATTCCCAGGAATCATAATCTCTATACACGGGCTCCCAGTTTATCGTCCAGTATCCATCGTCACCTGTTTCCGAAATGTAAACTTCCCTGCCCAGTGCAGCACCCTTAAGCCTTGGTCCCCATCTCGTAATTCCATTTACAAAGGGGTCCTTCCAGAACGTATAACCACCGCCAGTATGCGACATAAAGGTGCAATATCTGCCATTCGTGAGATAATTAACCCATGGCTTTGGCGTTCTTGGGTCTGTGATTATATACTCCTTCCCGTCTGCTGAGAATTTGCCTCGCATTGATTAATACTTTCCTTTTTCTTTTATTTTACTTACATTAAGAAATGATAAATTATAGAGAGGTGTTGACTAAAAAGGAAGAATGTGGAATAGTAGGTATCGCATTAGCCCGGGGGAATGCAGCTTTGCCCATCTTTTATGCACTCTATGCTTTACAACACCGGGGGCAGGAATCCGCAGGCATAGCTGTGAGCGTTAGTGCGGGTGAAGATAATGGGAAAGGAAGCGAAACAAGTAAGTACACGAGGAATATACCACTAATAAAGGGGATGGGATTTGTTTATGAAGTTTTCGACCACCCACGCCTGGAATCGCTAAAAGGGAACATCGGTATAGGTCATGTCAGATATTCCACGACTGGGGCATCAGCGGTAGAAAATGCAGAGCCTTTACTCGTGAATTACCAGCGTGGGAAAATTGCTATCGCACATAACGGCAACCTTGTGAATACCGCAGAGCTGAGAAGAGAGTTAGAGCGAGATGGTAGGGTCTTCCATTCTGATACCGACACAGAGGTGATAGCGCATTTACTTGCCAAGGAACTGGTGCGGCATGATCCGATAGAGGCTGTTAAGGAACTGATGAAACGTGTGATAGGGTCTTATTCTTTGGTTATCCTGTTGAATAACATATTAATAGCAGTTAGAGACCCACTGGGCATTAAACCTTTGTGCTTGGGTGAAATAAGAGATGAAAACGGAAAAAGAGGATATATAATAGCATCCGAAAGTCCGGCGATAGATATGTTAGGTGGCGTCTTAATGCGGGATGTGAGACCCGGAGAGATATTGATTGTAAAAGGTGAGGATTTAGAAAGTCATCAGTTATATCGAGGGAAAAACACCGCTCATTGTGTATTTGAATACATCTATTTTGCACGCGCTGATTCGGTACTGGATGGACAGTTGGTATATGACGTAAGGATGAAGATAGGTAAAAGATTGGCGGAGGAATGTGGCGTAGAGGCAGATATAGTCTCACCAGTACCGGATTCGGGCATCACATTTGCCATAGGCTATGCGAAACGAGCAGGACTCGATTATATGGAGGGTTTTATAAAAAACAGGTATGTAGGAAGGACTTTTATCATGCCTGAGAAAGCTTCGAGGGATACCGCGGTGAGATTGAAATTAAATGTCGTGCAAGCCAACGTGGAGGGAAAAAGAATTGTTCTGGTGGATGACAGTATTGTCAGGGGAACTACATCGAGGAGAATTGTGGATAATTTGAGGAAAAAAGGTGCGAAAGAGGTGCATATGCGAATAGGAAGTCCACCGATAATCGCTCCTTGCTACCTCGGCATCAATACGCCAACGAGGGATGAGTTACTGGCTTCAAACAGGAATCTGGATGAGATTTGTGCGTTTCTACACGCCGATTCGATTGGATATCTTAGCATGAAAGGGCTGATAGATTCCGTGGGAATAGCGGCAAGCAATCTTTGCCTGGGATGTCTGACGGAGAAATATCCTGTTGAAATACCAGGCGAAGTGTGTATAGCGCGACAGTTAAAATTGACACAGTTCTAACTAACAAGCACCAGCTTACAATACAAATGAAAACATTTTTAAGGGATAAATCAAATAGAAATAAAATAATGGCGATAAGAGAAAGAATAGAGGGACCGGGTGAAGAAGAGAAGCCAAGAGGTATAGAGATAAAGTTTAAATATGAGGATTATCTCCACCTACCTGACGATGGTAAGAGATACCAGATAATAGGGGGGGAGTTATACGTAGTGCCCGCACCAGTGCCGTATCACCAGGATATATTGAGGAATATAGGATTTATTCTTTTTGCGTTTGTTAAGGAGAGGGATTTGGGAAGGGTCTATTATGCACCTTGCGATGTCGTTCTCTCAGAAGAGGACGTGGTCCAGCCTGATATACTCTTCATATCAAAGGAGAGGGAGTATATTATAGGAGAGAAGAACATCCAGGGCGCTCCTGACTTGATAATAGAGATCCTGTCGCCAAGAACGATGGAGATTGACAGGAAATTGAAGGTGAAGTTGTATGAAAAGTATGGAGTGAAGGAGTACTGGCTTGTAGAACCAGAAAGAAAAGAAGTGGAGGTTCTGGTGCTTGGTAAAGAGGGGTACACGAGTTGGGGGACGTTTAAGGAGTCTTTTTCCTCCCCGTTATTAAAAATAGAAATGGATTTGAAGGATGTGTTTTAAGACACTTGTTATTTGCGTAGACCGGGATAATGACATAGGCGAGAAAGCAGGGTTAGAGACGCCTGTGATAGGCAGAGAAGCGAGCCTGTCCGCGGCGACCAAATTAGGACTCGTGGATCCCGAAGATTCTGATATAAATGCGATATTTGAAGCGATAAGAATATACGAAAGGTTGAATTCAGGTGAAGAAGGCACCGGTGCCGAAGTCGTTCTAATCGCAGGCGATAAGAATGTGGGATTGGAGTCAGACAGAAAAATAGGGCATGAACTGGATGAGGTTTTATCCAAAACCAGCGCAGATTCCGCTATTCTCGTATCTGATGGTGCAGAAGACGAGTGGATTATTCCTATTATGCAGTCAAGGGTGAAGATAGATTCTGTGCGAAGAGTGGTGGTGAAGCAGAGTGAACCACTGGAAAGCACTTTTTATGTGATAAAGAGGTTGTTTGAGGACCCGAAGTTTTCTCGCACTTTCTTGACGCCCATAGGTCTTATTTTTATTGCATTATTTATTTCTTTCTTAGTTGAAAAACCGGGCTGGGCAGTAGGGCTAATTTTTGGGTTTATAGGTGTTTACATACTACTTAAAGGATTAGGGCGTGAGAATATATTAATGGAACTCCTGGAGACCGTAAAGCAGTCCTTATACAGCGGTAAGATCTCTTTTGTCACTTATATCTGTGCAGTTGTGTTACTCCTGGTAGGCACCTTGCAAGGTCTGATCGGAAGCTGGGATTATTATCTAAAAATGGGGTCTGAAGTAGAGGGATATGTATTATTAGGCATGGTATTCATCAAGTGCGCAATAGGATGGTATGTGGGAGCAGGACTTGCTCCTCTGGTGGGAAAGATGATGAACATGCTCATTGAGGGGGAAAGAATAGTCAGGCAGTGGACCATATTATTTTATATAATTGCCTCCGGGGTGCTTCTGTGGGGAGGGAGCGAATGCATAATTTTGTTGAGTGAGGGTAACTCAGTTATGGCTTATATAACCCTTTTTCTCTCCATACTTGGTGCGATCACCATATCACTTTTAGGTATGGGAATCTCATGGTATGTAAGGAGCACGCTAATAAAAGGAAAAAAAGAGCTCGAAATAGAGGAAATGAAAAGTGAATGAGCATGAAAATGAAAGCGGTAATTTTAGCGGCTGGCGAAGGTAAAAGGATGCGACCTCTTACTTACGAAAGACCGAAAGTAATGCTTCCAATAGCAGGAAAACCAATAATCGAGCATTTGTTAGTGGAGATGAAAGAAGTTGGAATTGACGACTTCGTATTTGTTGTTGGGTACCATGATGAAACTATCCGTGATTATTTCAGAAAAGGTGAAAAGTGGGATGTTTCTATCCAATATGTAACGCAAAAAACGCAGCTTGGCACTGCTGACGCACTAAGAAGGACAGAAGGTTTAGTGGAAGACAAATTCATTATGCTGAACGGTGACACAATTGTAAGCGCAGAGGACATCAGAAAAGTCATAACAGACGGTGTTAATATTGCACTTGGAGTAATAGAAGTAAGAAATCCGGAGGATTACGGCGTTGTGGAGACCGAGGGAGAGAAGGTAGCGAGAATTCATGAAAAGATGAAAGAGCCGCCTTCAAACTTGATAAATGCCGGTGTTTACTTCTTAGATGAAAATATCTTTACCGCCCTGTCAAAAACAGCTAAATCGAAGCGGGGTGAATTTGAACTCACGGATTCTTTACAGTTGCTGATAGAAGAAGGTACCGATATCTTTTGGAAGCCCATCGAGCACTGGATAGACGTCAGTTACCCCTGGGATTTGCTGGCTGCAAATGAGCTTTTAATTGAGAGAATCCGTGCAGTAAATAAGGGAGAGCTCGAGGAAAACGTCTGGATAAAGGACAAGGTGGCGATTGGAAGGGGCACAGTGATAAAATCCGGCTCATACATAGAAGGACCGGTCTTGATAGGTGAAAATTGTGAAATTGGACCGAATAGCTACATACGTCCAAATACCTCTGTTGGTGATGATTGCCATATAGGGAGTGCAGTTGAGATTAAGAATTCGATTATTATGGATGGAACGAAAATCCCTCATCTCAGCTATGTTGGCGATTCTGTTATAGGATGCAGATGCAACTTAGGTGCCGGGACGAAGATAGCAAATCTAAGGTTTGATGATGCAACTATAAAGGCAAAGGGATTGGATACCAGGAGGAGAAAGCTTGGTGCAATCATAAGCGACGGAGTAAAAACAGGAATAAATGCATGTATTGACGCTGGCACGATTATCGGGAACAACACACTTATTGGACCCGGCGGTTACGCATCAGGTTATATAGCAGAAAACTCGAGAGTATTTTGAATCCCAACCTGTCTTTAACGACTAACGGCAAAAAACATCCAGGAGTTCATTCAAATCGCTTATAACAAACTCTTCACCCTCTCCTTTTACTTCTCTGCTCCTGCTTCTCTTTCTGTCCAGATAATACGCATTTATGCCTATCTTGCGTGGATTGACAAAATCAAACACCCAGTGGTCACCGGTATGGACAACCTCTTGTGGCTGCACATCCAGAATCCTGCATACTCGTGCGTAAAAACCATTTGATTTCTTCACCTCACCACAATCAGACGTTGCCGAGAATATGCGTGAGAAGAATTTTTTTATGCTGTGAATTTGAAAATCAACGAATTCCGTTGCTGCATTCGAGCTTACCACCAGTTCAAAACCTTCCTCTGTCAGCGCTTTCAAGACGCTTTCCACTTCTTCGTATATCTTTATCTCGCATTCGTATTTCCTGAATAGCTCCTCACGCGTTATTCCTAAGCCAAACTTCCGCAGCCAGTAATCTATCTTATACCATTCTATCCTGTTCTCTCCTATCTTGTCATATTCGCTTTTTACGAATTCAAAAGCCTGCTCAAAGCTCAAGCCTTCTTCCTCTGCATACGCCTCCGGGATACCCTGTAACCAAACGCAATCCGCAAATGCCTGACTCACCAGGGTGCCGTCAACGTCAAAGGATATAATCTTTATGGCTTTTCGTCTCAATTGTTTTTTCTGTGACATTTTTGTCGCTATTTTTTCTCTTTTTCAACTACGATTCCTAAAGTGAAGAGAAGCCACCTCTCATCTCACAAAGTATTTGTATATTTTGCACTCTTTTTAAAAGTACACAGGAAATAAGGGTTATATAATAAAACCATATTGGACAATAGGAGGTGACGTATATGCGGAAAAGAGATTTTTATCCTTTCTCCTTTCCAGTGCGAATATCCGCTCACCGGTCTTTAAAAGGTCATGCCACCGGTTGCAGGACTCTTTGAGACCACGACATGCCTCCCACTGCTCGGGGCTTTCGTCCCGGTCAAAGGTCCTGTCGCAATCACAACGATGTTTTCCGCGAAAAAAGGGTTCGTTCCAGCAGGCAGCTCATCATATACAACCTTCGCTCCAAATCCTCTCCCTCCGAGGAATTTCCTCCTAAAAAAAATTTTCGCTTTTTGTTATTATCACAACTTTATATAACAATTGTTATAATAAAAGATGGTGAGATGAAAAATGAACGAAAAAATATTTCTGGTAGTGGTAGCGGCGATAGTGATGTTCTCAGCTTTCGCCAGTGCAGGTGTGCAAAGCGCTTTTGCCTTCAGTCCCGCAGCAGGTGACACCATAAAAATTGTTTCCCTGAGCACAGATAAGGACATATATCACCTGAGCGAGAATATGGAGATTGTTTTATCGGTATATTCCGCGGAGAACGTAAGCAACGTTCTCATCATTGTTTCGGGCTTGAAGGGCAGGCATGGAAAGAATCTGGTCTCTTTCTCGAGGGATGCGAACTTATCAGCAGGGGAGAATAAGGTGGTTTTCTCGTACAAGATACCTTCTTGCGGGTGTGCAGTGAGTTATGGCAATCATTTCATCAACGCCTCTGTCGTTCAAGACGGTGAAGTCATGAATGCAACGCATAGCATAGCGCTGACCAGCCGTGGTAAAATAACCTACGTGAACATTACGGCTGAAGAGGCAAAGAGGGTGATAGATACGGAAGATGTCATTTTACTGGATGTGAGAACAGAAGAGGAGTATGACTCAGCGCATATAGAGGAAGCTACTTTGATTCCAGTCGCAGAGTTATGTAACAGAACAGAGGAGTTGAATAAGAGCAAGAAAATCGTTGTTTATTGCCGCAGTGGTCACAGGAGTGCAATAGCCAGCGATATTCTTATAGAGCATGGATTCAAAAGGGTTTACAATGTGCTCGGCGGAATAAACGAATGGGAAGAAAGAGGATATCCTGTTGTGAACACAACAACTTCAACCCTCAAACAGCCAGGATTCGAGACAGTTCTTGCAATTGCGGGTCTGCTTGCCATTGCCTATTGGATAAAGCACAAAAGAGAAAGGAGATGAAAAATCACCTTTATATATAACAATTGTTATAATATAAAAGCGGTGATAAAATGCAGAAGAAAGTAAAAGAGGTAATAGAAAAAGAGGTGAGACCGCTTTTAGCGATGGACGGCGGCAGTATAGACCTGCTGAGCGCGGAGAATGGCGTGGTGAAGGTGAGGTTGAGCGGCGCATGCGCGGGATGTCCGATGAGCCAATACACACTGGCGAACTTCGTTGAAGCGACGCTGAAGGAGAAAGTCCCGGAGATAAAGGAAGTAATCATGGTAGATGACATCAGGGACAGGTTTAGAAGAGGTGAGATTTGCTATTAAATCAAGGAGGTGAAAAAAAATGGTAAAATGCGAGATGTGTGGAAAAGAAACGGATAATCCAAAGGATTTTGGCGTGAAAAAGCTGTGTGAAGATTGCTATGAGGAGATGATAAGAGATTACTATGGTGGATGCGGGTGTAGATGTGGCTGTGGATGGCGATGAGCGGGGTTTGAATAGATACGAGCGTCAAATAAAGATATTTGGAGAGGAAGGGCAGGGAAGGCTCAGAAGAGCGAAGGTCACAATCGCTGGCGCCGGCGGACTCGGTTCTGTCTCCGCAGCTTACCTAACGGTTGCGGGCGTTGGAAGGATAAGGGTCGTTGACCACGATGTAGTAGAGTTGAGCAATCTGAACCGTCAGATATTGCATTGGGAAAAGGATATAGGGCGTGAGAAAGCGGAATCGTTTGAAGAAAAGCTGTCGCAGATGAATTCAGAAGTGGAAGTGGCGGTGATGGGTCAGCGAATAAGTGAAGATAATGTTGCTGATGTTGTCAAGGGTTCTGATTTGATCGTTGATGCGATGGACAACTTTCAAACGAGATACTTGCTGAACCGGGTTGCGTTGGAGAAGAAAATACCTCTTTTCCATGGAGGCGTGTATGGATTTGAAGGTCAGGTGACAACGATAATCCCGGGTAAGACCGCTTGTCTAAGGTGCGTATTCCCGGAAGCACCAGCTCCAGAAACTTTTCCCGTAATAGGTGCTACGTGCGGCGTGATAGGCTGTATTCAAGCGACAGAAGTGGTGAAATATATAGTGGGTGCAGGGGAACTGCTGAAAAACAGGCTTTTGGTCTGGGATGGATTGGATGCGAGGATGGAGGAGTTTGCAGTTGAGAGGAACCCTGCATGCGAGGATTGTGGTGAGTTGAGATGAGGTGTGATCCCGATTTCAAATACTACCAAATCCCAAGTAAATCCAAAACTCCAAATCCTAAACAGGGAAAACAAACAAAAAATGATGATTAAATGAAACTTAAGTCGTGTATCAAGGGTTATAAGAAGGGAACGCATCGTGCAGTTCCTCCGGAGGAGACTTTAGCTCGAATAGAGCCGAAGATGCCTGCTGCGGGTGTTACACGCGTCGCGGACATAACCGGACTTGACAGGATAGGGATACCTGTGTTTTCGAGCATAAGACCAACTGCTGAGGGTGGTGCGGTATCGGTGTATAATGGTAAGGGAACAACGGTGGAGGAAGCTAAAGTTTCAGCAATGATGGAGGCTGTGGAACGATATTCTGCGGAAGTTCACGGAATGAAACTTTTAGTGGATAGTTATTCAGGGCTTAGCGAAAAGGAGAACGCTTTAAACCCGAAAGAATTGATACTTCCAGCTTATGTGAAGAATGCTGAGGAAGTTCGCATCCCATGGGTGAAGGGGTATGATTTGATACAAAAAGAGGAGATATACGTGCCTGCGAATGCGGTTTTTCATCCCTTGCCTTCGAGATATGATAGAGTCCGGCTGTTCAGAACGAATACGAACGGATTGGCAGCGGGTAACGAGATAGAGGAAGCGATTTTCCACGGTCTCGCAGAGGTGGTAGAAAGAGATGCGTGGTCGCTCGTGGAAATCACAGGAAACACGGGCGCGGTTGTGAAAATAAAGGAAGAAGGGATTCGTGTCCTCCAGGCGAAATTCTCGGATGCCGATATTTCACTGCTCATACGGGATATAACGAGCGATGTCTGCGTGCCGACTTTTGCTGCTGTCTCTGATGACCTCATGCTGAGAGACCCGGCACTGCTCACTATCGGGATGGGGACGCATACGAATGCAGAGGTTGCGGTCAAGAGAGCTTTGACCGAGGTTGCCCAGAGCAGACTCACGCAGATACACGGTGCGCGAGAGGACACCACGACGGCGGATGTGAGAAGGATAATGGGGTATGAATGGATGCGAAAGAGGAACGAGCACTGGTTCGTCACTTCAGAGGAGAAGGATTTTGAGATGGTGGACTCTTTTTCTTCGGATAGCGATGATTTCCTCGATGATATAAGATACACTGTGGAGCGGCTAAGGGGAGCTGGGTTAGAACGCGTGGTAGTGGTAGATTTAACGAGGGAAGAGATAGGAATGCCAGTAGTGAGAGTAATCGTGCCGGGATTAGAGATGTATGCGGTGGATGGTGACCGGATAGGACGGAGGTGTAAGGATGCAAGGAAAAAAAGTGGTCGTGTTCGTGGGACCGAGTCTTGAAGCAGAAACTGCAAAGAAGATACTGGATGCGGAATACAGACCGCCTGCGAGCAGAGGTGATATTTTCAAGGCAGTCCGGGAAGGTGCAAAGATAATAGGATTGATAGACGGTGTATTCTTTCAAGCCTGCTCGATAGCGCATCGTGAGATACTGTATGCGTTTGAGAAAGGAGTGAAGGTGGTAGGAGCATCGAGTATGGGTGCTTTAAGGGCTTCTGAACTCTATTTATATGGTATGGAAGGCGTTGGGAGGATATACGAACTTTATAGGAAAGGTGAATTGGTTTCAGACGATGAAGTTGCATTGATTTTTGAACCTGAGTCATTCAAACCGCTATCCGAACCTTTGGTGAACATACGATACAATTTAGGTATGGCAGAAGAAAGAGGGATAATAAGTAAAGAAGTGAAGGAGAAGATATTGAGCATAGCGAAATCGTTGTATTACCCGGAGCGGGATTATGAGAGGATATTGAGCCTTGCGGAAGTTGAGGTAGAAAAAGAGGTTTTGGAGCGGTTAAAGAAGTTCTTGAGAGAAGGGAAAAGGGATTTGAAACGAGAAGATGCGATTGAAGCGTTGAAGAGGATAAAGGAAATATATAACAATAACAACCGTTAAAGATGGTGGTGTAAGCCGAATCCCTCTCCGAAGATGCTCAATAGATTGTGGAAAATTCTAAATCACAAGCACCAAATAAGCCCTTACAGGGCTTGCGGGGTCGTGGGCAGAGCCCACGGAAGCAAATTCAAATATCTAAATTCAAAAAACCCCTTAGCAAGTCTGTTTTGAGCATTGGGATTTTGATTAAACCCTTACAGGGTTTTCGGGGTCAACGGGGCGAAGCCCCGTTATTGGGTATTGTTTGGTATTTATAATTTGAAACCATGTCATGGGACTTTCGTGTTGAAGATCGAAGGGGGAGAAGAGATCGACGGACTTTGCTCAGGAGACCAAAGCTTTAAGAAGAAGAATGACGGCACCGCCTGCGCATTCGGGTCTCTCCCCCCATTGCAGTTACGCATACCTTCAATTACAACTCCTTAGAGGAGCTTTGCCCTTTTAAAAATATACGCAGTCAATCCAATTTTCAGCAGAGCTGAGACATAACTCACCTCTCGGAGGATACATTCCCGGTAAGTATTCCTCCATAATATCGTCTGTTTCGCATTTAGGTTGCCCTGAGGCATTAGGACCCATCAGTTTTGCGTTACTGTGCCATCGTGACCGTTACAAAAGCTTTGATGTTGAGCCCTATGATGCGAGAAATCTCCTCTGCTTCGGTGCAGGTCAATTATCAGGGTCTAAGCTCTATGGTTTCCACCGTCTAATCTTTGCAGCAAGGTCACCTCTCTGGAACGGTTTTTTTATAAGTTCGATGGGGGGCGCCGCTCTGCCTCTATACCACGCAGGTCTGGATTACGTGGCAGTTGAAGGCAGGTCTGAGGATTATCTTATCGCGGCAATAAAAGGAGCTGGGGATGGAACCCTTGAAACACGTTTCGAAGAAATCAGTGAACGGGATATAATGGACCTCTTCCATGGCTATGGAGATAAGAGAGGATGGTATGCCCTACAGCAGTACACCTATGAAAAGTTCAATGAACTCTTCCTCGGTGAAAATAGGTATATGGATTTCAGGATACTCACCGTAGGTCCATCATCTTTAAATACGAACTTCGGCGCCATCTGTTCAACCGTGATCCGCAACGGGAAATTTAGATTAGGGGTTGACGATTGGGCAGGTAGAGGGGGCATGGGGTCTCTCATGGCTCAAGCACATAGAACCGTTGCGATTGCATACGGAGGCACATACAATGGTAAAACGTTTACTGAGAACATTAAAGACATTAAAGTGGTAAATAAAATCTTCCAGGAGGAATTTCAGGAAAAATATACTGAATACGTCATCAAAGCGGGGAAAAAATTTAATCATCATGAATTCATACTCTTATCCAATTTGCAAACCTCCCTCTATCCTGAGCTTCATGCAGATCTCACAGATTCTCTGAGCCAGGTTATCTACATCTCCTCGTGTGATATCGTTTGCAAGCTTTTTTATCTCTTCCTTCACAGAAGCTTTAAAGTCAATTTTATAGCCTCTCTTCTTTGATACATATTGAGAGACGGCTGCGGGTGTAATTTCGAGCAACTCAGAGATATCTTTTTGAGATAGCCCATTTTTAACCAGTTCTTCCGCGAGCGCGGCGCGTATGCTTGGTAATACATCCCATACGATTACTTCACATGGCGATTTCATCTTCCTCTGCTCACATCTTTATATATAACAATTTTATATTTTATTCACAATTGTTAATTGATAAGGAGATATATAAAGCATGGTAATAGTTGTGGGTTCGGGTGCTGGAGGTGCAACGGTAGCGAAGGAACTGGCTGCTAAGAATGTAGCGGTAACACTGATAGAAAAAGGACCAGCGATAGAGGAGAAGGATGCCTTCAAACACTATTCGAACGTTGATTCTGAAGTAAAAGTTATGAGGACTATCTGTTTGGGGGGAACTACCACTGTATCTGCTGGGAATGGGGTGAGGTGTCTGGAAGAGGAATTAAAACAGATAGGGATTGATCTGAAAAGTGAATTTGATGAAGCCGAGAAGGAGCTTGGGGTTAGTGTTCTCCCTGATTCTTTATTTGGTGATGGGACAGGGAGGATTATAGAAGCAGCCGAGAATCTTGGCTTAGATGTGAAGCCAATGCCCAAGTTTATAGACCCCGATAAATGCAAATCTGACGGAAGGTGCACATTCGGCTGCCCCGAGGGTGCAAAATGGTCTGCGCTCAGCTTTGTGAAGGAAGCAGAAAGAAAGGGTGCAAAGATAATTACGTGGATGCCTGTGGATGAAGTGATGGTGAAGAGAGGAGAGGCGAAGGGAGTGAGAAGCGGGGATAGGGTATTCTCAGATGATATTGTGGTTCTTTCCGCAGGAGCCTTAGAGACACCTCAATTATTGAAAAAGCTTGGGCTTCCCACCACTTCAAATTCTTTATTCGTTGATACATTTATAACGATTGGTGGGATTCTCAAGGGAATAGGGTTTAACAAGGAAGTAACTATGAATGCGGTCATAAAATTTGCGGATTTCCTCCTTTCTCCTCATTTCTCAAACCATCTTGTGGCTGAAATGGAGAAAAGGGGATTGAAGGCTTCTTCAGGGGACATCATCGGAATGATGGTGAAAATAAAGGACGAGGGGGTGGGGGTTGTGGATGAAAAGGTGGAGAAGGGCGTAACAAACAGGGATGCCGTCCTTCTTACCGAAGGGGCTTCTATTGCTGGGTCTGTTTTAGAGGAAGCAGGCGCAGACCCTTCAACCTTCGTATCCACACCATTAAGGGGTGCGCATCCGGGAGGAACTGCAAGGATTGGCATCGCGGTTGATAAAAATCTGGAGACCGAGGTGAGCGGGTTATACGTGGCGGATGCATCCGTGCTTCCATCGGTGCCCGGTGCTCCTCCTATACTGACGATTGTAGCGTTGGCGAAATACGTTTCGAGGATAATGGCAACATAGAATTTTTCCCTA
>JAODGL010000121.1:15162-15864 GCA_025464585.1 Methanosarcinales archaeon
GGCGGTATGTGGGGTGGTGGCATGATGTTCTCGCGCATTGTCGTTCAAGATGCTGGCAAGGAAATATTAGATGATTTTGGCGTTCCCTCGCTGGAATACGAAGAAGGCTATTGGGTTGCAGATGCCATAGAAGCTGTTTCAACCATCGCATCCAGGACGACAAAGGCAGGAGCACATATATTCAACCTGATCAGTGTTGAGGACGTGATGATAAGGGAAGCGAATAGGCTAAACGGGCTCGTTTTAAACTGGAGTGCGGTAGGGCTTGCAAACCTCCATGTTGACCCGCTAACGATAAGAGCAAAGGTCGTGGTAGATGCAACCGGACACGATTGTGAGGTTTGCAGGATTGTATGCAAGAAGATTGGTCCAAAACTGAAGACAGAGACTGGAGAAGTGATTGGAGAGAAGCCGATGTGGGCAGAAGTGGGTGAAAGGGAGATTCTTGAGAATACGAAGGAGGTTTATCCTGGCTTAATCGTTGCGGGAATGGCGGCTAATGCAGTGTTTGGTTCACCGAGGATGGGTGCGATATTTGGAGGTATGCTATTATCAGGGAAGAAGGCGGCGGGGATAATTTTAGAGGAGGTGTTGAGGTGAGATGTTAGAGGTCAAGAATTTATGGGTCAGCATAGCAGGCGATGGCGAAAAGGAGATTCTGAAAGGTGTGAATCTCAGAATAAGGGAGGGCGAGACACATGC
>JAODGL010000054.1 GCA_025464585.1 Methanosarcinales archaeon
AGTAAATATAAAGTAGTGTGATAAATGTAAACAGATGGAATCTGTAATGATCACAGCCAGGATGGGGCGCGATTTAGTCGAAGAAATAAAGAAACTCGCATCGAAAAAAGGCGTGGATAAGGATTCTGTTATCAGAGAACTCCTTTCTATGGCTATTAGAGATACAAAACTAAAAGAGGCTCTGGAACTTGTGCGACAGAGGAAGATAACTGTTTGGAAAGGTGCTAAAATGGCTGGAATTTCTTATAGAGAACTATTAGGGGAGTTAAGAGCGAGAAACATCCCCTTTCCACTCTCGGAAGAGGAGCTAAGGAATGAAATCGAGAAAATCCGCAGTTAGTAACTCAGGTCCTCTTATACATTTAGCTAAAGCAGGATTTCTTAATATTCTAAAGGTGCTGCCGTTCAAGTGGAAAACGCAATAAAGAGCGGATGTCTTGACGGCGCTTCGCTTCGGCGATGAAATCCCGGCTATTCAAGGTCTTTACCGGAAGTAAAAAAGTTAGACATGTGGACAGAGAAATACAGACCGAAGAGATTAGATGAAATCGCAGGGCAAGCACAGGTGGTGAAACGGATAAAAGGGTTCGTCAAGGAGAGAAGAATACCAAATCTCTTGCTCTGGGGTCCAAAAGGTACAGGTAAGACCTCCCTGGTTTATGCCCTTGCGAGGGAGCTATACGGTGAGTTCTACGCTGAGAACCTCATGCTTATAGAAACCTCTGATTTTGTTGAACAGCGTAAAAAATGGCTGCGGGAGGATAAAAGATTCAAATTCTTCTATGACGAGCAGAAATCCGCGATAGATATTTTTAAGGAGATGATAAGAGAATATACCGCGTTGTCACCACTAAACGCCCCCTTCAAATTACTATTTTTCAGTAATGCCGATTTTCTTCCCGGAAATGTTCAACAAGCGTTACGAAGGGTTATAGAACGGAGCAACAAAACATGTAGATTCATCTTCTCCACCACGAGACCCGCGGGTGTCATCCCTGCGATAAGGTCAAGATGCCTGAACCTTCACTTCTCGCCTTTAGATAAAAGCGGTGCGATGGATGCGTTGATAAAGTCAATAGCAGAGGAAGAAGGTGTAAAACTTACGGAAGGCGGTTTGAAAACGCTAAAAGAATATGCAAGAGGAGATGCTGGTGCTGCAATAAATATGTTAGAAGCAGCAGCAACAACGGCGACGAGAAAAACGATTGAAAGTGACAGAATAGAAGAGGTGGTGCAGAATGCTTTTTTTCAAAGAAAGATAGCGGAGGAGTTGATAGATTCGGCATTCGAGGGGCGGTATAAAGATGTGAGAGCGGGATTAGAATTTCTGATACAGGACGCGCGAATAGGAGGAAAAGAAATTCTGATAGAGATTCACGCGGCGTTGCGAAGGAAGATGGCAATGCAAGAATCGAAAAAATTCGCAAAGCTTGTGTTATATGAAGGCGAAGCGGATTTCGATCTTTGTAATTCCTTAAATGCGATAATACACTTAGAAGAGATGCTGATGAAAATGTCGTATTTGCATAGCTGATGTAATTCATGAAGTAAGTTAATGAGCTTTTTAGACCTTATAAGACCGGTATATTTACCATTTCTAATGGTCTCTTCATATATCTCTTTCATTTCTTGAAGTTTATCCGATAACGATTGTATATCTGCGGGCATTTTATTCGCCCTCCATTCTTATGTTTATAATTTTTGATACAATTTTGTTTACTTTCGTTATTTCACCTTTAAGTTTATTTCTCACTTCTGCTCTGACATTGTTCTTCTGCGCAAATTTCATCGCTTTTACTTTTTCATGACACTCTTTCCCAATATCAGCGAGTTTTAGATGCATATCGTCATTACTGTTATATTTAGGTATTGCAAAAAGTAATGGTCTTGACGAGGGGAGGTCCAACTTTATGAGAACGAGGGTTTTCTCACGGACAAAATCGTTGAACAATTGATTCATGGCGAGTTCCCGGTGAATTTCTGGCCACTGCTTGAGGCTACGAAATATTCCAAAATAGATGAAGAGGACGAAGATAGCATTCCTTCATCGTGGAATAACTTGACAGAAGTGCTCAGTTTCGTATCCAAATGTGTCCGTGAAAATACGCCCGGCTGGTTCGAGGAAAAAATAAGAGCGAGAGGAGTGGAACAGGCGAACAGGATAACTTTTGAGCAGTATGTAAGGCTGGCTTTGAGTCATGCGAGTTTTTCCCGGAATGAAGATACATCCTGGACGGTGGAAGTGCCTGTGCTTCCCGGATGCGTTACCTGGGGTATGACAAGAAGAGAGGCAGTGGAGATGGCGAAGGACGCGATAGAAGCATGGATAATTACG
Organism: Methanosarcinales archaeon; assembly: GCA_025464585.1. GTDB lineage: Archaea > Halobacteriota > Syntropharchaeia > Alkanophagales > Methanospirareceae > QMVO01. Next base: position 2,336 of record JAODGL010000054.1, read on the forward strand.
GCGCTTCGCTTCGGCGATGAAATCCCGGCTATTGACGATTGCTATCTTCAATATGCGATTGATGAAATAGAAGATGTCGAGAGAAGGAAATTATTCGAAAACTCCAGAAGGCGGGGTTTGAAGGTCCTTTCGGTGGTGGAAAGCATGTGACAATGCGACACCCTGATACCAGAAAAAAGATACCAATTCCCATCCACGGTGGGAGGGACATACCGGTGCTTTCAGCTTCTTTTCATAAATATCCATTTCCTCTCTCGGTGTTGGTGAAATGTTTCTTTGTGAAAGAAAGGTTTTACAATAACAAAAGCTCGATAGGCTTAAGTTCTCCTACCGTTGGGTCCACCTGCAGACCGAGCAGTTCAAGAGTTGTAACTCCAAGCAGAGGGGTAGAGCCTTTGGGAATGAAAGCAACGAGTGAAGTCACACCCTCTCCTTTAATCTCTATGTAAGCTTCGCTAACTGGATAGTCCTTTACTTCCCCATTTGCCAATTTGAACTTCCTCTTTCCGGTAGGAAGTATTTCCAATTGTTCGAGCAAATTCGCGGGTATGGCAGTGTATATTGCACCAGTATCAGCTACTAATTCTATATCAAGGGTTTTATTTCTTGCTTGATTCGATACCCTTGCCTTAACCTTTACGTACCCCATTTGATTTCACCTTTCCTACCTTTAATAGTTATAGATAATACCTACAAGTTTAAATTTCTACTTATTAATTAAACATGGTGGTTGCAGGAGAGGGGGGAAAAGTGTTCACCGGTATAAAAAAAAGGGACGGCAGAGTAGAACTGTTTGAGGTGGAGAAGATTACAAATGCGCTTCGGAAGGCAGGCGCAGCAACCGGTGAGTTCGGAGATGAGATAGCACAGAAATTAACCTTAAAGGTCTTAAATTTAGCTCAGCAAGCGATTCCCCGTGAGATACCAACCGTGGAGGAGATACAGGATGTGGTCGAGGAGGTTTTATTAGCCTCTCCTTATCGCAAAACCGCAAAGGCATATATCATCTATCGCGAACAGCATGCGGGAATCCGGGAGATAGCGGCTAAAGCGGACGTTGACCTGGTTGACCAATACCTGGAGAAGCTCGACTGGCAGGTAAATGAGAACAGTAATATGAGTTTCTCTTTACAGGGCTTGAACAATTATGTCTCTTCGGAAATCAGTAAGATCTACTGGATGCGGAAGATATACCCCCCGGAAGTAAGACAAGCGCATACTGGGGGCGATTTTCACATTCACGATTTGAATTTGCTCTCCGTTTATTGTGTTGGCTGGGACCTTTTTGATTTGTTAGTGGAGGGATTTAAGGGTGCACAGGGAAAAATAGAGAGTAAACCTGCTAAACATCTCCGGTCGGCGCTGGGGCAGGTGGTTAATTTCTTTTATACGCTGCAAGGAGAAGCTGCTGGCGCTCAGGCGTTTTCGAACTTCGACACGCTTTTATCGCCGTTCATAAGATATGACGGATTGGGATATAAAGAAGTGAAGCAGGCATTGCAGGAGTTTGTATTCAATATAAATGTTCCCACAAGGGTGGGATTTCAAACGCCTTTCACGAACATTACCTTAGACTTAACCGTTCCTGAATACTACGCTAATCAGGGCGTGATTATTGGCGGGGAGATACAAAAAGCGGTGTACAAGGAATTCCAGGAGGAGATGGAGTTATTCAATAGGGCGCTTTTAGAGGTAATGGCAGAGGGAGATGCGAAAGGAAGAGTATTTACCTTTCCTATCCCCTCTTACAATATCACCCGTGATTTCAACTGGGCGAACCCTAATCTGGATGTTCTATGGCAGGTCACCGCTAAATACGGTGTGCCCTACTTCTCTAACTTTATAAATTCTGACATGAATCCCGAGGATGCGAGAAGTATGTGTTGTCGTTTGCGCATAGACAATAGGGAGTTAAAAAAGAGAGGTGGCGGTCTTTTCGGGTCGAGTCCGTTAACAGGTTCAATAGGTGTAGTCACGCTCAACATGCCAAGACTTGGATATTTAGCAAGAGACGAAGACGAGTTTATCACGGCTTTGGAGCGGTTGATGGTCTTGGCAAAGGAGAGTTTAGAGGTAAAGAGAAAAGTTTTAGAGAAATTTACAGAACAGAGTTTGTATCCCTATACGAGATATTATCTGAGAGGTGTTAAAGAGCGGTTTGGGGAATATTGGAAGAACCATTTCTCCACAATTGGTTTAGTGGGTATGAACGAAGCCTGCTTGAATCTGTTTGGAGAGAATATTGCATCGAAGAAGTCCAGAGCGTTTACCTCACGTGTGTTAGATTTTATGCGTGATAAATTATTGAAATTTCAGGCGGAAACCGGAAATAACTATAATCTGGAAGCTACGCCGGCTGAGGGGACCTCTTACCGGCTTGCAAAAAAGGATAAAGAGAAATATCCCGCGATCATCTGTGCGAACGAAGAGGAATGGAAGCGTGGTGCAGAACCATTTTATACGAATTCGACGCAACTGCCGGTAAATTACACTGATGACATCTTCGAGGCGTTAGACCTGCAGGATGCAATTCAGACGAAATATACAGGTGGCACCGTATTCCACATTTTCGCAGGCGAGCGTGTCGAAGACCCTATGACGGTGAAAACTTTGGTGCGAAGAGTCTGTGAGCTCTATCACCTGCCTTACTTCACTTTTACGCCGACCTTCTCTGTCTGCCCCACTCACGGCTATATACCGGGAGAGCATTATACCTGTCCGGAATGTGGTGCGGAGACCGAGGTATATTCGCGTGTAGTTGGCTATCTGCGTCCCGTGACACAATGGAATAAGGGTAAGCGTGAAGAATTCAAGCTCAGGAAAACGTTTGTGGTAGGGACAGAAGCAGTTCAAGAATTAGAAAAGGAGAGAAAAAAACAGGCAGGCATAGCCTTGAAACCTCCGCGAATCAGGGCTAAAGCGAAAAGAGCTAAAAGAAAGTACGCCGGGAAACAGTTGGATTTAGTAGATTTTGGTGTTGGTGGTGGTGCAGATTAACAAGGGTGATTAGATATTATGTTAATTGGCGGCTTTCAGCGATCCTCTTTGATAGACTATCCCGGGAAAATATGTGCCATTGTGTTTACACAGGGCTGCAATTTCAGGTGCCCGTATTGTTTTACAGGGAATACTGAAATTCTAACCGATAGGGGTTTATTTAAAATTAGAGAGATTGTGGAAAAACATATTGAATGCAAGGTTTATGACTATGCAGGAAATTTTAGTCCGATAAAGGAATATTATGAAAGAGAGACAAGTTCTCTGCTAGAAATCAGGCACTTTCTACATTCAGATGCAATAAGTTGTACACTAAATCACAAATTTTTTGTTTACAACCGTAAAGCAAACAAATTTATCAAAAAAGAAGCTCAATACATAAATGTAAAGGAAGATTATTTAGTTATCCCTATTCCTCAGAAAGAAATCTTTAGTTACAAGTTAGATGTCAGTATTGCAATTGAAGACCTATATCAAGAACTATCTCTTAGGCAGAGATTTAATAATTTTTTCATTGACAAATTTATAGAAGTCACTCCCAAGTTTATGAGACTACTTGGTTACTATCTTTCCGAAGGATGTTCAAGTAAGGATAAAGGAAGAAAGAATTCATATTATGTTGCTTTTACATTTAATTCAAAAGAGAAGGAATATATTAGAGATACAAAAGAAATATTTTCTGCGATTTTCAAAACAGAATTAAAAGAAGTTGAGAGTAAAAAATGTAAAACAATAACATTAATTTCTTACAGGGGAATAATAGGGTTGTTTTTCAAGTACTATTTTGGCGAAGATGTATATAGCAAAAAAATACCCACAGAATTTATATATTTAGATAAAGACCTGCAAAAACAATTAATCATTGGTTTATTTAGGGGAGATGGTTTAATGTCTCCAGATTTTATTAAAAAATACAAAAAACAGAGAATACAAATAACATCCAAATTATTACGATATCAAATTAGTCTAATACTATTACGCTTAGGAATAAAGCATTCTATATTCGGGAAGGAAATTATAATTTCCGATAAGAGGATTTTTAATCTGCTTGGACAGAGCCATTTAATTACTAAAAAAGTTATCAATACTTCAAATAGATACGGTTTTCTGGATGACAAACATTTGTATCTGAAAATAAATTCGGTAAAAAAAATAAATAAAAAAACAAAAGTCTATAATTTAGAGATTGATAATCCAACTCACTCTTATAATGTTAATTTAATCAGTGTTTCAAATTGTCACAATCCTGAACTTGTTGATCCCAAGCAATTTTCAAATCCCATCTCAGAAAAGGAGATATTTTCCTTTCTGGAAGAACGCAGGGGGAAGCTCGATGCGGTAGAGATAACGGGTGGAGAACCAACACTGCAGCCAGACCTGAAGGATTTTATGAGGAAGATAAAAGATTCAGGTTTTTTGGTTAAGCTGGATACAAATGGCAGCAATCCCAGGGTATTAAGCGAAGCGATAGAACGCGGAATCGTGGACTATCTCGCAATGGATGTAAAAGCGCCTTTAGAAAGATACCGGGAGATTACCGATTCCCGGATTGACCCTGCTAAAATCGAACACAGCATCGAGTTAATCATGTCTTCTGGATTGGATTATGAATTCCGAACAACGGTGGTGAAATCGCAATTGGGTAAGCGAGATATTCTGGAAATAGGGCGGCTAATAAGGGGTAGTAAACGATATGTATTGCAGAAGTTCGTGCCTGCTAAGGTGCTGGACGTAAAATTCCTGGATGAAGTGACTTATTCGGATGCCGAGTTAGGATATTTGAGGGATGCGGTGAAGAGAGAAGGTTATGTTGCCGAGTGTGTCGTGCGGTGAGGTAAGCTACCGCTATATTTTAGTCCCCTCCCGTCTCTGTCTTTTTCTCGTGTAACACCCATCCAGAAGAATCTATTTTTCCGTTTGGTAATACAACTATTGTTCCATCACCGGTCTTTATGCGCGTTTTTCTGAGCGTGACATCTATAATCTCTCCTCTATATTTCATCGTCTCGATTTCGTCACCAATATTAAAGTGCCTGTCCAACAGGAGAAATATCCCCGCCACCGCATCGCCTAAGGCATCCTTGACGGCTAAGGCAATAGCAGCCCCAACTAAAACAGAAGCACCTATGAGAGGCATGAAAATCTCTTCTAATTCCAGCTCATGCGTGATATAAATCAGAACAGCGAACCATAAAACATAGACCACGGCTCTTCGTAAGATGTTCTGAGCATCCAAAGGCAGAGCAGTAGTGCTTAAGAATCTCCTAATAAGTCTTTTAATTATCCCAATCACGAAGAAAGCGACTGCTAAGACCAGTATCACTTTCAAATACGGCACGACTGCTTGAAATATCTT
>JAODGL010000085.1:0-1580 GCA_025464585.1 Methanosarcinales archaeon
TCCATACTATCCGCCAAGACTTCATCCACAAATCTACACCATCTTTGGCACTTACGCTTATCTAATTATACTCCCATTATGCGGAGGTGGATGTGAAGGACGTGGGAGAAGCGGCTGCCGACCGCACGTTAACACTCGCTGAACTCGAGGATTATCCCGCACTTGAACCTTATCAGATAGGGAATGCGGTGATTGTGGTGATTTCAAACCCTCAGCAGGAGTTCACGAAGGATGACCTGCGTGGCTTATACAACGGCACGAATTCCTCTATGCGAGCGTTTCATTATGAGGGTGAGACCGGTATCGAGGAGCGGTTCTGTGAATACATACACGAGAACAGAATAAACGAGACGAACAATAATGTCACGGGCAGTTTTGAGCTGATGCTGGAGTCCATTAAAGATACAGATGTGTCTGTTGGATTCATTCCCTACGGGTATGTGATGTCCGGGGATGAGAGGTATATTGCGGGAATTGAGAACGATGCAGGAGAAATAATCACGGCTGAGAATATCACATTAGAAAAGATTACAGAGGCGGTGCGAGCGGAGAACGATACGGAAGCGGAGAGATTATATCCAGAAGAGCTCAGACCACCGATATATTACGTGACGAACGGAAAACCGTCAACGATATGTGATGCGTTCATAACATGGGTGCGATCACCAGAAGGGCAGGCGATACTGAGAGAGAATGGATATGTCAGCCTGTATTGATTTTTGGAACCACAAGATTACAGAGATTTCCACGAGAGATTGTGAGGATGCAAGATGCAAGTGTAACCTGTATCCGGCATCCACATTTATCAATCTCGTGAAATCTCGTGGTTCTATTTACGACACAAGATTAACACTGATTTACGCAACACTTTTTCTTTTTCAAAAAAAGAAAACCTGTGCTAAAAGAAAAATAGATCTCTTTGGTAAAGCTTTCTTTTTGAAAGAACGGTCTGCGTTAATCTGTGTCTATAATTTATTTTTTCTCTGCCCACCTGTACAATTACAACTCTTTCCACGGCGTCAAATAGTCTATAACCGATTTCAGCGTATATACAAATCTTTCAAGTGCTGATTTCTCCGGCTCCGGCGGCGCGGGCCCGGGCGACGGTTTTTTTGCTTGTGCTGACGTTTGTGCTGGCGTAGGCGCTGGCACTGGTGCTGGCGAAGAGCTCGGCGGCGTTGGCGTTGCTGATAGCGCATCCGATAGCAACGGCTGGAACTTCTTCCGCATCCTGACATGACTCTCAGAAGGTAGCCAGCGATACTTCTCCTCCAGCGGGTCGAGGACGAGGAGAATAGTTCCCGAACTGCCCTCGATGTTCACCTGTATCGTTCGCTTAGAACCACGGAATTTATCTGCTCGCCCGCATACCACAATTATATCGCCTGGTCTGAGTGTGAATCCAAAGTTATCATCGGTAAATACCATGTTGTGCTCTATGTCATAGTGCCACGGATTTCCAGCACGAACAACGCCATACTTCCTGGTAATAACATCAACGGGCGTGCTGTTCAGCGGTCTGAGGTCTATGTAATATTCCCTCGTGCCGTAATAAGTGCGTATTTTATCCACCCTCGCCA
>JAODGL010000085.1:1594-3757 GCA_025464585.1 Methanosarcinales archaeon
CGTGGTGAGGTTGAGCACCTCTTTGATATTATCAAGTCCATCCTTATCGAGGTCAACCGTTCGGTCGTCTACATTCGGGTCGAACCTGTATTTACGTACTTCTTCGCCGTCTTTCAACCCGTCACCGTCTGAATCCGGATTCGTCGGGTCCAGTATCCACGTGCCGGTCAAATTATGCAAATCATGCCGCCATGGATATATCCACCTTCGCTGCTCGTTCTGCAGTTCCCTTATCTTTCCCTTCTTTATATACACTATATACAGTGCAGTATACAGTATAAATAAATTACAGGTTAAAGAAGAGAAGAATAGCTACGAGAATCGAATTTGCAACTATGATGAGACCATCCGGTGAGAGTGAGGGAGGGGATAGTGGCGTGGGTTTTTGTATCAGACTGAGGATACACCAGGGAAGATTGATTCCCGAACCACACTTGATATTACTTCATGCACCTGCGGTTTACGATTCGTCGTCCTGAAGTGGATTTTATCGTGCGTGGTGATTCAACCGATGAGCCTCTACTTATGCTGATGAATGCCATTGTTAACCGTTCCTGCAGTTATTATGCTATCCCGAACCTGGTATCCTGTTTTTCACAGCAATAGCAAAAATATGCTCACCGGGAGGATTATCAATTCACCATCGAAGAATTCAAACTGGTCTTTACTGAGCAGAATTTTATTCCTTAATTCTACGGCTGAGAAATCCTTTTTATCCACTCCCCTCTGCCATTTCACCTCGATCCCTGCATTATCTAAGTAAAAGTCGATCCCGCGTTTCTGACAATAATAAAATATCCTGCCAAATCTCCTTATTAAATGCTCAGCTACAATGCCCTCCACTAATCCAGGTATCTCCTCCTCTTTAATCCCTGTTTTTGTAAGTTGCCTTTTAAAGGTATGAAAAAGGAAAGGGTCAATGAGATATACCTTCCTCATTCGTTTAAAAGCTTCCACTCCCTTCTTTACATCTACCGGAAACACTTTTCGCAGTACGAATAAATTCTCCAGGATTTCCAGATATGACTTCACAGTTACGTGAGACCCGATTTCCATCTCTTTTGCGATGGAATTGAGCGAGAATCTCGTGCCATAATCTTTCAAGACGCCGAGCAGCACAGATGACGTTATGCGTTCGCTCCTCTCTCTATAAGTTCGTAGATGCTCCTTGGGAAGCCGCCTGATTTAATGTAGCGATTAAAGAGGTTATCAATTTCAGTGAAGAAGAATAATAGCTTCTTCGCTTTTTCTTTTAGCTCATTAACAGATAGAGTGGAGATTTGTTCCTGTGTGAGCTCTTTCCTGAGGTTTGCACTCCCAAAGGTATTACAAAATTCTTTAAATGACAGAGGGAGGAAGAACCGTGTTTTAATGGGTCTCCCGGTGAAGGTCTCTTTCTTCAGTGCGATAGAGGAAGAACCGGTAACCATGATGCACTTGTCATTAATCAAAGGCGAATCGAGGACGTATTTTATCGCCCTCTGCCACTCGTGCACGAAGGTTATCTCATCAAATAGGAGGTATTTCCTGCCATGCATCAGCGAATCTGCGAACCTGATGATGTCTCCACGATCTCTTTGAAATCCCGTATCGTCTCGCAGGAGAAATATAGAATAGAATTCTCTTCGGGTTTACACCATTATCAATCAGATTCTTGATGAGAAGTTTGAGAAAAGTGGTCTTACCCACCTGCCTGGGTCCAACAATCAATGTATTCTCATCAGTAAAAGGATATTCTATCCGCTGTTCTTTTGACAATGCATGCTTTACCTTCTCATCTTCATTTATCCGTCCTTCATCCTCCCACCACGGATTTTGCTCCGTTATCTGCCTTATTTCCATCCTTCTCCTCTTCTTCTTCTTTTCAACTCATATAATTTGACATTTAACTGTCAAAATATTTAAATTTTTTGTTATTTGATGATAAAATCGCTTTCTCGTGCAATCTCGAGTTTTTTAGTCCCTTCTCAGATACATGATAGTGCATAAGCAATTGTGCCGCGACATTCACCGCCACACGACCATCAGGATGAGCATGAACGCACTACCGTATAAGTCCGCTACTGTGTGCGTCAGTCCGAGATTCATATACCCTACGTATATGCCCATAGTGAGCGAGCCGACCGGTTCAAATAGTGCCTGTGGCGATGCATGCGGCAGGAA
>JAODGL010000085.1:3798-11200 GCA_025464585.1 Methanosarcinales archaeon
GCGGCAGGAAGCACCACCTTTCTTACAGTATGCCATTTGCCCGCACCCAATGCGTAACTCCCTTCCCGGTATGCAAGAGGAACCGCCTTTATCGCCTCTTCCGACGTCCTGATGATGCCCGGTATTTCCATAAACGCAAGCGTGAGCGCACCCCAGAGCAGTGCGAATGTGACACGATGCAGCTGTACTGATGTTCCACTCATAAGGTGTGTCGGCTGAACCATCGTTCACAATCACCACAATCATCCGTTTCCCGATTTCGGTCTCGTATATGGTTGCGCCCTTTACACCTTCCTGTAAGATGTCCTCTGTGTCTGCACGCTTGGATGCCATCCCGATGTCCACCTTATCCTGCTTCGCCATGCTTATACCATGCCCGGAGCCACCGTCGGAGACACTTATCTCCACCCCGGGATGCTTTTCCATATATGTTCTTGCCGCCTCAAGAGCGAAAGGCAGCACCGTTGTGGAACCCTGCATATCTATTGAACCCTGTACACTCAGGTCCTTTGCTTCCGCCTGTTCCCCTGATTGTACATTCAGGGTGTTCGTAATCACGCCGACACCTGCAGCCGCCACGACCGCAATCACTATCAGCACGAGCGTTGCAATCGCAGGCGATACTCCTCGCTTGTCCTTCAACAGATTTCTTTTTCTCGTGTTCATTTTTTTCGTTTTCACCTCCTATTCTTTTAACGCGGCGATTGTTCACGCACCCGCCCTCCTCGCGAAGGGAAGGCATCTCAATCACCACGATAACATGTTCTGTGGTGCCCTATATAGGAGTTGTCCTAAGACAATATGTGGAGGAAAATAATCTATAATTTCAATAAAAACTATATAGAACAAAATTTATAACCACAAGATTATTTATAACCACAAGATTACACAGATTTACACGAGAAGAAAATGAATTGTTAACACAGATTAACTTATCAACCACTTCCACAGTTCTGTCAGCTTTATCTTCCGCCCTTCCTTTTCCATCTCCCCTTCTTGATCCCATGTTATCATCAGCAGATTTCCGCAGTTCAGCTCTCTGCTTGCTCTCAATAAACTCCGTATTTCTCTTCTTTCGCTATCTTCTCTCAATTCGTGGGTTACCTGAATCAGTTGATTTATTTGAGTCCCCTCTTTTATTACAAAATCTACCTCCCGCTGCTGATAGTCTCTCCAGAAAAATACTTCCAATAACGGATTACTATTCGTCCTCCGCTGTAATTCTAAAAAGGCGACGTTCTCCATCAATTTCCCCTTATCTTCTGAGAATCTCAGTGTTTTTGTTAAGCCGGTATCACAGAGGTATATCTTTTTGGGGTAGGATTCTCTCAGGTGTGGCTTCTCCGAGTACTTTCGCAAAAAGAAGAAAAAGGCTGTATCTTCCAGTTTTGATAAGTAATCATAAACCGTGTTCTTTGAGACTCGCACACCCATACTTTTAACCCTGTCAAACAGGGCATTTACTGAAATCTCGTTTGTAAAATTCTGGATGGTGAAGGAATGCAGAACCCTCGCAAGTTCGACGTTCGTTATCTGATGCCGCTCGATAAAATCACGGAACAGAATTAAATCCGCGTACTCCTTCAGAATTTTTACCTTTTCTCTACTTAAAACGACTTCTGGGAATCCACCAAATTCCATGTATTCCCGTAGATAATGCTTTATTCTCGCAGACGCATCTCTGCTCATGTATTTCTCTGTTTTCAATCCTTTTGCCTTTGCATATTCTCTAAAACTGAAAGGAAGCAGGAGATAGGAGAGTGTTCTTCCTCTGAGCTGTGTGGCTATCTCTTTACTCAGAAGTTTTGAGGATGACCCTGTCAGGAACATTCTGTACCTTTTCAGGTCATGAAGTTCTCTCACGATGATCTCCCAGTTCTTTACGTTCTGTATCTCATCCATGAGGAGAACCCCCGGCTCTTTTCCGTATATCTCGATGAATGTTCTTATTATATCCCGCAACTCAGTGTATTTTATGCCGTAAAGTCTGGAGTCTTCGAAATTTAAGTAAACAAAATCGCGCATTTCTCTGGAAAGTTGAAATAAATAATATGTCTTTCCCGCTCTTCTCGGACCAATTACGGATATGACAAACTCGGAATCTAATGGAACGGATAGCTCTCGCTCCACGAGTTCGGGTTTGAAGCTTTCGTACTCTTTCAGGTAATCCACTATATCCTCTTTTTTCATCTGTATAAAGTGTAACTCTTTTTCTATAAGACTTTACACGGATTTACGCTGATTCTCTTCTCCCTCTCCTTTTACATAATTAATTTTTCAATCTGTGTTAATCTGCGTTAATCTGCGTCTAAATTTTTTTTATTTTAAGAGGGAAAGTTTTTGTGAAACTTTTCCCTCTCGAAAATAAAGTTGCCACGTATCATATATAAATAGCTTCCCATGTTGCAAATCGAAAAATGTAAAATTAAAAGAAAATGGTTGAAATGAAATCACCATAGAACGCAGCGGTGAAGAAACCGGCAGTGAGATAGACGATAAAAGGGAGTTCAACTTCCCTTTTTGCTCAAGCTCCTCCAAACAACTTATAATGTCGGCTCCACGCCACCCATACATACTTCTGCACAATGCCGATATAGTCGCTGCCGTGTATTTGTAGCTCATGCATCAATTTGAAGTTCTTTTTTTGCAAAAAGGTTTACGTGCAGTTCTCTATCCATAAGAACTCGTCCTCTATCTCTTCCCTCAAAGCCGCAATGAGTTCCTGTTCATATTCAAGAAGCAAGGCATTGTCAACGATTTCATGCCTGCACAACAAATACTTTATACGCAACCACTTATCCATTCAGAGCTGACTTCTTTCAATTTCTTCCGTCCTTTCCAGCGAATCCACCCCTCGCCTATTATACCACAGACAAAAGGCAGAGGGGTCGCCATGAACGCCATGCAGGCACCCAGTGCGATAACCTTGTTGTGGCGGCGCATCTGATACACCCTCTCTAAAGGGTCGTCGGGTGTATGCTCCACCCCTCTAAAGGATGCGATTAGCCTCTTACCGACTCCATGAGCAATCTCCATATTCCATAGTATCCAGTGTCGCAGAGGAGCGGGACCGCCTCCAGGATTCGTCTCCCCCTGCTGGATTGACCGGTACAAATCATCAGCAGATTTACCCTCGAATTCGGTGAAGGCATCTCCCAGCATCTCTGGCGAGTGTGCATCGCTTCCTCCCGTGTGTGCTAAAGACGAACTTGCGCTCTTCTGTGCTAACCCGTTCACATATATGTCCCTGTGTGCGGCGTTCAACACCTCCACGCCGTCCAGAAAAAGCTCGTTAATCATTGTTCCAAGGCTCGGACAGCGGTAGCTGAATGGATGTGGCGCCACAGCCAGACCATCCTGGTCATTCATTGCTGTATCAACCATTGTCTCCGGCGGCGTGACTGACTCGGGATATGGTATAAAGCCCACCTTGCTGAACCCGGAATAGTGAGTATGGGTATGTAAATCTGCTCGACCCCGGGATATGGAAAACCCGCTAATATATGTATCTTTTTCAAAATTATGTAGAATGGAGGAGAAAATGAAAGTGGGTGTGAATTCGCGACTGGTACGCGAGATCTCAGGAAGACCTTTGAGCAATTATTCTCATCTCTTTTGTCTATTGGCATCAGCTTTGATATTGGTCGTCTATGTAAAATTTATAGTGTATATAGATCATGCCCGCCGCAGGATTACATAACCGAAAGATGCAATTGCAAGCGCGATAGAAGCGAGCGAGAGTGCCATTACCATGTTCGAATACCAGGCATTCCTGAACACCCACGATAATCGCCTGATGAATTGCTTCAATATCAGTAAATAAACCCTATCAACTTCTTCATCCCTTCCCACAATCTCACTTAGCATCTCATCCTTTATTCTCACATTAAAAGCATCTATCAGGTCTTTAAGCATTCCTGATACGAGTGCATGCATCCGTTTAAGCCCTTTTTCAATCGTGAATTCACTGGGGTTCAGGATGTCGTAGATTACTATCTTATTCCTCGTCTCTTCCACTATCTCTATACCGATGAGATTTTTGCATAGCTCTTTTACCTCTTTCCTTATCTCCTGTGGTATCATACTCGCATTAAGTTCTATGAACTGGTGTCCCATCACATAAGCACCTATAATATCCATTTTGAGCTCATTCACATCCCCATCAATCTTCAATGTCTTACGGCTGACAAAAGGTTGAACCATAGGTGGTGTGAGCAGCAACGTTCCATCATCGCGATACGTGATTGACACGAGTGAACCGGGCAGCAGCCCGACATCAACCGCCCATTTCTTTGGTAACGTAATCATATACGTGGATTTACCGGTTATCTGGACTTTTCTTGCTTCCATTTTTCTACTTTCAGCTCATTCCAGCTTCCTCTTCTCCCCGGTTACCATGTATATAATCCGGGAAGCGATATTGCACGCATGGTCGCCAATTCGCTCTAAATGCAGCGCTACGAAGAGCAGATGACTCGCATTTGCAATACATCTCGGATTTTCTATCATTATCATCATCAATTCCCGTCTGACCTGGTCAAATAGCGCATCTATCACGTCATCTCGTTCCGAGAAATCCTCCAGTATTTTTATATCTCCTGCCGAAAACGCCTTGAGGCAATCAGAAATCATGCCCTGTGAAATCTCTGACATCCTCGGTACGTCAATCAGCGGTTTCGCAAACGGTTCATCCTCTATTCTAAGGACAATCTCCGCAATGTCGCCCGCCAAATCGCTTATCCTGTCGAAATCCGTGATTATCTTCATGCACGTTCCTATTGTTCTTAAATCCGAAGCCATGGGCTGCTGTAATGCAAGCAGTTTCATGCACCTGTTCTCTATGTCAAATTCCAGTTCGTCTATTATTGCGTTTCCTTTCAGTACCTTCGATGCCAGTTCAGTATCGCGGTGAACAAGAGCTGTGATGGCATTCTTCGCTGATTCCTTCGCCAGTTCGCCCATCCTCAGCACTTCTCGCTTGAGCTTTCCCAGATCCTCTATGTATTCTTTTCTTATCGCCATTTTATTTTACCCGAATCTCCCGGTAATATAATCCTCAGTCCTCTTATCTCGCGGCTTCTCAAATATTTGTGTGGTCTCACCAAATTCTATCAGTTCTCCCATGAGGAAGAACGCAGTAAAGTCAGATACACGTGCTGCCTGCTGCATGTTATGCGTTACTATCACTATTGTATAATCCTTCTTCAAGTCCCTGAGCAATGTTTCTATCCTCGCGGTTGATACGGGGTCCAGTGCCGAGCATGGCTCGTCAAAGAGGATGACTTCCGGATTTACCGCCAGTGCCCGCGCTATGCATAACCTTTGTTGCTGACCGCCGGAGAGCTTCAATGCGCTTTCTTCCAACCGGTCTTTCACTTCTTCCCACAATGCCGCTTTCTTCAAACTTTCCTCTATTATTCTATCCAGCTTTCTGTTTCGCACTCCATGTATCCTCGGACCGTAGGCGACATTATCAAATATACTCATCGGAAACGGATTTGGCTGCTGAAAGACCATCCCTATACGCTTCCTCAACTGAATGACATCCACTTTCCGGCTATATATATCGGCTCCATCCATAAGGACCTCGCCTCTCGTCTTCACTCCGTTAAGTTCGTTCATCCGGTTCAATGCCCTTAAAAAAGTCGTCTTACCGCAGCCTGAAGGTCCTATTAGCGCAGTTATTCTATTCGCTTCTATTTTTATATTCACTTCTTTCAACGCATGCACTGTTCCTCCATCGTAATAGACATTCAAACTCCTCGTTTCTATCTTGCTCATTTCTTTTCACCTCCTACCATTCTTTTGACGTATCTGTTCCGAAGAAACAGAGCGAATACGCTTATCATCAAAAACATTGTGATTAGCACAAGTGAAGCGCCATAAGCGTATGATTCCGCCTCAGCCCTTGGAACTGGGACCATTGTTAAGATTAAATAAATATAAACCGGTAAAGAACCAACGTCATCCAGTAATGAGCGCGGTATGAAAGTCGCAAGACCTCCAGTTGTGAGCAGGATAACAGCAGTTTCCCCCATTGCCTTCCCGGCACCAAGCAATATTCCTGTTATTATACCGGGATAAGCGCTTTTCAGCACCACACTGCGAATAGTTTGCCATTTAGAAGCACCTAAAGCAAGAGATGCCTCTCTATGCGAAAGAGGAACCGCTTTAATTGCTTCCTCTGATGCACGAACCGTCCATGGTAGAATCATGAAGCCGAGAGCTAAACCGCCTGATAACATGGAGGGGCCAAAACCGAGATAATAAACGAGGAATATAAGCCCGAACAAGCCTATTACTATTGATGGTATCCCGGCTAAGCATTCCACAAAGAACCTGACGCTTTTTGTTATTATATTCTCAGTGGCGTATTCCGCAAGATATATTCCCGACGCTACACCAAGGGGGACGGCAAAGAGCAAACAAACAGCAAGAAGGCATAATGACCCGATGATTTGAGGAAATATTCCTCCGCACTCAAGTGCTGCATAATTTGGCGATTTTAGCAAGAAGTCGAGGCTTATGACCTGTATGCCATTCAAAAATATGTACGCTACCACAGTAAACAATACCGCTACCGAAATTAGAGCTACCATGCATAAGCCTGTTTTTATTACCGTTTCTTTCATTTCCCGCTAACCACTCCCTTTATAACCGTAGTAGCGCCCACTCTCCCCTTTATTGCAACAGTGGTTACTAAATTGAAAATTGCAACTATCACGAAGAGAACAACTCCGATGGCGAACAACGCGTGCTGATGCATTGAACCCCAAACCACATAAGAATATTCGAGCACGACCGTGGATGTAAGCACGCGAACCGGGTCCAAGATCGAAGAAGGAATCCATGGTATTTCCGGATTACCGATGACCATCAAAACCGCCATTGTTTCTCCTACTGCGTTTCCCATACCCAGAATCAGTGAAGCTAAAATCCCGGAGCGCGCATTCGGCAATATCACTCTTCTGACAGTCTGTAACTGCGTAGCACCAAGCGCAAGCGATGCTTCCTTATACGCTTTTGGAACTGCGCGGATAGAATCCTCAGATATGCTGATTACATGCGGCAAAGTCATTATCGCAAGAATAATCCAGCCTGCTAAGATACACTCGCCATAACCGCCAAGCGAGTCCCTTATAAACACCACAAGTACTATTAACCCGAAAAAGCCCAGCACTATCGAGGGTATCCCGACCAGCATCTCCACACACGGTTTAATGATGTTACGAAGCCACGAGGGTGAGAATTCAGCTAAGAAAATTGCGCTCGGTATGCCAATAGCTGCGGCAATAGCTAACGCACCTGTTCCAACCACGAATGTAGTCACCACGATGGGAAAAATGCCAAACTGCTCGTGTTTAGGATGCCATGTCATCCCGAAGAAGAAAACCCAGCCCAG
>JAODGL010000157.1 GCA_025464585.1 Methanosarcinales archaeon
CCGCGTGATAGTGGTGGATTTAACGAGGGAGGAAATAGGTGTTCCTGTTGTAAGGGTGATTATTCCGGGATTTGAGGTATATGCGAGGAATCCGGAAAGAGTAGGGAATCGGTATAGCGCTGATGAACATGCTCAATAGATTGTGGAAAATCCCAAATCACAAGCACCAAATAAGCCCTTACAGGGCTTGCGGGGTCGTGGGCGGAGCCCACGGAAACAAATTCCAATATCTAAATTCAAAATCCACTTCCTTTTTGCCTCACTACCACATAACCAAGCTTTTCAAAACATTTAACCGCTTTTTCTCCAGATATAATGGGCAATTTGCTCATATCTCTACTGACACGACATGGTAGCTGAACTCCTGGATTGTATCAAGCTGTTCCACAATTTCTTCCTTCTGTTCTTCAAGGCAGTTCAATCACTTCGTGTATGTTTTTCAATGCCTCATCGAGTGTTTTCCCCTGTGTATAGCATCCCTGAAGAAGCGGGCATTCAACCACAAAGAACCCATCTTCATCCTTCTCCACAAGAACAGGGAGATGAATTTTTTTAGCTCCTGCCATTTTCAATCCCCGTTTTAATATCTCTTTTCCTCCTTAAATATATTTGAAGCAAATATGCCGGTGCTTCAACTAAATGCTCCTTAAACCATTCCATCATTGGCTTCATTCATCGCTTATTAGCATTTGATGTTACGTTTGTTTTAAAAAATCAGATAATTTTAATGAATATAAAGTTTTTAGCATCTCACTATTGGAACGATTAAAAAAAACGAAAAATTTAAATAATCATAAATTCCATAATCTATGGGTGAGGAAAAAATGGCAGAAGGACGTTGTTATGTATGCAATCAGATGTTTTCAGCGAAGGACAAGGACACAGTAGTAGAGAAAGTAGTTGAGCACATGATGGGAGAGCATCATGGTTGGATCTGGGGTGATGCGATGCAGACGAAAAATACGTTTGAAAAATGCCCGGTATGCGGAGCTGCTTTAGGGCATCTCTATGCCAAGTGCCCCAACTGTGGTGCGGATCTCATCGAGCAATATGCGATACTGAAGGCAAGGGCATACGCACGCTAAAGTAGAAATAAGAGATTAAGAATGGGGCTCTTGCGAGCCCCTTTATTTTTTCCCAACTTTGCGCTTCACGTGAATGCAAACAAATTCTTCACCTGTGCCTCCACCTGCTTGTTTTTGAAATGCCGCTGCTCCATAGCACCCACGGGGCATGTCGCCGCACAGGTGCCGCAACCCTTGCATATCGCTTCCACAATCATCACCCTGTTTTCTTTCTCGTCCAGCGTTATCGCGCCGTACGGACAGACATCCACACATAGCCCACACCCTATGCAGCTCTCATCCGAAGCTGCCGTTATCCCTTCTATTTTTGTCTTTCCCACGACGAGCAATCTCGCCGCCCGTGATGCTGCTCCACTACCCTGCGCAACTGCAAATGGTATGTCTTTCGGACCTGATACACTTCCTGCGACAAATACACCCCCTAACACGGTGTCCACCGGTCCCAACTTCGGATGTGCTTCCATAAGCAAACCATCCGCAGCGCGTGGTATTTTCAGCATCTTCGATATCTTCTCTATATCCTTATGCGGCACGATGCCCGTGCCGAGAACCACCAAATCAACTTCTATATTCCTTACCTCGCCCTTCAGCGTATCCTCCACCCTTATCACCAAATTCCCATTCTCGAGCTCTATCACCTCAGAAGGCAATCCGCGGATGAATCTTATACCAATCTCTCTTGCACGGGTATAAAACTCCTCATAACCCCTGAACGGGGCTCTTATGTCCATATAAAATAGATAACATGAAATCTCCGGTCGCTTCTCCTTCAGCAGAATCGCATTCTTCATGTTAAACATGCAGCAAACCCCGCCAGAGCAATGAACGTTTGTTTTAACGTCTCGAGAGCCAACGCAATTGATGAACCCCAGCCGCATAGGCTCCTTACAATCCGAAGGTCTTATAACATGCCCTTCCGTAGGACCTGCGGCATTTAAAAGCCGCTCAAATTCCATCGTTGTTATCACATTATCATATATCCCGTATCCATAATCGTTTCTCTGCTCCGGGTCATAGGTTACGGACCCAGGCGCCACGATTATCACACCTGCTTTCACCTTACTATATCTCTTCATCTGCGAGAAATCTATCGCATCCCTATCGCACGCTTTTATACATGCTTTGCACTCTTTTCCTTCGCTTCTCAAACAATTTTCCAAATCTATCACTGCTCGGAGTGGAACAGCCTGAGGGAAAGGCACGTATGCCGCTCCTCGTGTCCCGAATCCTTCGTTGAAGTCGTATGGCACTTCCACCGGGCATTTCTCCGCACACTGCGCACACCCGTTACATTTATCCATATCTATATACCTCGGCTTGTGTTCTATCGTGACTTCAAAATTACCCACAAATCCCGCCACCTCCACCACCTCTGAATAAGACATTATCTCAATGTTCTCATTACGTGCTACCTCAACCATCTTAGGACCCAGGATGCAGATAGAGCAGTCATTCGTCGGAAACACCTTGTCAAATCGAGCCATCCTGCCTCCAATCGAAGGCTCCTTCTCCACCAGATATACATGGAATCCCATGTCCCCAAGGTCCATCGCCGCTTGCATTCCCGCAACTCCTGCGCCTATAACCACCACATTCGGATTCACTGCAACTTCTGATTCCTCCAGCGGTTCTAACAACTTAGCACGATAAACACCCATCCGGACCAGGTCCTTCGCTTTCTTCGTTGCTCCTTCCGCGTCCCATATATGCATCCAACTGCACTGGTCACGGATGTTAACAAACTCTAAAAGATATTGATTCAGTCCCGCCTCCTCACAGCACACTCTAAAAGTAGGCTCGTGTGTCTTTGGCGTGCATGCTGCAACTACCACACGATTCAAATTATATCTGCGAATATGCTCCTGTATGTCCGCCTGTCCCGAATCTGAACACGTGAACTTGTTCACAGATGTACAAACAACCCCGGGCAATGTCGCTGCATATCTCGCCACGTCATCACAATCCACAACTCCGCCTATGTTCACACCGCATCTGCACACGAACACGCCTATTCTTTCCTCGCCTTCTTTCTCGCCCATTTTCTCACCCTCTACTTGGGAAGTTCGTTTTGGTCATTTAAATCGCGACTTCAATGGTGAAGGTCCCAACTCCTTTATCTTTTCTGTAAACTCTTGCATCACCTCTGCAAACTTCATCCCCTCTGATGCGGAAATCCATTCCAGGCGAAGCCTCTCTGCTCCAAGCCCTAAATACTCCAACGCTTTCCTTGTATTTCCCACTCTCTGCTCCGCTTTCAGGTTACCCGAGACGTAATGACAATCCCCTGGATGGCAACCCGTAACAATGACGCCATCAGCACCGTTCTCGAACGCATCGAAGATAAAAACGGGATCTACTCTTCCAGAGCACATTACTCTTACTATCCGCACCCCCGGTGGGTATTGATAGCGTGATACCCCTGCGAGGTCTGCACCTGCGTAAGAGCACCAGTTACAGCAAAAAACTACTATTTTGGGCTCAAACTCCATTTTTATTTTAAATTAGCTCTAATTCCTTTAATCTATCCAATAAAACCCCTACTGACTTTTCACAATCCTCTACTGTCTTTCCCCCGGTGATAACCAACCTCCCTGAGCTGAATATCAGTATAGCACTCTTTGGCTCGTCAATTCGATACACTAACCCGGGAAAAACCTCGGGCTCGTACTCCATGCCTTCAAGCTCTAATCCCACCACGATAGCCCCCAGGTTGAGTTCTTTTCCAATATTGGCAGAAGCAACGATATTTTGCACCCTGAACTCCGGATGCTCTACCACATCTATGCCTATGCTTCTAAGGTCCGAACTAAGCTTATCCATCACCGCACGCACACCTTCCGCAGTCTTAGAGCCTGTGCATACTACTTTCCCGGAACGAAAGATAAGGAAAGCGGATTTTGGCTCCCGCGTCCGATACACCAAACCAGGGAATTTCTTCTTTGTGAACACCGCATCTTCTAACTTCGATTCTATATATTGCAAGTCCAGGTTATCAGCAATTCTTGCATTTGCTACTACATTTTCTACCTTTATATCTATTTTTTCCATCTCCTCTCAACCCTCCTCTTTATAACATAAAAAACTATCTATTCTTTGGTAAGGAGTATAAAAAGTAAAGTATATATAGAATATTAAAATAGCATTGTGGAGAGTAGAGGACTAAGGATGAAGAAGAGGATAAAAAGGATAAGAGGGACAAGAACCTGTGGTGGTGGCTCACACAAGAAGAGGAGAGGCAAAGGAAGCAAAGGTGGCTCGGGTAACGCAGGTGCATACGGGCATCATTTTGTGCAGTCTCTGAAAAAGGGGATAAGAAAGGGAAAAAACAAATCACAACTGCCTCTCCGAAATCGCACTGCGAAGCGTTTTGATCAAACTTTTTTAAAAAGTTTGAATGATAAGGCGGTGAATGTAGGTGAGTTAGAGGAGATGGTGGAAGAACTGATAGAGAAAGGAAAAGCAGAGGAGGGCACAGGCATTTATCTCGATGCAAGTCAGCTTGGCATACAAAAGATATTAGGTAAGGGAAAAGTGACGATGAAGCTGACACTTAAAGCGAACGAGATTTCCAGGGTGGCAAGGGAGAAGATAGAAAGCGCAGGTGGAGAAGTAAAAGTAGGGGTAGAAGCAGCGAGTGGAGTGTGAATATTGCTTAGATGAACGAGACAGGCTTAAAAGATGCATTAACGTCTATTTTAAGTAAATTCCCTATGGTTGAACGTCCGAGGTGGCACGTTCATTTTAAAACGAAGTTAGCCTGGACCGCTGGCATACTCATTCTCTTTTTTGCCCTGGGCAATGTTCCCCTCTTCGGGCTATCTCCGGAATCGATGGACCTCTTCGGCAGATGGCGTGCACTCTTCGCAGGTAAACGATTCTCGCTAACTGCCCTTGGAATAATGCCAATCGTTGATGCTTCTATTATCTTACAGCTTCTGGTCGGTGCGGGAATATTAAAATTGAACCTGAGTGACCCCAAAGACCAGGCGTTTTACCAGAACATCCAGAAACTGCTCGTTGTGGTCTTCGCTGCTTTTGTTAGCCTGACTTATGTGGTGGGCTTTTATAAGCCGGACCCAGGAATAGCATCTCTGCTTGGTATATCTCTGCGATTCCTCTCGTTCATGCTCTTCATTCAGGTCTTTATCGGCGGGATGCTTATTTACTTCATGGATGAGGTGGTATCGAAGTGGGGTATAGGCTCTGGCGTTTCACTGTTCATCATCGCTGGCGTCTCTCAACAGGTAATTACGGGTCTTATAAGTCCAATTCGCGTTGGAGGATGGGCAGTGGGTGTGATACCGAGATGGATACAAATAGCAAGTCAAGTAGCACCATACGAGATATTGGAAGGCGGTATAATTTTCCTGTTCGAGAATCACCTGATAGCGCTTATATCCACCATTGCGGTATTTTTCCTCGTCGTTTATCTTGAGAGCACTCGTTTAGAGATACCGCTGGCACATTCGATGGCAAGGGGTGCACGCGGCAAGTTCCCGATTAAGCTGTTATACGCAAGCGTGCTACCGATGATTCTTGTAAGAGCATTGCAAGCGAGCATACAGGGTTTTGGAAGGATGTTTTATACTCGCGGAATTACTCTTTTCGGGACGTATGACGATTATGGCAATGCAGTATCAGGCTTGATGTATTATCTCGACCCCATTTATAACCCCTGGGATTGGTTCCCAGGTCTTATGACCACGCCTTATGCCGGCTGGCAAGTTGCTACGAGATTGGCGGTTGACCTCTCTTTTATGGTCATAGGTGGTGCGGTATTCGCTCTATTCTGGATAAATACGACTGGAATGGGGGCTAAGGATGTGGCAGCGCAAATACATCGCTCAGGGATGCAAATCCCCGGACATCGGAGAAGTCCTGCAACGATAGAGCGGATGATGGAAGGATACATACCGAAAATAGCGCTAATGGGTGGTGCTATCCTGGGTGTGTTGTGCGTGCTTGCAAATATGTTCGGCACACTTGGGCAGGCATCCGGGACTGGCTTGCTTCTGGCAGTGAGCATTGCTTACCGGCTTTATGAAGACGTAGCTTCCGAGCAGATGATGGAGATGTTCCCGGCGATGAGGCGGTTCTTCGGTGAGGGATAATTGTAGGCGTGAGGTATCCGGTTAGAGGTATCTCACGCTCAAGACAAAGCTTGCGTTTACCATTGCTATACTTATTCTTTATTTCGCCTTGGGTAACATCCCCCTGTTCGGGCTATCTCCAGAATCGCTGGACCTGTTTGGCAGATGGCGAGCGATCTTCGCAGGTCAAAGGTTCTCGCTTAGTGCTGTTGGGATTATGCCAATCATAGATGCTTCGCTTATTTTACAAATCTTAGCGGGTCCAAAGATAATGAAAGAAAAAAACCGCTAATTATTTATGCGCTTTTGCCTTCGATTTAAATACCGAAACTTGAAGATAAAAGGGGGAGGAGAGAAATGGTAAAAAAGATTGTAATTGTTGGTGGTGGCATTGCAGGGATATACGTATTGAGGAACTTGCTTGCAAGGAAGGACGATGTGGAGGAAGAGATGGACTTCACGGTATTAAAGCGAGAGAAAAGCGGCTGGGTATCTACCTGCGGGCTGCCTTTTGCTCTGCGCGGATGGTATGAGATAGACAGAACAGAGATAAACAAACCGCAGTTCTTCCTCGATCAGGGCGTTGATTTCAGAACCGAAACAGAAGTAACCAAACTAAATTTAGAGGAGAACAATATAGTCCTAAAAACAGGTGAAGAGCTAAAATACGATTTTCTCGTTATTGCGACTGGGAGAAAACAGTTTGTAAAAGACACGAAACTCGAGGGTGTTTATACGTTTAACAACGAGGAAGATGCAAAAAAGATAGAAGCTGCTTTGAATAGGGATGGAGTGAAAAGCGCTTATATCCGTGGTCGTGGTATTATAGGATTGCAAGCGGCAGCCGCGTTCGCAACCCGCGGATTGGATACAACGGTTCATGGTGGACCACCTTCTTTGCTGCCTTCCAGCTTAGACCCTGACATGGGCGACCTGGTCAAAGAACGGATGGAGAAAGAGGGGATAAGATTTATTCTCGATAGAAGAGAGATAACCGCGATAAAAGGACGTAAGGGTTGGGTGAAATCGGTGGTGATAGGAGAAAGGGAAGAGGAGAAAGAGGAGATTCCAGCAGATATTGTTATCATCGGCAAATGGATGATTCCTGAGATAGACCTCGCATGGAAGGCAGGTGTGGATATAGGAGAGAGTGGAGGAATAGTTACTGATAGAGCAATGCACGTGAAAAAAGGAAGAGGACATATAAACAATGTATATGCAGTTGGTGACTGTACAGAAGTTGTAGATGGTATCACACACCGTCCGAGGCTGAATCAGCTTGCATCTACTGCTGTCACTCAAGCTACGGTCATAGCTGATAACATTCTTAGCGATATTAGTGGGCAACCAGGCTTATATTCTCCTTGTGAATATTGTTTCGGACCAACAGTAGCGGATGTTGGTGGTGTCCTGATAGGTTCGGTAGGTGTTACAACCGAGGCAGCAAGCCGCGCAGGAATAAAAACAATAAGTGGCAAGGCAACGAAACTCGTAAAGGCAAGATACTTCCCCGGAGCGACACCTCTCACACTGAAATTGATCTTCGATGCGTATACGAAGAAGTTGATAGGAGCGCAGATGGTCGGCGAATCCGGGGTTGCTGAGCGTGTAAACGAGTTGGGAGTTGCTATACGTGCTGGTATGACCGCGGAAGAGATGAGAAATATGGAGCGCTGCTATGACCCTTCGCAGGCTTTGCTGATAGATGTGACGATAGATGCTGCGACAAAGGCTTTGGGTATTACACCGGTGTATTAGTAGGCTCTTTTCCTTTTTATTTTACAAAACATCTTCAATCAGCCGCTTCGCCCATTTCAATTTTTTCCTTTTCGTGTCACTTACGTTTTCATCCTCGAAATCAAAACCTAAAAGTTCTATCCCTTTTGCTCCAAATTCATTAGCCAGAAACACACATCTATCGCCATCTGTGAAACCTCCGAAGTTGTACACTGTGGAGTTCGGAGTTTGCCCCACTGGCTTGCTTTGCGTTGTGCATATCACGCTCTCGTTTAACGCGGGTAATACTTTTTTCAGCTTCTCTATGTTGTCCCCGTGTGCATGCACAACAATTATCGAGCCAAGCCTGTTCGCATATATAATGTCCGCAATGTTCCCATCGAGGTCGGTAACCACGAGATCAGGTATTAAAGCATTGCGTAGAAGAACAGAAGTAGCCCCATCTGCGGCTATTACCACAAAATCACGGGAGAAAGTATCAGCCTCAAGCTTTTTCTCGATTATATCGTTCTCCAAGCAGGGAGCGTCGCCACATATTATCGCTTCTTTCCCTTTTATTAGATGCTCTATCACCCTTTTCACGTCTTCTCCTTTAGTACCCTTGCTCCTCAGTATCTCAGATGCTGTCCTTGCCGCTTCCTCGTCTTTCCCCCTTTCAAACCCAAAATCTTCCAGTATCTCTTCGTAAATCGGCTCCCACGCGCTATACCTCATACTTCTTCTTAGTAGATGTAATGAGGAAAAGTATATAATAAAAAAGTCTTTAAAAAGAGAAAAGTTTAAAAAACAAATCTCATTACAATGCATAAGAACAGAACAAATGAGCGCAGAAGAAAGCGGAACAGAGCATGAACGGAAAGGAAAAGGTAAGGTGCTGCACGCAATTTTTGGCTGCGGAAGAGTTGGCTATGCAGTGGCAAAAGAGCTGAAAGCCCGGGGGATTGATGTTGTCATCGTGGATAGGGATGAGAAGAAAGTAGAACTGCTGAAGGAGGAGGATTTTGTCGCTTTCGTTGGTGACATAAGCGACCCCGCAGTGATGTCAAAGGTAACAAGAGAAGGCGAGCCAGAAGCAATTTTTATTTTGAGCAACAGCAGCGAAGTGAACAAAAAGGCAGTGAAAAATGTAAAAGAGATGCTACCTCAGACTCATTTGGTCGTGCGAGCGATCGAACCCGAGGATAAAGAGGGTTTAAAAGAGTTAGGCGTTGATGTGACTTTGTCCATCCGCGATATAGCGGCAAGAGTCGCGATAGAGTCCCTGGAGAAAGTAGAAGCTCGGAGGAAAGCGAAAGAATTGACCGCGATGATCGAAGAGATACGGGGAAAAGGGAAATTAGGTATTATTGTCCACGACAGCCCGGATTCTGATGCAATCGCTTCTGCTCTTGCACTAAAGGAGATAGCAAGGCACGTGAATGTATCAGCAGATATATTGTATCGAGGAGAAATAGGGCACCATATAAATCGTGCTTTTGTGAATATCTTAGGGATAGAGATGAGGAGAATAGAGTGTGAGGATGAATTAAAGGAATATGATAAATTGGCGCTTATAGATGCCACCGTTCCGGGTGCAAACAATCCTCTGCCTCCGCCACCTGAGGGTAATGTGGACATCATCATAGACCATCATGCGGCGAATAACAAGGAAGAAGTATATGCAGATTTTTTCGACGTTCGAACAGATAACGGTGCAACTTCAACGATAATGACGAGGTATCTGCAAGAACTGGATATACCGGTGGATAAAGTGTTAGCAACCGCTCTTCTGCAAGGTATAAGAACAGATACGAGTAGTTTTAAGCGCGAGACGCACCCATCGGATTTTTACGCCGCTGCTTTCCTGCACGAAAAGGCGGATAAAGACCTTTTAGAGCAGATAGAAACGCCACCTATGTCAACAGAGATGCTAAACGTAGTAGGTGGCGCGATACTGCACAAAAAGATAAAGGGGAGTTATTTGATAACAAGTGTGGGAACAGTGGCGAATCGAGATTCTATCCCTCAAGCTGCGGATTACTTGCTCAAGCTCGAAGGAATCACAACTGCTATCGTGATAGGGCTGTGCGAGGATATGATATGTGTTTCAGGGAGAAGTAAGGATATAAGGGTGAATATAGGCGATGCGTTTGTCCGTGCATTTGGAGAAATGGGCTCTGCGGGAGGACACGCAACGATGGCTGCGGCACAGTTGCCCCTTGGCATTTTCAAGGGGATAAAAGATAGGAACACACTCATGCAACTTGCAGAAGATGCGGTAACAAAACGTTTTCTATCTGTGATGAAGGAGGAGAAGAGCGAATAAGAAATTATGAAATCTCGTGGTTTTTTATTTTTAGATTTTCACTATCTGCGCATGGGGTACACCAGCCACGAAAATCACATTGGCTTCTTCGATAAAATCGTTCTCCAGAGCGCACTTTATTGCTCTTTTACCCACCAAATTCGCGATGGTTGCATGTTTTAAGGAACGCACTACTTCTCTTTCGGTTGCTTTTTCACCTTTATAAAAACTTTCGGTAATCTTGAGAAAAAGCCCTCTATCTTCAAAGCTTTTCCCTATCAACTCCGTATCACACACTGCCACCAAAATGTCAGCGCCGATTTTATACTCCTTTATGTATATCCTTTTTTGGTTGCTCACAATAAAGAATAAGTTTTATGAGTAAAAATAAATTAATAATAGTGGGCTCGTAGCTTAGTCTGGTTGGAGCGCTCGGCTGATAACCGAGAGGTCCGGAGTTCAAATCTCCGCGGGCCCATCATCAAACTTTAGGAAAGTTTGATCAAAACGCTTCGCAGCAAACTTTTAGAAAAAGTTTGATTAAAGAAAAAAGAACGAAAAAGAAAAAGGTGAGAAAAATGGGGATTCAGACCAGGGTAATTATGATTGCGCCAGATTCTGAGATAACACCAGAGCAGGTGAAGAGCAAGATTTTGTCCTTGATTAGCGAGGATGTGAGCACAGCGGGCATGGACATTAGAGTAAAAGAGACATGTTTTGGTGCATTGGTGGAAGGAGAAGAGGAGAAAGTAAGGGAGATAGTGGAAGAGGTAAGGAAACTGGATAAGAACGGCATTTTTTCAAAACCACGAGGGTTTCCAATTGGTGACCCAAGAATCTGTCGAGCGACAAGAAAAGGCGGTCCCCGACCTGGTTTTCACCAGTTGGAACTTGAATACGCACTGCTGCCTGAAGTGAGAGCAGCATTGGACAAAATAGAAAAGAAGAGAGGAAAGGAGGTCGGTGGTTAAATTGAGTGAAGATCTTAACGAGGAGGAGAGTGTATTTCATAAAAAGCTAAAGATAAAATTAAAAGAGAAGGGAAGAGAGGGCAGGTTAATTTTACTCAAGGATTATCTGGATTACCTTATAAGGGAAAACAGAACCATTCCTCCGGATTTTCCTACTTTTGTCAGAGAGATCATGGGGCTTGACGAGCGCGGAGGGTTTATCCACATAAGGATATGGCACGAGAACAGCGAGCTTGTAGATTTTGCAAAGATACGGGGATACGAACATAAAATAGATGCCTATGATTGATGATGGATTTCTGATAGGAGAGGCGTTAGTAGGAGAAGAGCCGGAGATAGCGCATATTGATCTGGTCATAGGCAGTAAGAAAGAAGCAGTGGGTACCGCATTTGCCTGTTCTATTGCCCAGCCCAGGCAGGGACATACGCCCATTCTTGGCGTTATTAGACCAAATCTGCCCACCAAGCCAACGACACTTATAGTGCCTAAGGTAAGCATAAGAAACCTCGCAGATGCAGAAAAGATGTTCGGACCAGCGCAAAGTGCTGTTGCAAAGGCAATTGCGGATGCGGTGGAAGAGGGGATAATACCGAAAGCGGAAGTAGAAGACCTCGCAGTTATCGTTTCCGTCTTCATCCATCCCCGGGGCAGAGATTATCAGAGGATATACCGGTACAACTATGCAGCAACAAAGCTTGCCCTATCACGAGCGATACAGAAGTTCCCGGATATTGATAAAGTTTTAGAAGAGAAAGATAAATCTATACATGCTATGATAGGATTCAAGATGAACAACTTAAAAAAACCACCCTATCTGGAGGTTGCGCTGGACATTCCAGACTGGAGAAGGGTAGAGGGAATTATTAGGGCATTACCAAGAAGTGATGCGATAATAATCGAGGCAGGGACACCGCTTATCAAGCGGTATGGTGTTGAAGTAGTGCAGAAGATACACCAATTGAGACCGGAGACAGTTGTCTTTGCCGACCTTAAGACGCTGGATACAGGAAACCTGGAAGCGAGAATGGCGGGAGATGCGACAGCCGATGTAGCCGGTTTTTCTGGTCTTGCTCCCATAGGTACAATGGAGAAGTTTATAGAAGAGTGCAAGAAAGTCGGAGCTCTCTCTTTGATGGATACGCTGAATGTGCCAGACCCCGTGGAAGTGCTCAGGAAGCTAAAGGTGAAGCCTGACATTGTAGAGCTGCATCGTGCAATAGATGTGGAACTGTACCAGAACCGAAGAAAAGAGCAGGAGAGCGAGTGGGGAAATATCGGGGAGGTGAGACGAGTGTGTGGAAACAGAGTGCTCGTTGCTGTAGCTGGTGGGATAAGATTGAAAAAAGTAAAAAAAGCGCTGAATGCAGGAGCGGATATTATTGTCGTTGGTCGAGCGATTACGGCTGCTAAGGATGTAACTGGAGCGGCAAGAGGATTCCTTCAGGAAATGGGTGTGGAAGATGTGGACCAGTTCCGCGTAATGACGGATTTTTAGTTGTTATAACAACTTCTTTATCTCCATGATAATATCTA
>JAODGL010000107.1:0-4704 GCA_025464585.1 Methanosarcinales archaeon
GATAAAAAGCTGATTATTATCCATAACAAAGGGTAAACAAGTAAAAAATTATTTAATTATAATTACAGATGTACTTAAAACTAATGAGGTGATAGAAATGACCGAATATCTAATATCCATAAAAATAGAGGCCTTGGAAGAAGGGGGCTATCTTGCAACGAGTGATACCCTTCAAGGATTCATCGCGCAGGGAAGGACAATAGCAGAGACGATGGAAATAGCGCAGGATGTAGCAAGAAAACTTGTTGAGTCTTATATCGAGCATGTCGACCCTTTGCCACAAAATATGCTTTCAGCATCTTTTGTATTCGTCTCGCTTCGCCTTGAGGGATACCCTTGGCGCCTTCCATCCACTCAGGTTATACGCAGTCATCACGTAGTTTTATAATTCCGGTGGAGCTATAATTTCTATTGTAGGATAGCCTGAGATCTCGTTTACCAGATTCACCATCCGGCGTGTTTTAACCTTAACCAAATGTTTAAAATTCCAACTTATCAGGAAATCTATGTCGTTCACCACGGCTACTGCAACATGAATGGCATCGCTTTTGTATCGTTCTGGAAAGATTATCCTTCTAATATATTCCTCTGCAAGATTTTTCACTTCCACTGTGCTCTCTAAAATTTCAAATCCACTGATTTTATCCATCATCCTCTCTCTGAGTTCTTCAGATACGGCGTTAATCTCTTCCTTTACTACTGTGGAGACGCATACTCTATAATTCTCCAGATTTCTCCAAAACTCCTCAGTAAATCGTTTCCTTTCGGGTGTTCTGTCATCAAATAGGGCGCTAATCACTGATGTATCCAAGTAGACACTTCTAATTCTCTTCATTTTGCCTTGCTGGCGAAATATTTCAATGCTCTCAAGAAATGTAGCTCAAACATCATTTCATCCCCTGGGAACTCCTCTCTTATCTCCTTCTCAAGTTTTTCATAATCCTCTTCAGGGATCCCTGTCTCTCTGGCTATCCTCTTCGTATCAAATATCTTACTCACCATTTTTTACACCTCGCTTATTTATATTTATTCTTTAATCGTAATTAAAAATGAAAGTAGGATTTGAAATTTGTTTGTTATTTGGTGCCTGAGATCTGGATTTTTTAGGTGAGCTTCACCATCTTGCTCATCCCGTAATCATAACGAAATACCAAACTGCGGTCTTCCAGGTCTTGCAATATTCTCGAAAGCGTGGATTTCGGTATTCCTGTTCGAGCTGACATGTCCGCCTGGTTCATCTCTCCATATTCCATGAGCGCTTCTATCACGCGCTTCTCGTTGCCTTTCAGTATCTTCAGAAGTTCTGCTCTGTCATCCTCAGTTTTGCTCGTTTCTGGAACTTGTGTATCAGCGCCCTGCACCTGTAACGCCGATTCCACTTCCTGCCCCACCCTCTCCTTTTCGGGCGTTCTGAACCCTACGAAGAGCAGATAAAAGACGCTGACGCCGAGCATGAACGAAGCGATAGCGATGGTCACGCAATCCAGAGCAGTATATACGTTTGGAGTATTGTTTCACTGTTTCGTTCTGTTTTGCGATTTCAATTGCAGCCTGTCTCTGTTCTTCGGGCAGCATCGGTATTGATTTAAACTCCTAACCGAAGACCTCGATAAGGAAATAGAAGTGGACGACAAAAAGATAGTGTACAAACCCCTGTGGAAGTGGCTGTATATGGAAAAAGTTTGTTTTGAACATTGGAATTTCGGAATGACTATAATCACAAATAACCTCTACAAAATTCTACATTCCTCATCAGTTCTTCGTAACTCATCTCCTCTTTCTCTTTATTCCGCCAAAAGGTCTCTATCACCATATATTTGCAGTTCGTTCTTTTCAAAAGCCTGAATACCGCATCAAAATCCAACTCTCCCCTTCCTATTGACAAATGGTCCTGCTTCTCCGTAAGGGAGCAATCGTGCAAATGCACCACCAGTATTTTATCCCTGCACTTTTCCACCCACCTCTTTAGATAATCCAGATAACTATCCTCCCTCCTTTTTATTCTCGGATGGTGCACCTCCGCCATTATCGCATGCCCAACATCAAAGGTGAAATATAGTTTTGTGTAAGAAAGAGCGTCGAATATCAGGTCAGACCATTCAAAAGGAACTAAATCATTCTCCACACTTACCGGGATATCGAACTCTGAAGCCATTTTAGCTATCTCTTCGCATCTCCCCAGAGCCTTTATTTTTAGCCCTTCTCTTACATCCTCAAGTTTAAACGTGGAAACTCTGGGATTCAAATGTAAATTGTAGTACAGCGATAGCGGCATGAAATCCACGTAAAATTCCATGCACCTCCTTAGAACCGTCATACTCGCATCCGCTAACTCGTCCCTTGGATGTGCCACCGCGATGTCAAGTGGTGAATGAAAAGCAATCTTCATTCCAAACAGCTCTAACAGCCCCTTTATCTCTTCCCTCTCCACTCCTTTTATGCAATCAGGCAATGGATAATCAAG
The DNA here is from genome assembly GCA_025464585.1 of Methanosarcinales archaeon. GTDB lineage: Archaea > Halobacteriota > Syntropharchaeia > Alkanophagales > Methanospirareceae > QMVO01. Next base: position 2,465 of record JAODGL010000107.1, read on the forward strand.
CGAGAACTCGAAATAATCCAGTCCAAGCTTGTAAAGCTCTTCTATCGTCCGCTTGAATGGACGGTTTCCATACCATACCGGTGCTCCCAATAGAATGCCTATCTGTCCATCACCTCACGATCCCTTTAGCAGCCAAATAGGGAATAGCCAAAAGAAGGTGGAGTCATTTAGTCCTGCTTTTGCATTGCATTCTACGTTTTTCATTTCCTTTTAACTATCAGTGTTAGCCCTTCTCTGTTTACAATTACTACTTTTTCGCCTTCTTTTATCTTTTCGCCTTCATCAGTACGAGCATTCCATATTTCACCTCTTATCTTTATCGTGCCACCATCTTCATCAATATCAGTCTCAGCCCTCGTTACCTGTCCGATAAGTTCTTCAGCACCTACTTTTGCCTTTCTTTTTCTCACTTTCAATACCGCACCAATGGCGAAGAAGAAGAAAACGGCGGATGCCACTGCAATTCCAATTACCGTTAGCAAGAAACTTCTGAACCACTCCGGGTTAAAGAGTAAAGGCTCCTTTGGTAAGATTAAAGCACCTATTATCAAGCATACTGAACCACCTAAAGTGAGTATTCCAAAAGTAGGTGTTAGTGCCTCCGCAATGAATAATATGACTGCGATAATGATTAAAAGCACGCCAAACATATTTACATCGAAAAGCCCCATACCGTATAGCGCTAAAATCAGACATATCGCACCTATCATCTCGGGGACGTATGTCCCCGGGGACATGAAACCAAAAATCAGCCCATACATACCGACCATTAGAAGGATAAACGCTATTTGAGGATTGCTAAGCGCTTCTAACAAAGAAGAACGTATCGTTTTTTCCTTTATGTACAGCGAAACGTTCTTTGTGGCTAAAGTCCTGTTCTCATTCCCTATTTTAACCTGCATTCCATCAACTTTGTTTAAAAGCTCAGTTTCGTCTTCTGCGATGAAGTCAATTATTCCCCTTTCTAAAGCGATATTTTCATTAAACGCATCATTTTCGGTGACGAAGCGCTTTGCCTGCGTTGCGTTTCTACCCCTTGATGCTGCGATGCTCTCTATATGCCCGGCGTAGAAGTTTATTGTCTTTTCCTCCGCAGGTTTCCTGCCTTCTATGCCTATCTCGACTGGCATTGCGGCACCTGTGGTAGTTCCGGGAGCCATTGCGGCGATATTGCCTGAGACGAGGATGAAAGAGCCCGCAGATGCTGCTATCGCTCCTTTCGGTGTTACATACGTGATAACCGGGGTTTCTGAATTCAAAATCGCTTCGGTTATTTTCAGTGTGGAGCTAACGAGTCCACCCGGCGTGTCGAGTTCGATCAATACAGCTTCTGCACTTATTTCCTCAGCTTCTCTTAGACCTTCTACCACGTCCAGGGAAGTGCCTTCTGTAATCGTGCCCTCTATTCTCAGCACGTAAATTACATTTTTGCCTTCTCCTACTACGTTTGGAGCAAAGGCAAGTAAGATAGGCAGAAGAACAAGGATAAGAAGAATCGCCCGCAAAAGTTTTGTGTTCATCTATGAAGCCCTCCTTATATAACTATATGGTTTTCAGCATTAAAATGTATAGCTTAACTTTGATAAAAAACCGAAAAATTTATAAGGAATTTGAAGTCGTATTTGGAATTGCGGGATTGTTAGCAGTGGCTTATCTGGTTAGAAAGCGGGAGGTAATGAAAAGTTAAATGGGAAAGAAATTGTTTAAATTTGGTCAGAACGAAAAGCGTGTAAGCGTGTGGAGAGAAGGCTCTATGTAGGCGACCCGCTTCTCGGTGTGATACCACCGGCTGCTAAACCAATCTTCGATACCGGTCACGGCACCTATCCAAGCATATTCGAAACACATAAAGGTGAAATAAAACCCTCAGATGACATCAATGTCAGCAGATTATACACCTATCCCTGCCCGGGAACAGGCGGGCATACCGAAAAAATCGAATTATATGAAAACGGCGAATTGATAGCGAATGGCACCTGGGATGGATACAAAGGCGACTGGCATAACATTACACTACATAACGTAACCGGTGCTCCTTACGTCAGACTGTTGAAAGGTCATAGATACAATTATACCATCGTAACAGGTTCGTATCCACAGATAATACATGAACATGAATACGACAAAGCAACAGGAGGAACAATTACTTGTACCAAATTCATCGATGCAAACGGAAAAGTTTACAATGACTGGATACCCGCAATCAAGCTGTATGCGGCATAAATAAATTATAGACACAG
>JAODGL010000107.1:4765-29531 GCA_025464585.1 Methanosarcinales archaeon
ACACGGTTAAACTAAAATAAATCAGCGTAAATCCGTGTAAATCTGTGTCTTAAATAGAAGAAAGCTATACTTTTATATACAATCAAAGAGTAATATCCTCTGAACTCGTGATAGTACCCTTCAACACGTATTTTATATGCCTCAGCCCATATTCCTGCTCATAATCGCTCATTGCAGCCACGCAATCCTCCGGCACTATTAGCTCATACCCTCTAAGGGAAGCGTCTATTGCACTATGCAGTACACATATATTTGTCGCGACACCTGCCAAGATCAATGTTCTTATCCCTTTCTCTTTTAGATGTGCATCGAGACCAGTGCCAAAGAATCCGCTATATTTCTGCTTTTTCACTACATAAGCTTCTTTTAAAAAAGACGAAAGCTCGTCTATTATCTCCGCTCCTCTGGTGTCGCGAACGCAATGCTGACCCCATACTTCAAACTCTTCATTATCGGGCGAATGCCAATCCTGTGTGAATATCAAATGTACCCCTTTTTGTATTCCCTTTTCTATTAATCTGCGTATCCCAGGTATTATCTCGCTCGCTCCCGTACCTATAAACAAGGCGCCGTCTTCGTAGCAGAAGTCATTCTGCATGTCTATAACAATCAGTGCAGTTTCCTCAGGATTTACTACTACCGTTTCACCCATTCTTTATATACCAAATGACACTTATATAATTAAAATTTGTCTGTACCAACCAATGTCAAAAAGTGAAAGTTGGGAGAGGTTTAAAGAAGAGTTGCTTCCCACCGTTTTACTGTTTGCTCTATCATTTACAATACGCTTTATGGGTGGCGCGTGGGAGACAAAATGGGACAACGACGCCTATATGGCAAGACAGGCAGAGTATATCTATTCTTTTGGACACCCGGCGGTACCAGACCCTTTCAGCTCGGCACCTTTATATCAGCCCGGTATGGCTTATCTTCTTGCCCTCGCGGGCTGGATAATAGACCTTATCCCGTTCAAATTCTCACTGTCCAGCATGAATATCGCTGAGGGTGTAGTACCACCACTGCTCGGAGCAGGCACCGTGCTAATTATATACTGGTTTGCAAAAAGCCTGTTCAATAAATCTGCGGGTGTTTTTGCCGGGGTGCTCGCTTCCTTCTCCCATTTTCTAATCTTCCGAACCATGAAAGGGTTTGTCTTCCACAACGCTCTTTCCCTGTTTTTAATCATTTTAACGGTTGCAGTTGCCTGGAAAGCGCTTAAAATAGTCAAAAATCCTTTTCCTGATGAATCCAAGAATAAAGCGGTCTATTTGGCTACAATTCTCGCTCCAGCAGTTCTTATTGGCGTTACAGGTTTCACATGGGGTGGATACTTCATCCTTCATGCGATACTGATTTTTTACGGACTTCTTTTATCTGCTTTCTATTTGAGCTACCGCCATGAGGGGGCTAAAAATTATCTGCTGAAAACGTGGCTGGTCATCTGTTCTACCATGCTTTTTGGAACTATAATAGCGTTAATACTGTATCCTGTGCGTGGTACCGCGGAGATATTAAGAGCTGCACAGATGCTTCGGTTTACAGAAGGTCCTCTGGTCTATAAATTCACAGGTGACCTCATGCCACCGCGACTCGAAAGCTTTGAAGCCCTTTTCGGTACATTACTGCTGGTTGGGCTCGCCCTGACTGCCGTCGGTGTATATGCTCTTTACAAGCGCGACGATAAATACGGTTTGTATCTCCTTGCTGCACTGCTCGCTACTATGATTCCGGCAGTCCGGGCATATCATTTCATGGACATCTTCGCGATGTTCGTGTGCACATCGCTCGGCATCGGAGCCTCTTTCATATTGGAAGTAGCAAGGCAGGGACCGCAGAAAGAGGTATGGAAAAAGCTGGCTGCAGTATGTGTTATACTGATACTGTGCATCGCCTTCGTAAACCCGGTTATTGATTCTTTAAATTATGTACGTTATTCTCACATGTATGCTGTCAATCCGGAAAGGGAACAAGCATTTTTGTACATTAAAAACAACACAGACCCGGATTCTCTGTTTATCCTCTGGTGGGATTATGGTAATTCGTTAGCGTATTTCGCACAACGGAGGTCGGTAATTGACCAGATGCACTTCCCGGACGTTGATGTGAAGGCAGTTTCGGCGGTCATAATGGCAACAGACCCTGACAAAGGATTGCAGATAGCCCGGGCACTCAAGCAGAGGCATAATAGTTCAGAAATATATCTGATGCTTTTTCTAAACGATGCTTTTATATCTCCCATAATAGGTTATGCCGCGGGATACAATCTGACATCGCTCAATGAATCAATCAGGATGACTTTAGATGAGAATGGACGATTGGTTGCGATGAACAATCTCACAAATCAGACTACTTATTATAGGCTCTGGACTAACCAGTCTATTGACGGATATACGCTTTTCTATGCGAACAAAGAGGTTAAAGTATATAGGTTAAATGCATGAACATTATGATTAAATATCTCTACCTATTAGTATAGTTTAAGTGAAAGTAATAAAGGGGCAGTAGGGTAGCCAGGTTATCCTCGTGGCTTTGGGAGCCATGGACCCCAGTTCAAATCTGGGCTGCCCCATCAATCTTTCTTTCAGTTCAAAAGAAAGTTTGATTTTATCAAGAATTTATGTAAGAAACTATAATATATATATGGAGGAAAATGCAAATGCAGCTTAATGAAATATTGAACGAGGTAATAATTAGGGAAGTTTACAAAGGAGTAAAGATAGAATGTAAACTCCCTTATGACCTGTCTGAATTAACAGCGGATATCGTAGAAAAAATAAAAACCGATAAAGATTTTAGGCAGAAATACAAAGAAGAATTAGGTGAACGACTCCAAAAGAAAGGTTACGAAAATTTAGAAGTAATTGACATTTACCCTTCTTCTAACTACCTGGTGGTTAGATATACTGCATATTATGTTGGACGTAGAGAATATCCAGAAATCCATTTAAAAACTCTTTTGATCTTCTACGAAGGAATGGGTAAAGATATACGCGATCCAGATGTTTTTGATGAGGTTGTGGAGAAAGCAAGACAAGACTTAGGAGAAATAAAAAAAGACATAGAAGAGAGGCTTTATCATTTCGCTACTTTGTTCAAAAGAGCTATTGATAAGGAATTGGTCATTTAAATCTCGCCCCTCTTATCAACAACCCGCACAGCCTTGCTCCAATACAAAGAGCATAATTCTCATGCGATGGATTCAGCATCGGTGCTCCGCTCTTCTCCACCAACTCCCACTTCCTCTTACTGGAAAGAACATTCTCCAAGTTTTCCCTTATGATTTTCTCACCTTCTCAAAAAGGGTTGTGGGCATAGCAGCGATCCTCAGTTCCCAAGTGCTCGCGCAACTCAGTACAGTAAGGAACGCTGAGGGGCTTATCTGCCGGGTTCGGAATGAGACCGGGAGTTTCCCCCTCGCTATGGCCGCTATGCCCATTTACAATATTTCTATTGCTTACTTAAAAAGGTTGTTTTTTATTGTACATAAAGTATAACTTCCACTTTAATTCTTTCAATAAAAATCCTTAAACCGTAACTCAGCAACATTTTACGTAATAGGTATATTCAATCTCCTTTATCTTCTCGCGAAGCTTCTCCTGTGTATTGAGCTCGGGTGGAAGCTCATCGCCCTTCTTATCCCCATAGAGCTTGTCTTCCTCATCGTCTATCGCAATCCCTCTCTCTATTATCCTCCTCCGAGAACTCATACCCACAACGGGGATGGCACCTGTAAGTTCTTTCACGCCAAACTTAGCGATAGTTTCGGGTTTTAGTCAGCCGCAGTGGTTGAGAGAAGATCTTTTTATGCCTCCAAACAGATGCCGCTCTCTTTTCACGCTCACTATCAGCCCCGCACCTTCTAACTCGCTCTTTACTGCTTCTCTTCTGGACTTCGTTCTCATACCCCTCGGTTGTCTCTCCGAGCCACGCTGCACCTGTTACCACCGTTTCTCCCGCAGGTCTATCACATGCACGAGCACAACCTCCTCAGTCCCCACTTCACGCAATTTCTTCACATATCCCGGCGCCTTCGTGGCGCAATCCGAGAAATCCGTCGGATACAATATCTTTCGGAACATTTTTTACTACCTCTTACTCCTAAATCGGCAGGCTTATCCCCAGACCCTTCTTTATCATCACGTATCCCATGTATAGCATCACGATGATGAACACGTATCGTAACTGCTTTGCGGGCAGTTTATGCGCGGTTCTTACGCCTACCTGCGCCATCAGCACGCTCGTTAATGCGAGCAGAATCCATGATTCAAGGTTCCAGTAACCCAGCAGGTGTCCAACTGATGATATGAATGGCATACCGGATTTCAGCCCGTTATAGATATAGCCCGATAGCCCGCCGATGGCTGTGAATATCATCAGTGCCGTGGAAGTGCCAACCGCAAGATGTATTCCAAAGGAGAGTGCAACCACCATCACAGGCACCATGAGCACACCGCCACCTATACCGATGATACCTGTGACGATACCGAGCGGGAATCCCCACGCAGCCCATATCAACGGGTTCTCTACGTGTTTCTTGCCCGTTACTTCCGGTGGTTTCGCGGTGAGCATTCTGACCGCACCGGCGATTATCGCAGTGCCAAAAGCTATGCTCAGAACCGAACCCGGCAACTGTGAAGCAATTTTAGAGCCTATAAATGCACCTATCGCACCCGTAACGCCGAGCACCAGCGCAGCTTTCCACAGTACCGCTCCTCGTTTCGTATGCCCGTACGCGCCACTTGCCGCAGTGGGTATCACGACCGCGAGATTCGTGCCAAAACCGATGAGGACAGCGTTATGAAGGCTCATTGCAGGGTCCAGAGCGGTATATGCCCAGACCTGAACAGGGATCATAATAAAGCAACCGCCGACACCGAGCATACCACTTGCGAATCCCACACCGAGTCCGGTAATCATGAGCACGATTGCCACCGTCAAGAAGCTGAGAGGCATCAGACATCACCTCCCCCGTTCGTTGCTTCTCTAAGCGCTTCTCGCAGTTCACCCTTATCGGGTACCTGCTCGAAGAACTTCAATCTATCGTTTATTACCACTGCGGGCGCTAAAATCAGACCGCTGTCCGGATGTCGTTCGAGGAGTGGCTTCGCTTTTCTGTCCAATCCCCCGACGTCTCCTCTCGCCAATTCCTCGCTTATATCCGGCATCGGTTCACCAACGAGTTCTGCGAACTGTCTTAAAGATACGCATCTTCCATATCGCTCCGCTTCTTCCGTCCCCACGACAAGTTTCTCCAAATCAACATCTATTCCAAGCTCTTCCGCCAGCTCTCCCACCAGCTCGTAAGTCCAGTGACACCGCGAGCATGGCGGGTCCGTCCCAATCACTTTCACGCTTATTTTCATATCCATATCTATTGCCTCCATCATTTCAAATATATTTGAAACATCTGTATAAAAATATATTTTCCAAGCATGCTTGCAATTTCGGACTACACAGCATATGAAAGAGCGAGTAGCACTTACTGCATTCCGTCACTTGAGATACACACCTCAACAGAACTACATCCGAGCATTCAAAACCTCATTGCCGATGTTCGTTCATGTAGCTTCACTGCAAGGATGAGGAACAATGCGGAATAGAAGAGTAGCACCACGAAATCGAGATATATGGGGTAGTATGCATAGCCCTGAATGGAGTATCGTGCCAGATCTGTAAAATAGGTCAGAGGCGACAAAGAAGCCACTGCAACACCCCAGCCCGGCATTTGCTCCATCGGGATGAAGATGCCACTGATGAAGACCACGGGAAACTTCACAAACGCGGAGAGCATCATGATATTCGAGACCAGGCTCGTCGGCGGGGCGGAGAATAGCAAGCCGAGTGATGAGAAGCAGAACGCAGAAATGAAGATAGCAGCAGCCAAAATGACCGGGCTCTTCACTCCAACACCCAGTGCGATGCCCACGGTGACCGGAACCGCCGAGATGCACGCACCGAATATGAACGAAGCGAGTATGTCGCCGAATATCAGAGTTCTCACCTCTATGGGGCATGAAATGAGCCGTTCAAGTGTTCTCATCTGCGTCTCCCATGGCATGATCACCGGCGAGACCGAGGTGGAAGTGAAGAAGATGGTCATTGCCAGCAGTCCCGGTATGAGAAATGCCGCAGGTAAATTTCTTCCTATGTAAAAAGCTAAGAAGAGGAAGAGAGGGAACAATACCCCAAAGATGATAACCGGTCCTTTGAAATAATACATCTGGATGTCCTTCCAGATTACCGCCCAGAGCTTCCTAATCATTTGAGCCTCCTGTCAATTTCACGAAAATATCCTCCAGAGAGGGCGATTGGACGTTTAAACCCATTATCTTCAACCCGTTAAGCGTTGCAAACCCAACAATCGAGCAAATCACTTCGTGCGGCTCTGTTGTATAAATCTTGTAGTTATCACCTACACGCTCTGGATTGAACCCCAGCATACTCATATCCACCGCTTTGTCGAACTTCACTTCCACTGCCAATGAGCCTCCTATCCTGGTTCTCAAATTTTCTGGGCTATCTATGATGACCATTTTCCCCTTGTTTATTATACCGACACGATCACAGAGCACGTTCACTTCCTGCATGTTGTGAGAGGTGAGAAAGACCGTCTTTCTCTCCTCCTTTAGCTCCTTTATCTTCTGCCTGATCAATCTTGCGGACTGGATATCCAGCCCACTTGTGGGCTCGTCAAGGAAGAGAACTTCAGGGTCGCTTATCATTGCCATGCAGAGCATAAGCCTTTGCTTCATCCCTTTTGAGAAGCCTTTTACCTTGCTCGAACGCCGTTCATAAATCCCAAATTCCTTGAGCAGGGTGGCTGCTCGCAGCTCCGCTTCTCGTCGTGGTATGCCATAAAGCGAGGCGATGAGCATCATGTTCTGCCACGCCTTCAAGTCTGGATAGGCATTCGCAGTCTCAGGCACAACCCCCAGTACTTCCTTCGCTTTTTGCGTATCTTTCACGATATCGCAGCCCATCACTCTTGCCTCTCCCGCATCTGGCTTTATCACGCCTGTGAGTATTCTCACTGTTGTCGTTTTCCCCGCTCCGTTAGGACCGAGGAAGCCGAAGATTTCGCCACGATGCACGTTAAATGAGACGCAATCAACCGCTTTAATTCCATTAAAACTCTTGCTCATGACCTTAACTTCTATCGCTTCCATCTCCACCCTCCAACAGGTCTATCACAATTCGCCTGGATTTCAATCTCCAGACCTTCTCGGGTGCGCCTCCTCCTTCATCCTTGTAGCCTGCAACCTCTATTATACCCGCTTTCTTCAGTTCCGAGAGATGATAATACAGGCATGGAGCAGTCATTTCTTCGTCATTCTCTCGCAAGCATTCCTGTATCTCCTTCGTGCTCCTTGCACCTTCACCAATACAATCTATAATCAGCCACCTCGTCGGGCAATGCAGAGCCCTCATGAGAGTTCTTAATCTCTTGCTCTTGCCCTCCCCGCTCATGCACGCTCCAACCATACACATGCTTATCACTACTATATTATAATTTTTTATTTAAATATTTAAGTGAAATTTTGATGATATGTTTAGCATCGCGTATTTTACCATTGCACAGTAGAACATTGTTTTTTCGAGCTCTTCCACACGTAATATCACTAACTAAAGAACCCTCTCGTGCGTTTGCATAACCAAACGAGGAAGAGCATTATCGGAACTTCTGTCAGAACACCAACGACAGTGGCAAGAGAAGCGCCGGAATTCACGCCGAATAAAGTCGTGGCAACTGCGATTGCGACCTCAAAATGATTGCTCCCCGCGATGATTGCCGTGGGTGCTGCATCCTCATAACTCAATTTTATGGATTTTGAGATGAGATACGTGACTGCGAACACCACCAAAATGTTTATGAATATTGCAGCAGTGAGCATCCCGATTATCGCTGGTAGTTTGACTATCTTCTCGCCCTGATACGTGAAGAGCACAATCAATGTAATCAATAATGCTATTATCGCCATATTCCCCAATCGAGGCACGAGCTTACTCTCAAACCAGTCAATACCCCTTCTTTTAATTATCTGCTCCCTCGTTATCCAGCCCGCCACTAAGGGAGTGCAGATGTATATGAGCACTGCAAGCCCTATGGTCCTCCAGGGCACTGCTATACCAGAAACACCGATAAGAAAAGTAGCCAGAGGAGCATATAAGAAGACCATTGTCAGCGAGTTTATTGCGGTCATCACGAGTGTATGTCCCATGTTCCCTTCTGCGAGGTAGCTCCACACGAGGACCATGGCAGTGCAGGGCGCCACACCCAAAAGAATCAAACCCGCTATGTACTGTTGAACAAGCGATATTTCGCCCAGTGGCGTTGCCGTTGCGCCCTGCGGTAGAAATCGAAAGAAGACTACGCTCAGGAATAGCCATGCGAAGATAGCCATGGTAAAGGGTTTTATTGCCCAGTTCATGAACAGTGTGGTGGCGATGGGTTTTGGCGTCCGAACCGCATTCTTCACAGCCCCAAAACTGATTTGGACCATTATGGGATATATCATGGCGAACAGGCAGATAGCAATGGGGATAGAGATATGCGCAACTTCTAATACTGCCATAAGTTCGGAAAGCTGCGTGAACGCTCTGCCAATGAGAGTGCCTGCGAGTATGCAGATTATAACCCATAATGAGAGGTATTTCTCCCATATTCCAAGTTTCCGTTCCTGTTTCTCCATTATCGCCTCTTCCCCTCACAATCGAAGCAGTAGTCCTTCTGACGGCTGCTTAAGAATTCACGCCCGCATCCCTGTTATCTTTCCCTTCTTGCATTTCTGAGCATGTGGAAATCCAGCTCTTTATTTCCTTCCTTATATATTTCAAATATATTTCAAATACCGCTGATTCGTCACTTCAACAAAAACTTTGAAGATAAAAGCTATGTCTTCAACATCCTCGTTCATGCGACTCCTTACTTTTTCCACTGTCTCTTCCGGTATGTCATAAGAAGGCGGTATTGCGGTCATATTCCCCTTTCTTAGCTATCGTGAACAAATGAACACAACTGGTCTTCATCCCTTATTGCATCATTTTAATTGTCATGTTGTATCTACCATCTCGCTCATTTCATCTTTTTATAAGAGAATTCCATAATAGTGAATAGAAATGAGAGAGAGACAGTTTCAGGAAGAAGTACAGTACTTCAACCGCAAGTTAACCGGGGTTATTGAGCAAAAGATGCAAGGATGCTCAAATAAAAATTTATACGCTGCGCTAAATTATATAATAGATACAGGAGGGAAGAGACTGCGCCCCATCATCTGCCTTTTATCTGCGGAAGCAGTGGGCGGCTCACGGGACAAGGCTTTATTCGTTGCCATGGCTATTGAACTCCTCCATAATGCTTCTCTCGTTCATGATGATATTATAGATGAGAATTCCATACGTAGAAGGAATCCTTCTAATCCCGCAAGATATGGCGAAAAAAAGGCGATAGTCATCGGTGATTTTTTGTTTGGACTTTCCTGTGAGATGCTGGCGAGATGCGAAGTGCCGGAAATAGTGGGATTGATCTCGAGTGCAGTTTCCAACGTCGCTATGGGGCAGTACCTGGAGTTCACGCTGCGGAAGAAGAGCTTACAAAAAGTGACAGAGCACGAGTACCTCGAGGTAGCGGCGCTAAAAACCGCTTCTACATTTGTTGCGAGTGCAGAAGCAGGCGCCATTCTCGGCGGTGGAAGCGAAGTAGAAATCGAGAAGCTATGCAATTACGGTAAAAATTTGGGTATGGCATTTCAGATTCAGGATGACGTTTTGGATATCTGCGGTGACCCTGCGAAAACAGGAAAGCCCGTGGGGTTGGACATTAAAAATGGTGAAAGAACCATTCTTGTCATCCATGCATTAAATCATTTGCATCCTTCAGAAAAGGAATATATATCTAAGGTCCTTTCAAAGAAAAAAGACATCAGTAGTTCTGATATTGAGAGGGTCAGGGAAATTCTTATGCATTCCGGCTCGATTAACTATGCAATCCGACTATCTAACGAACTCATAGGGGGTGCGAAAAGTTGCATTGAGGAGCTTGAAGATTCTGAAGCCAAAGAAAAACTCAAAGCTATTGCTGATTTTGCCGCTGAGCGAATAGAGAAGCAATCTTTTGCTGAGTTCATACTGTAACGAAGTGAGTAAAAAATGAATCCGTCAAATAGCGTTGATAATCTAATAACGGATATTAAGGAACGGCTTACGTTAGATGGTAAAAATAAAGTCTTTGAAGAAGGTATGGAGCTTTGCTCGGAATTTATGAAAGAGAAGGCGGAGCCAGAAGCATTTATAAAGGAATTCTTGATTGACAAAATTCTCGATGCGTTAGGGTTGGAGAAATTACCCGAAAAATCTTTTGAGACGCCCAGCGGATATCGAAGCGTGGATTATCGGATAAAAAGCAAAGGACGTATGTTCTTAGTTGAGGCGAAGCCTTTAAATGCCGACTTATTTGAAAAAAGCAAATCTGGAGGAATTAATCAAATAAAAGGCTTGTTCAAACTCGTAGAAGTAAAAGAGAACTATGATTTTGGCGTGGCGACTGATGGGCTGAGATGGATATTCATTGACAAAAGTGGGAAAATAGTTAATGACTTGAGATTAAAAGAGAATTTTGAAAAGATAAAGGAATTCTTAGCCGGTAAGGAACGAGTTGTTTCACCGGAAACCGAAGAAGAGATAAGCAAGAAGTTCTACGACTGGTATAATGCGCTTCTGCACGGCGGCAGGTATAAGGACGGTAAAGGCGGCATGTTTTCGTATATTATATCGAATTCATTCAATACTTCTAAATTCGCAGATAAGAGTAAAAAATTCATTCTGGAGAACTACTGTCTGAAACAAATTGACTTCTTCAAAAATATCAAGGTCTTCAAGGGCGTTGGCATTGAAAATGTCATACTGATAGTGAGGAAATCGGAAGAGAAAGAGAATACCAGACGGATTTTGCATACCGACTCGTTTGATAATATTGAGGAGCTTGAACCTTCAAGCGATGTAAATAAAATCTTCAGGATAAGTGCAGAGATAGATTTCGGAAGCGCATTTGAAAATACAGAACTGCTGGGTAATATCTGTTTTATAAGTTATGGTTTAAGACCAAACAGCGATGAAAGATATTGGAAGGGCGAATTCAAAAAAGATGATTTGATTTCCGATACGCCAACGAGGATTAACAAGAAACCCTATGTAGAGGCAAAATATATCGGTAGATACAAAATCAATAAAATCAAGTATTTAGAATGGGATACTGAAAGAAGCCCTAAAAAATTAGCCAGACCGACATTTCCTGAATTGTATATCCATCCGAAGATAATTAGAGGCGCTACGGTAGATGGAACTTATGACGAAAGCGGGTTAGTGTGCAATCACAGCATCAATGTTATGGTGAGATATGGTAGTCTAAAGTCAGTTTCAAATCGAAGCATAGAGAACAGCATAAAGAAGTGGAGTGATAAGACGAGGAAGAAGCTGGAAAAAATAAAACCGAAGAAGAGAAGTTAAAGGTGATAAAAGAAGCTATGGCGGGGATTAAAGGTGATAGGAGAGTCATGAGCGATATAGAGAAGATAAGGAGTCATGAGTGGGCGAAAGTCATAGAAGGTGAAAAAAATGCAAAAACAAAATAGAACCCAGGAAGATTATATCATGTCTTTAGAAGCGGACAGGTGGCTATTCCACGCTGATCTGCTCGTGGACAAGGCGCATGTAGTAATGTTAAAAGAGCGGGGGATAATAAAAAGGGACGAAGCGGCAGCTATTTTGCACTGCTTAACTAAGATAGAGGAGCGTAGTGATGATTTTATCGAACATGAACTCCCTTCCTACGAGGATGTGCATACCGCGATAGAATCCGTGCTGATAAAGGAAATAGGCGAAGATAAGGGTGGAAGAATGCATACCGGACGCTCAAGGAATGATGAAGTGGCAACGTGCATAAGAATTGCACTTCGTAACGATCTGTTAGAGCTAATGAGAAAGATAAACGAGTTAAGAGAAGTGTTGATAGAAAAAGCCGCTGAGAACGTTGATACCGTGATGCCAGGCTACACGCATCTGCAGCATGCACAACCAACGACTCTTGCACATCATTATCTGGCTCATGCCGATGCGTTAGCGCGCGATTTCTTGAGGCTTATAAGCGCATACGAATGCGTAAACGTATGTCCTTTAGGTGCTGCGGCATTTGCATCTACTGGCTTTCCATTAGATAGAGAAAGAACAGCGAAACTTCTGGGTTTTGATTCCGTGCTGGAAAATTCGATGGATGCCGTATCCACGAGGGATTTCATCATCGAAGCGGTTTCGTGTTTCTCTAATCTGATGACAAACTTGAGCAGGCTTGCTGAAGAGATAATACTATGGAGCACCTCAGAATTCGATTTCATCCTTCTCCCGGAGGAATATGCAACCGGAAGTTCGATAATGCCGCAGAAACGAAACCCGGACTATGCAGAACTTGCGAGGGCAAGAACAGGCACTGTCCACGGATGTTTGATGAGCGTGCTATCTATATGCAAAGCTCTGCCCTACTCTTACAACCGCGATTTGCAAGAAGCCACGCCACATCTGCTGCAAGCCACGAAAACCACCATAACTTCGGTAGCAGTGATGAAGAGCATGGTAGAAAAGCTGGAATTAAAGAAGGAGGAGATGGAGCTCAAGGCAAAAATTGGGTTCACTGCTGCTACTGAGCTGGCTGATACTATCGTTAGAGAAACGGGCATATCATTTAGAACTGCTCATAAAATTGTGTCTTCTTTGGCATTAGTCTTAGCAGATGAAAACCTGGAAGCGATAAAAGAGCAAGAATCAGAGAAAGCGTTTGTTGCAGAGATACTTCAGAGAATAGACGAAACCGCCACCCATATCATGGGTAAAAAGCTTAGTGAGATGAAGCTAACGGAGAAGAAAGTAAAAGAAGCGCTGAACATCGTTTCAAATATTCAGAAGAGAAATGTAAAGGGAGGTCCGGCGGAAAAAGAAGTACTGAGGATGTTGCGAGCGAGGAGAATGGATTTGGAGAAGGATGAAAAATCGCAACAAGTAAGGGAGGAGCGTGTGAAAAGAAGCATGGGGGAATTGGAGAGAGAGGTGAAGAAAAAGAAAAGGGTTATAAAAGTAATTAAAAAATAGGATCCTGAGGCACGGGCAAATCCCATTTCCTTTTTGTCACTTCCATTCCTTTGAGCATATCCCTCTTATCTGAAAGTTTCCTTAAAGCGCTGATTCTCCTAACTTCCTCAAAATTGACCTATATCGCTCGCTACGGATTGCCCTATAAACCTTTGGGTCGAGATATTTTTTCCCAATTCTATCAGCGGCATCAAAAATCCCGGACATGGCGTCATTCTCACTTATTATCCCGTCCTCATCCTTCCAAAAAACCGCATCGCCTATTTCATGCATTAAAATAGGTAGTCCACTTGAAAATGTGTAACATATTTTTTAAAAACCTCCAAAAACTTTTCCATCAGAGTCTTTTCTGTGTTCGCTTCTTTTAGTATTTGCTCAAATATACGGCGAATCAGTTCTCCCAGTTCTGTTACCCCTCCTAAAGACACATAAACGGCAAGGAGGTCTTCTTTTTCTTTAGCCAAGTAACGCAAGAATGCCGCTAACGAGCTCTTACCTATGCCTCTTTCGCCTGCTAAAAAAAACGTTCTCTTGTCTCCCAGATGCACTTTGCTTGACATATTTTGTTTTTATTAATTATAATCGCTTATATATTTTATGACTATGTAAAAATAAGGATGATGAACAGAAATATCCCGAGGGTGGTAATTGCGGGAGATAGAAGCTCGGCAGGTAAGACTACTGTGTGTATCGGGCTATTGGGTTCTTTACGAGCACGAGGGCTTGAGGTTCAGGGTTTCAAGGTTGGACTTGATTATATAGACCCAGGATTTCACACATTGGTTTCCGGCAGACCATCGAGGAATCTGGATGGCTTTTTGATGTCGCCCGAAGTAGTAAAGGAGATATTCTTAAGAGGCTGTGAAGGAGCTGATATTGCAGTAATAGAAGGTGTTCGGGGGCTTTACGAAGGTTTAAATTATTCCAATGACATAGGAAGCACTGCACAGATAGCAAAGATTTTGGACTGTCCTGTTATACTTGTAGTTGATGCAGGGAGCATCACGAGGAGTGCTGCCGCAGTGGTTAACGGTTATAAAAGTTTTGACTCTAAAGTGCAGATATCAGGCGTTATTTTAAACAATATTGGAAGCGAAAGGCACGGAGAGAAGGCGGAGCTCGCAGTAGAGGAGTATAGTGGAGTAAAAGTCATTGGTAAGATTCCACGTAAAAGCGACCTGGGAATCTCTATGCGTCACCTTGGCTTGATCACCGCCACGGAATGTGAAAACCGACGGGATGATTTCAACAACGTTTTAGATAAGATAAAAACCTCGGTGGAGAAGAACGTGGATCTGAAGATGTTTTTTGAGATTGCAAAATCTGCATGTGCTCTGAAAGCGCCGGGGACTCGGATTTTTCATGCGAGGAGAAGTGGAAGCGAAGAATCTAAGGTCAGGATTGCAGTGGCTTTTGACGAGGCGTTCAATTTTTACTATCAGGATACACTGGATTTACTCGCTTTGGAAGGTGCGGAACTCGTCTATTTCAGTCCGATAAGGGATAAGAAGCTCCCAGAAGGAACTGATGCGGTTTATATTGGTGGCGGCTTTCCCGAGATCTATGCAGCGGAGCTTTCCTCGAACACGCAAATGCTCAATGCAGTAAATGATTTTTACGATGGATATGGGGTCATATATGCGGAATGCGGTGGGCTAATGTATCTATTGGAACAACTTGAATATAAGCCTTTACAGGGCTTGCCGGGTCGCAGGGCAGAGTCACACAAGGGCGAAGGAGGTAGTTTTGAGATGTGTGGTGTGATAAAAGGATTGGTGAGATTTGGAGAAAAGAGAGTCGTGAACTATGTAGAGGGTGAATTTCAGAAGGATTGTATCTTAGGTAAAAAAAGTGGCAGGTTTAAAGGGCATGAATTCCATCATTCCGAAATACTGCTTGAAAATCTGTCAAATGTGGATTTTGCGTATAAAATGCTGAGGGGAGAGGGTATAAAAGATGGAATGGACGGCATTGTGTCAAAGAACTGCCTTGCGTCTTTTGCCCATCTGCATGCCGCTTCCTATACAGAATTTGCCGAGAATTTTGTTAGAAGTGCCAAACAAAGTTCCCTTTAAGATACATAAAGACAGAACTCAGAATTCTATTTTTATTTCTGCTAACAAGTACAATATATTATTTAATGTGGGCAATAGAAGTAAGAGACTTAACGAAGAGGTATCGAGGTAATGGCTTTGCTGCTGTGGACCACATCTCTTTTAGCGTGGAAAGTGGCGAGATATTTGCTCTGCTCGGTCCTAATGGCGCGGGTAAGACAACGACGATAAAAATATTGACTACTCTGCTTAAGCCCACATCAGGAACGGCAAAGGTAGCGGGTTTTGATGTCAGTAAGGATAAGGACAGCGTGAGGAAGAGCATAGGGATTGTTTTTCAAGAACCCTCTCTGGACTGGAGATTAACAGGACGCGAGAATCTGGATTTTCATGCCAGGATATACGGGATAGGAAGGAAAGAAAGAGAAGAGAGGATAGAAGAGGTTTTAAAGCTCGTTGAACTGGAAGACAAAGCAGATGTAGTAGTGGATAAGTATTCAGGTGGTATGAAACGCAGTTTAGAGCTTGCAAGAGGCTTTATTCACAGTCCAAAAGTCCTGTTCTTAGACGAACCCACGCTGGGATTGGATACACATACGAGGAGACGGATATGGGATTACATACGGGAGTTGAATGGTAAAGAAGGGGTAACGATTGTATTGACCACGCATCACATGGAAGAAGCTGATTACCTCTGTGAACGTGTGGGGATTATGGACCAGGGGAAGATAATCGCTCTTGACACACCGAAGAACCTGAAGGATTTGATAGGTTCGGATCTGGTGAGTTTGGAAATGAACACACGGGATTACAATACGGATATTTTCAAAAAGCTTGATTTTGTTACTGATTTCAGAAAACATGATGATTTTGTAACGTTGAAGATGGAGAGAGGCGACTTGAGGATTCCTGCGATTATGGAGGTTGCGCGGCGAGAGGGGGTAGAGATAAAATCAGTGAATTTGAGAAAACCGAGCTTAGAGGATGTGTTCCTGCATTTCACAGGGAGGAGGATAAGGGAATAATTATCTCAACGTTTCAGTCAGGCGTTTTTTCGCAATAAACTCAGGATGTGTATAGGTAAAATAGGGTGAGGTGTTTTTCAGAGAGGGATAAGAACGGTCATCGAAATAATAAGGGGGATAATATGCTCCTGCCATAATCCTGCTAATCCCAAAAGCAAGAAATGATGCGCCAGCAGCTAAAGTCAAGTTGTTGGTGTGTTAGGGATGCATGTATTCTTTTTACTCCCTGAATATGATTGATATTTATTCCCGCTTTATAAATAAAATATATAGATAAAACATGGTATCAGAAACAGAGGAGAGGGAAGTGGGTAAACTTGCGTCGTTGCTTGGCGTGAATAAAGAGGAAGCTCTGCGTCTCGCTCTCAAAGAAGGTATCCATGAACTTCGTATCAGAAAAGCAACCGAGCTCTACGTTTCGGGAAAGGCGAGTGTGAAGCAGGCGGCAAGATTTGCGGGGCTTGACCTTGCAGATTGGTTTGCCATTGCAAGTCATTATCGCATTGAGCACTGTTAAGCAGGTCGAACTCTTTCGATGGCGAGGTCTTATCCCTGAAAAGCTAGTGGAGGAACTGAGCAAAGAACCAGCGAGAAACGCACTTGCATATCTCTTGAGAGAAGGTAAAGCTGAAGTCATGAAACCCTTGGAGGAAATGCGTAAGAGAGCCATTTCAATTCTGGGGGATAAAGAAGAGACGGGAGATTCTGATGTCATAGCCACAGTTTTGGAAGTGAAGGATGTGGTGATTGCAACAGACGACAGAAGGTTGAGAAATATCTGCAAAATCCTGGGTGCTAAGGTTACTGGAACAATTGGCATCATCGTTGGCGCCGTGCGACATTGCTCCCTTACGGAGGAAGAGGGAAAAGAACTCTTGAAAAAGCTCTCGCTCTCATGGAGAGAGCGAAAAGCTGAGCAGGAAAAATGACAATAAGCTGGCAGGCAATCTACGTGCTGGGCTCAGGGAGATGAAAGGGATGTGGAGAACAAAGAGCAGGGTTGTTGGTGCATTAGGGATGCCTGTATTCTTCCTCGCATTTCTGGGCTTAGGTTTTGGGCACGCATCCATACCGGAAATCCCAGCGGGTATAAATTATGTTGAGTTCCTCACACCAGGGATAATAGTGATGACCATGCTTTTCAGTTCGATGTTCGCGGGCATTTCCGTTCTCTGGGATAAGGAATTTGGGTTTCGAAAGAATAAAAAGAATAAATCAAAAATCATATTAGTTTAGAAGCAAAAAGAAAATTGGGGATGGGGTTCAATGGATATAGAAACGAAGATTGCTCTCGTAAAACGGCATCCGACCGCAGAAATAATAACTGAAGCTGATTTAAGGCGATTATTTGAGAACAATGATCACCCGATAGCTTACGATGGTTTTGAACCCTCGGGTTTTGCTCATTTGGGGTCTGGTCTGTTAAGAGCAATTAAATTGGACGACCTGATTAAAGCAGGCATCAAGTTCAAATTCCTTATTGCAGATATATTTGCGCTCTTGAATGATAAAATGGGTGGCAACCTGGATGCAATTAAAGAAGTTGGTAAATATCTCGTATCCGTATGGGAAGCATGTGGAGTAGATATGAGCAAGGTAGAAATTATATGGTCTTCAGATGTATTTAAAGACCCTGATTATTGGGAAATCGTATTAAAGATTATTAGAAACGTTACTGTAAATCGCTTAACAAGAGCTGTAACAATTATGGGTAGGAGTGAAGGAGAAGTAACCATGGCATCGAGGCTATTTTACCCGGCAATGCAATGTGCTGATATATTCTATCTAAACGTTGATATTTGCCAATTAGGGTATGACCAGCGGAAAGCAAATATATTGGCAAGAGACATAGGCGAAAAGATTGGTTTCTGGAAACCCGTATGTGTGCATCATGAACTTTTGATTGGGCTGCAAGGACCCACAAAAATGGGCGGCTATTCCTATAATAGACCTGATGAACGGCAATCAAAGATAAAAATGTCAAAAAGCTTTCCAGATACCTGTATCTTTGTTCACGATTCACCCGGTGAGGTCGAAAGGAAAATCCGAAATGCATTTTGCCCCGAAAAACAAATTATTGAGAACCCCATCTTAGAGATATTAAAGTTTATTATATTTAGAAGATTAGACAAATTTGATTTGGAGCGCCCGGAAAAATTTGGAGGACCAGTAACCTACTATAATTTTGATGATTTAGCGACGGCATATCGAAGAGGTGAAATACATCCCTTAGATTTAAAAATAAATGTTTCCAACGCCTTAAATGAGATACTAAAGCCTGTAAGAGAGTATTTTAAGAGAAGACCGGAGCTTTTAGAAGTCTTTAAAGAGCAGAAAATCACGCGGTGAAGAAATGATGGGGGAATGAAAATAATTATAGGAATAACAGGGGCAAGCGGCGTTGTGTATGGAATAAGACTGTTAGAAGTGCTGCAAGAGCGAAGCATTGCAGAAACACACCTCATCATATCAGAGAGTGCAAAGCAGATAATAGCTATCGAAACAGATTATGAACTTAAGAGAATATATGCGCTTGCTTCTCACGTGTATGACAATTCCGACCTCGCGGCGCCGCCATGCAGTGGGTCCGTGCGGTATGACGGAGCGATAATAGCGCCTTGTAGCATGAAAACCCTGGGCTGCATCGCATCCGGCATATCTACTACATTAATCACAAGAGTTGCGGAAGTATGTTTAAAAGAGGGCAGGAAATTGGTGATTGTTCCAAGGGAGACACCGCTCAGTCTTATACATCTGGAGAATATGGTCAGGGTGAAGAAAGCAGGTGCTGCTCTGCTGCCTGCATCACCGGCATTCTATCACACGCCAAAAACCGTGCTCGATATGGTAGATTTTATCGTGGCACGCGCGCTTGATGTTTTTGGTGTAAAGGTAGATAGCGAATTAGTAAAGCGATGGGGAACAAGAGATAAGTAGCTCGTCTAAAATTCTGGCTTGAAAAAATATTTAAGCTAAAAAGTTATAAAAATACAAAAAGCGTCGATGGTCTAGAGGTATGACTTGGGCCTTCCAAGCCCACTGCCCGGGTTCAAATCCCGGTCGACGCATCAAACTTTTTAGAAAAAAGTTTGATCAAAAAGGCTTCGGAGAAAGGAGAAAAGAAAAGCGTTGATTTGCATTTTTCAATTTGCATTCTGCATTTTTCATTAAGCCAGAGCGTTTAAAACCCTAATGCATCCTCTATTCTCCCCAATTCCGCACCGGTGGTATCAGCCCCGGCAGCGTATCCCTTTGTGTTCGCGAGCAACGCCGCACCTATTAAAGGAACGCCAAAATTAACAGTGCCTATCTCCACAGGCAGCTCGAAAATTTCTTCCAGGAATTCTAATTCCTCACGCGAGGCATTATTATGTGCCAATATACCTTTATTTGTTGCAACCGCAGCCATTCCCACGGTCTTCAGTCCACCTATTGTGCCCTTATATACCTTCACTTCCAGGGTCTCCTTTATTACATCCACAGTCTTCGCCGACAACCGCGGATGAACCAGCGCAACCGAATCGTTTGCGAGTATGATATTCCCCACAGCGTTCATCCTATCGTAGCCAGGCAGACGGCTAATTTTTTCGCTCAAACCTTCCTCTCGCGCGAATTCCTCTATTCGCCGTAGCTCGCTATCCAACGTGTAAGAGGAAAGGATAAAACCATTTGAGTTCCCCACCGCTAAACAGCCAGTTAGAGACATCTCCGCTACCGAAGTTCTTATTGCTTTCACCTTCAATGCACGCTCCATTTCTGCTGTTAACCTATCGGATATATGAGAAGGCAAAAGAAGCGCTGATTCAGTGCAAGTTGCAAAAACTCCTATATACGCGCTGCCATCAACACTGAATGTCCTTCTTATCTCTTTATCTCTCCCTCTCTTCATCGCTGTCACTTTGCTTTGGTTACTCTATAAGTTCAGCTCTGATTATATCCTCTTCCTCGGTTACCCTCACTCTTATCTTTGAAGGTGGCTTCTGCGCGCCGCGACCCCACACCTTCTCGTTTATTGTCGCACCTAAAATGACATCCTCAGCTTTTGTATGTCGCATTAAATATTCCCTTATCTCTGCCATTGCGCGATTACTCCTTTTCCACCTCGGTGCCTTTTTCACATCCCTCAACGGTATCGTAAAAATACGTTCTTCTCCCCCTCCTCTTATTTTTTCTCTCATGTTTTACCCTTCATTCTTTTAGCTTTGTCCTCCGCCAGTGTCTTCTTTTCGGATGTGTTGTCACTCTTCGGTTCGTTTTTACCATTATCCAAGCGGGGATTCTTCTGTTTTGCTTAGCCGCTTTGCTAAGCCTGAGCTTCTTGCCTTTTGTTTTCTTCCCTATTGCCATTGTATATTTTATATTATAATCAGAGGGGTTTCTTTTTATTTAAATAAAGATGAAATTAGGAGTATCAACAGACTTTAGCGCGGCGCATTCGCTGCCAAGACATCCAGGGAAATGCAAGAATCTGCATGGGCACACGTATAAAATAGAAGTGGTGGTAGAAGGAGAAAAGAAGGAAGATACAGAGTGCGTAGCGGATTTCTCGGAAGTGAAGGCGCTGATAGAAGAAGTGCTTGAACTCGTGGACCATAAGTACTTAAATGAGATAATCTCGTATCCCACCAGCGAGAACATAGCGTTGTTTCTAAGGGAGAAGTTGGAGAGGAAGTTAAAGGATTCAAATCTGGATGTCGTACTACGTTCGATAAAATTATGGGAAGGAGAGGGCAAGTGGGTAGAGGTGGAATCGCGGTAAACAGGTACATTTCAAGAAAACAGAAAATAAATTATAGACGCAGATTAACACAGATGATATGAATCTACACGGTTAAACTAAAATAAATCTGCGTAAATCCGTGTAAATCTGTGTCTTATAGAAAAAGAGTTATACTTAAATTACGAATATATATTCATATATGCGCGGTGCAAGACGGAGAAGGTGTGTGGGCTTCCAACCAAATTTCCTTTACTTCGAACCGAGGGAAAGGGCAAGGCGGGGAGAACTCTATAACCCCGACATAAGTGAAAAAATATTGAAGGTGGAGGAGTTAGAGAGCATAAGACTGAAAGATTATTTGCAGCTCGACCAGGCGGAAGCGGCGAAGTCAATGGGCATCTCGCAACCCACTTTCCACCGGATAATAACCGAAGCGCATCGAAAAATAGCAGAAGCTTTTGTCGAAGGTAAAGCTATAAGGATAGAAGGAGGTAATTATGTGATAGCAGAAGCCAAAATTAATGTGCCCCCTCCGAGAATGCCACCCGGGTGTAGGAGAAGAAAGCGTGGAAGAGGTCCTTTTGCTTCCTTTAAATCTTAGGGGATAAAATATAATTATAATCATGAGTACGAAAGAAGAGAGAGAAGGAAAGAAGAAAATGATGGAGCAGGAAGAGGCAGTAAAAGCGAGGATGGAGAAGGTAAAGCATAAGATAATGGTGATGAGTGGTAAGGGAGGAGTGGGGAAAACAACGGTGGCAGCGAATCTCGCTTTTGCTCTTGGGATGAGAGGTTTAGACGTGGGTTTGATGGATGCCGATATACACGGACCTGATATTCCAAAGATACTGGGAATAGAAGACAAGCGTCCAGGGGCATCAGAGGGGAAAATATCACCGATTTTAGTCACGCCACGGCTGAAAACGATGTCTATAGGTTTTCTTTTGCCCAACCGGGATTCTGCAATCATCTGGAGAGGACCGATGAAGATGAATGCGATAAGGCAATTCCTTTCGGATGTAGATTGGGGTGAGCTGGACTATATGGTGATTGACCTTCCGCCGGGAACGGGAGACGAGCCGCTAAGTGTTGCGCAGTTGATTAAAAACGTAGGTGGTGCGATAATAGTTACGACACCGCAGGATTTAGCGTTGCTGGATTCAAGAAAGGCGGTGAATTTCTCTGGCGTGCTGAAAGTACCTGTTATAGGGATAATAGAGAACATGAGCGGGTTTGTATGCCCTTACTGTGGCAAAGAGATAAACATTTTCAAATACGGTGGCGGCGAAAGGTCAGCGAGGGAGTTAGGTGTGCCTTTCCTCGGCAGAGTGCCATTTGACCCGCAGATGGTAGAAGCTGCAGATAGCGGAACGCCTTTTGTTCTGCAAAAGGAATCGAAAGTGAGAGAGGCGTTTGAGCAGATAGTGGAAAATGTGAGGGCATTTGTGGAAGGAGAGAAAGAAAACAAGTAAACTTTTTATATGCTTATGAATATATATTCATATAGTAAGGTAGAAAAAGGAAGGGAGAAAAAAGATGAAGATATGCGTAACTGCAACGGCAGGAGACTTGAATGCGCAAGTAGATCCGAGGTTTGGAAGGTGCCAGTACTTCGTGTTCGTTGATTCAGATACGATGGCATTCGAAGCTATACCAAACGAAGCCATTACCGCACCGGGAGGAGCAGGAATTCAAGCAGCACAAACAGTCGTGAATAAAGGGGGGAATGTGGTTATATCCGGAAATATAGGTCCCAATGCTTTCCAGGTGCTTTCCACAGCAGGTGTGAAGATTGCAACAGGCGCGTATGGCACAGTGAAAGAAGCAGTTGAGATGTATAAAGCCGGTAGACTAAATGAGGCTGGAATTTCGACAGTTGCCGCTCACGCAGGAATGGGTGCAGGTACAGGCGCTGGATTTGGTATGGGCATGGGCGGTGGACGAGGCGGCGGTAGGGGACGTGGTATGGGCATGCAGCAACCAATGCCCGCACAACCGCAACCACAAGCGCCTCAGACGTCGGCAGCACCAAGTACAAAAACAAAAGAAGAAGAAATTGAACAATTATCAGACATGGCAGATAGACTGGAGAAAGATTTAGAGGAAGTGAAGAAAAGAATAGAAGAGCTTAAAAGGAGGTGAAAAAAATGCCAAGAGGAAGAAGAACAGGATTTGGAAGAGGTTTTTGGTCTGGTTTTGGACCCGGAAGCGGCAACCCTTATCCCTTCTGCCGAAACTTCTCATGGCTTCCCAGATGGTGGTGGACAGGAATGTATGGGCCGATAGCTCCAGTTCCTGGAATATACCCCATGCCGTATTCGTATGGGAGGTGGATAAGATAAAATGAGCGGCGGAGGAAGAGGAAGAATGGGCGGTAGAGGATTGGGACCCGGCGGGGAATGCCGATGCCCAAATTGTGGCTATACAATGCCACATCAAGCCGGGGTGCCATGCTACGAACAAACTTGCCCGAAGTGTGGCTCTAAAATGACGAGACCATGAGACATTTTTTGATCATTTTTTTATCTAAAAAGTTTGTTTTAGGAGGTGATAAGGAAAAAAATGGCGTATGGAAGAGGCGGAAATAGATGGAGGAACATGTATTATCTAACAGGTTTACCAGGTTGGATGAGGTTTGGGTACTCGCCAGGCTGGATAGGAAGAAGCCCAGCGGGATTACCGCCAGCGGCACAGTATCTCTACCAGACAGGGCAAATGCCTCAGTTCGGTTCCTGGCTACAGCAGCAAGCACCAGTGCCGAAGGAACAGGAGATCTCTATGCTGGAAGCACAGGAGAAGATGCTTGGAGACCAGTTAGAGCAGATAAAGAGGAGATTAGAGGAACTGAGGAAGTAAAGAGAGGAAATTTAGCAGGGCGTAAGCGAAACATTGAATAATAGAGTTTATATACTGTATCATGGCTCGTTTGGAGAACTGGTAACCGAACATCTGGCTATGAGTGAACTTGCAGACCGGATTGTGAGCCTCTACGACCTCAAAGTCCCGTCCGTATCGCTTGACGACCCGGAGAACGACATGCCAGAAGATATACCGCTACCCGAATGTGACCTCCTATTAGTGCTCGGAATACTTCCAAAGGCAGGCGACCTCGTACCTATCATCGCGGAAAGAACAGGAGCAAAAGCTATTCTTTGGCCTATTGAAGACCCGAACTTGATACCAGAAGGTAAATATTCGATTGAAAACGAACTCAAGGAGAAGGGAATACACGTGGAATTCCCGGAACCTCTTTGTTCGCTGGACACGAGTGAGAATGAACTTGTACAATCTTTTGTCGAATCTTTCGGAAAGCCAAAATTTGAATTCAGAGTGAATGAGAAAAACAAAGTTATAGAAGCCGTAAAAGTCATTCGAGACACACCTTGTGGCTCGGCTTCCAAAATCGCAGCTAAACTTGTGGGTATGTCCTACAAAGACATGAAATCGTTTGAGGAAGCGGTGATGCAGATGCACGATAACGAGTGTGTGGCGTACATGGGTCCGGAAAGACCGATAATGCAGCAAGCGGGTAGATTACTCGCTGATGCAATAAAGGAGGCTATTCCATAAAATAAAAAGTATTTGCTCAATATCCAGTGGACAAAAATCCCAAACTCCAAATCACAAATACCAAACAATACTCAATAACGGGGCTTCGCCCCGTTGGTAGAGTAGGAGCATCAAGAAATCATCTGCATATCTAACCACCTCATAGCCGAATTCTGCCATCCTTTCATCGAAGTAGTGCAGATATATATTGGCTAAAAGGGGAGATATGACACCGCCCTGCGGCGTTCCAATGACATTCTTCAACCCTTCCCAGTCCCTCTTCC
>JAODGL010000071.1 GCA_025464585.1 Methanosarcinales archaeon
ACTAGATTTATTTTAGTTTAACCGTGTGGATTCTTATCATTAAGCCCTTACAGGGCTTGCGGGGATGTGGGCAGAGCCCACAAGTGTTAATCTGTGTCTATAATTTATTTTCTGTTTTCTTGAAGTTGGTTATACCCTCAGTCGAGCTATTTCGGCTTCATCCAAAGGCGAAACAACTATTGACTTTTCCCTTTTTTCAGCTCTGTATCTCACCAACACTAAACCGGCATCGGCGCCAGCGTCAGAATATCTTGCAGTCAGCTTTGCAGCGACTTCAATCGCTTCCTTGCTCTTAGAACCTTCCAAAATCGTTATTGGACTCCCGCAACCTGGCACTTCAAAAACATAATCCGCAGGACTCTTCAAATCCAGTAGAAGCTTATTCTCCTCTTCGTTTCTCCCTACTATTATCTTTGACGCATCAAACCGGAAATGCCTGCCTATTTTCAGTAACTTCACATCCCTCATTGTCACTTTCTCCTTATACTTATGCTCGAACAAATCCCTCAACTTAGATGCAAATTCGCGGTAGGTTAAGAGACAGCCGCCAGAGGGCGATGGATAGTTATCTTGCAAACCAAACTTTTTTGCAAGTGCAATCTGAGGCTTTCTGCTCTTTCCCTTTATATCCAGAAGTTTGCTCCGGTCCACCCAGCCTTCACGTTCCGGAATCGTTTCAGCGAGTAGTTTTGCCGATAGCGGTCTCAAGACCATTTTTTCTACACCCGCTTCTTTTTCCTCGAGCTCCAACGCTTTCCTGTGCTGGCTCATTGGTCTCTCACCAAGAACATCGCCTGTGACGATGAAATCAGCACCTACTTCTTTCGCTATCCGCTTCGCTTCGCGCAGCATATAAATACGACAATCTATACAGGGGTTCATCCCTGAACCATAACCATGCTCAGGGTTTTTTATTATCTCAAGGTATTCTTCTCCTGCTTCTACCCTTACAAGTGGTATCTCAAACCTATCTGCCGTATCACCTGCATAATCTTCCTTTTCCACTGCAAAGGGCAAAATAAAGTTCAGTGCTACCACTTCTATACCCTGGTCTAAAATAAGCTTGGTTGCCAGAATAGAATCCAGACCGCCGGATAACAGTGCCAATGCTTTCATTATTAGCTATCTTTATATAATTATAGTAGATAGGTAGATAAAGGAGGAGCAAAATGACCCTGATTATCGTTACCGGAATGCCTGGGGCGGGTTCGTCAACGGTGATAAAGGAGAGTTTGCAGTTGAGAAAGGAAGGAGAAAGTGAAGGCATCGAGTTCATACCAAGAAATTATGGCGATATAATGTTTGAAGCGGCGAGAGAGAGAGGGCTTGTAGAGAAACGAGACGAGTTGCGAAAGTTACCAGGCGAAAAACAGCGGGAGATACAGATGCTTGCCTGTAACAAAATCGCAGAATGGAGAGAGAGCATGAACCTCATAATAGACACGCATTGCACGATAAAGACGTCTGCGGGGTATCTTCCGGGATTGCCCGAATACGTGTTACGAGAACTAAAGCCAGACCAGTTTGTTTTGATAGAGGCAGATCCAGATGAGATATTAGAGCGAAGGAAGAGGGATAAGACAAGGGAAAGGGACGTAGAGAATAGAACCAGCATAGAAGAGCATCAGTTTATGAACCGTGCGATCTCAATGGCTTATGCGTGCCTAACCGGCGCATCAGTAAAAATAATAGAAAATCACGATGGAGCGTTGAGCAAAGCGGCGAGTGAGTTTTTTGCGTTGTTGAAGATGCTAAGCAAGTCGTAATTTGCAGACATTACCGTACTATTTTGGTTATATCTACCTCAATAATATCCTCAGCACCCATGCTTTTCAACTTTGGGATTAAGATATTCACCTCGCGCTTGCTAACCACTGTTTCCACGGCATAATACCGACGCTGGTTATTATCGGAATCGTAAAGCTGGGATATGGTTGGTCTTTTCATCGCCGGTAGCACTGACACCACTTCCTTTAACTTATCCTCCGCAACGTTCATGCTGAGCAATACCTTCCCGCGAGCTTCTATCACACCGGAAAGCAGGGTTCTTATCTCCTCTATCTCTCGCCTCTTTTCCGCATCACGCCACGAATCCTTATTCACGATAAACTTCGTGGAAGATTCCAGTATCGTATCTATTATCCGCCAGTTATTTTTCCGCAGTGTCTCCCCGGTCTCCGTGAGCTCGACTATCCCGTCCATCATGTCCTTTGCTTCGGTAGCGCCGTATGAAAAAAATATCTGCACAGGTATGCCAAGTCTGTCAAAGAAAGATTTTGTAAGGCGAGGATATTCAGTGCTTATTTTACTCTGCGGTTTTATGTCCTTCGCCGCTTTTATGCCTGCTCTGTCTGCTTGCACCGCCAGGACGATTTTTACACTGCCTTCTTTCTCTGCGGTTTTGCTGTAGCTCAGGTCTGCTACTTCCACTACATCCGCACCCCTTTCTTCTATCCAGTCCTTACCGGTTATGCCGGCGTCAAAATACCCTTTCTCGACGTATTCTGGTATCTCCTGCGGTCTTAATATCTTCACGCGTTCTATCCTCGGGTCTTCTATTCTGGGATTGTACTCCCTATCTGCTTTTTTTATCTCCAGGTCTGCTTGCTTGAATAGCAGCAGGGTTTGTGCTTCTAAACTGCCCTTTGGTATCGCTATGGTTATCATTTCCTCTCAAAGCTCATTTTTTTGCAAACAACTTCCTTATTTCCGCACCAACGGTCTCAACCTGATGCTTGCCTATCTTCTCTCTACTCGCTTTTAAGAACGGAATGCCTCGTTTGTATTCCTCCACCCATTCCTTTGCAAATTCACCGTTTTCAACGCGTTTCAACGTTTCTTTCATCTTTTCCTTTACCTCGGGTCCGATTATTTTATGTCCCACAGACCACATTCCATACTCCGCAGTATTGGAGATAACTTCTGCCATTCTCTTTATCCCACCCTGCCATATCAGGTCTACAATGAGCTTCATCTCGTGCACGCACTCGAAATACGCCATCTCCGGTGGATAACCCGCTTCTACCAGCACTTCAAACCCGTTCTTCATTAATTCTACCAGACCGCCGCATAAAACACATTGCTCGCCAAATAAATCCTCGTATGTCTCCTGTTCAAAAGTGCACTCTAATACGCCTGCTTTTGTCCAGTGCATTGCCTTCGTCATTGCCAATGCCACTTCCCGTGCTTTTCCCGATGCGTTTTGGTTCACAGCCACGAGTCCCGGAACACCAAAACCCTCCAAATACGCCTTCCTCTCCTCGGTTCCCGGCGCCTTCGGTGCAACCATGATAACATCCACATCCGCAGGTGGAACAATTCTTTTAAAGCAGATGTTAAAGCCATGCGAAAACCCGAGTGTTTTTCCTGCTTTCATGTGCTGCTTTATCTGTTTTTCATAAATATCGGGCTGAATCTCATCCGGAAGCAGGATATGCACAATATCGCCTTTTTCCGCCGCTTTATCTATCGTTAATACGTCAAAACCGTCTTCTTTTGCTTTTTCCCAGCTCTTACCGCCTTCTCGCGCACCCACGACCACATTTATGCCTGAATCTGCCAGACAGTTTGCCTGCGCATCTCCCTGCGCTCCATACCCTATCACTGCTATTGTTTTATCTCTCAAAATGCTCTCATCTATATCCTCATCATGTAATACTTTCATGTTTTCTGCATGCTCCCATTTGCTGTATTTTAAGTATTTTTATGTTATGTTATAAATGTTAAGTCTTCTGGCTTACAATGGAGTCAAAAAGTTTATACATAAAATAAAAGCAAATAAAGTAATTTTATTAGAGGAGAATTAAAGAGAAGATGAAAATGGAGAAGAAATACAAACCGGAGATAATAGAAGAGAAGTGGCAAGCGAGATGGGACGATTCGATGTATTATTTCGAGGCGTCTCCGGATAAGGTGCCTTATATCATAGATACGCCACCCCCTTATCCTACTGGCGATTTCCATATCGGTAATGCGTTAAACTGGTGTTACATTGATTTTATTGCACGCTACAAAAGGATGCAGGGTTATGACGTGATGTTTCCTCAGGGATGGGACTGTCACGGACTGCCGACAGAAGTGAAAGTGGAAGAGATACACGGCATATCCAGGCATCAGATAAACAAGCAAGAGTTTAGGGAGCTTTGCAGACAGCTCACTGCGGAGAACATAGAGCAGATGAAGGGCATGATGAGGCGGCTTGGCATGTCCATAGACTGGAGCAGGGAGTATGTTACGATGGACGAGCGCTATAAAAGATTTACTCAGCTTTCTTTCTTGAAGATGTATCGTGATGGGCTAATATATCAAGCAGAGCATCCTGTGAACTGGTGCCCACGATGTGAGACTGCAATAGCCTTTGCAGAGGTTGAATACGATGATAGAGACGCCTATTTGAACTATATACTCTTCAAGAAGATTGGTGTGGAAGCAGAAAAAAAAGAAGCAGAGTATGTAGAAATTGCAACCACGAGACCAGAACTGCTTGCGAGTTGTGTTGCCGTAGCTGTGCATCCCGATGACGAGCGCTATAAGAGCATCGTGGGTAAGGAGCTGGAAGTGCCGATATTTGAGCATCGCGTGAAGGTTCACGGCGATGAGAGCGTTGATCCCGGGTTTGGGACTGGCGTAGTGATGATTTGCACATTTGGCGACCGGCAGGACGTAAGATGGTGGAAACTGCATAAACTTCCTTTACGGGCTTCAATAGACGAAAGAGGGCGGATGACAGAAGCTGCAATCGGATATGAGGGGTTGAGCGTAGAAGAATGCAAACGAAAGATAATAGAAGATTTAGATGCCAAAGGATTGCTCAAAAGGCGAGAGCGGATAAAACAAAATGTGGGTGTCTGCTGGAGGTGTAAAACGCCAATAGAAATCATTTCTACACGACAGTGGTTTGTGCGTGTGAGGAAAGAGGAGATAATAAATGCAGCACGAGAGATAAAATGGTATCCGGAGCATTTCCGCATTCGATTGGAAAATTGGGTTGAATCCATGGAATGGGACTGGTGCATATCCAGACAAAGGATTTTCAGTGTCCCTATTCCGGTTTGGTATTGCAAAAGCTGCGGCGCCGTGAAGGTAGCCTCTGAAGATAAAGTACCGGTAGACCCTTTGACATCAAGTCCGAATACGCCTTGTGTTAATTGTGGCGGTACGGAATTCGAGGGAGAAAAGGATGTGCTGGATACATGGATGGACTCCTCGCTAACTGCTCTCTGGGCTGCTGACTGGAGTTTTAATGCAGGGTCGTCAGGAATAGAATTCCCCGTAGAACTGAGACCACAAGGGCATGACATCATAAGAACATGGGCTTTTTACTCCATCCTCCGCGCTGTCGCTCTTACCCGCAAAATACCCTGGCGTACCATCTTGATAAACGGGATGGTTCTGGGTGAGGATGGGTATAAGATGAGCAAATCAAGAAATAATACCATTTCTCCGGATGAGGTGATTCAAAAACATGGCGCGGATGTATTCAGGCAGTGGGCGGCAATTGGCGGTGCCGTGGGTTCGGACGTGCAATTCCGGTGGAAGGATATAGTCGCAGCGAGCAAATTCATGCAGAAACTGTGGAGCATTCTCAGGTTCTCTATGATTCATTTATCTGATTATAGCTTAAAAGAAAGCTTTACCAAAGAAAAAAAGAATCTAAGAGTGGTTGATAGATGGTTGCTCTCAAAATTGAATAAGCTCATTGTGTCGGTGACTGCCTACATGGAAAACTTCAAGTTTGACGAGGCGATGAAAAGCATCAGGGCTTTCGCATGGAACGTGCTTGCAGATGATTACATTGAACTGGTGAAGTCAAGGTTATATGGGCGTGGAGGAGAGGAAGGAAAAGAATCGGCTAAATATGCGTTGCATGAAACGATAAAGACGCTTTCTGTTCTTCTTGCACCTTTCATTCCTTTTTATGCCGAAGAGATGCATTCCCTCATTGCAGGAGAGGAAGGCGAAAGGAGCGTACATAAGGAGAAATGGCCGGTGGTAAAGCAGGATATGATCGACTCAGAAGCGGAGCAGGAAGGTGATTTAATCGCCAATATTGTCCGAGCAGTTAGAAATTATAAATCCGAACGCGGTATTCCGTTAAACGCACCGCTGGATAAAATAGAGATATACGTGGAGAGTTTGGATACTGAGGATATAGAGAATGCGACGGCAACAAAGGTGGAGCTGTGCAAGAGTACAAGTGAAAGTGAGGGAGATATTCTCGATGCTGATGGCACGAAAGTGGTGATAATTAGGTAGCTCTCCTTTAAAAGATAAAGGTACTTGGGTTGTTATTTCAGAATTTTTAATTTATCTCTGATTCAAAAGAGGGTTATCAGGTTTTAAAGTCCAGGCACTATATATCACAATTATGACAAAGAGAAAAACAACGAAGAAAGCGAAGAGAGAAGGAGGAAGAGGAAGAGGCGAAGAGCGTGGACTTATGTCCTCTGCGGGATTGATGCGGTATTACGATGTAGAGGAGTCTGCGGTCAAGCTATCGCCGAAGACGATACTGCTCATTGGCATCTTTATTGGTGTTGTGGTATTAGGGCTGGAGATATATTTCGGTGTCTGGCCAGCTTAATAATGCATAAGCAATGCATCCGCAAGACGTTAGTATGTCCATGGTGGACATAAGCGAGAAAGAAGATGTTGAGCGAATAGCGGTAGCTTCTGGCAGCATAAAATTGAAGAATAGCACTATTGAGAAGATAAGAAGCGGGAATATAAAGAAGGGGAATGTGCTCGGATGTGCAGAAACAGCAGCGATATTAGCAGTGAAAAAAACCCCGGATATGATCCCGCTATGCCACCCAATAAGCATTGAAGCGGTAAAAGTTGATTTTTCGGTGGGTGATAGCGATATAAAAGCGGCAGTTTCTGTGAAGTCAGTTGGAAAGACAGGCGTAGAGATGGATGCACTGCATGGGCTATCCGTGGCACTGCTGACGATTTGGGACATGGTGAAATCGGAAGAGAAGGACGAAACGGGAAATTATCCGCATACGTGGATAAGAGAGATAAAGGTGGAGAGGAAGGAGAAAAAGCAGAAAGAGAAAAAATCAAATCTCTTTTAAAAAATTTTTCGTTA
>JAODGL010000171.1 GCA_025464585.1 Methanosarcinales archaeon
TTAATAAAGAGAGCGACTTTATCCACTCTCCTTTTGCCTCTCTTGTCGTGCCCACAACCAATCTTGTGTCATCTTTTGTGCGTTCTATTACGCCACGAGCTTCTATCAGTTCTCCTTCCAACGCCTGCCCGGCATAAGTATGAGTGAACGAAAGAACCCTGTTTATTTCAGGGTGTTCTATTTCATATATCGCAGGGCTGTCAAAAGAGAAAGAGGCGTTTTTTACTTCTGCTGTTATCTTCCCGTAACCCATTTTTTCGCCCTTTTCATAATTACTGCTATCTAATCTCTTTATTTCCTCACAATCTCGCACGTACAGGAGATCGAAATATGATTGCCCGATTGCACCTCTATTTTTCTTCCTCCTTTCATGCGCGACAAACTCCTCATAACTCAACTCAGGGTTCCTTTTATTGTAAATCCGCTTCCACACCTCCTCTTTTAACTCTTGAATAACACCTTCCTCTATCGCATTTTCTATAACTTCTCTCGCAAGGTTGAAGTTCTTCAGCCCATAGACGACAAAATCGAGGTCGGATTTTTCGCTGTTAAGACCACATAAAAAGGAGCCCGTGATGCCTATTCTATCCTTTGGAACACAGTTTCCAAGCAGCTCATAAATGGTTCTGACGGGCTTTTCATGCTTAGCAATTCGCGGTAACCAATCCTCAGGTCGCAGGATTTCTTTTATATCTCGTTTTGGAACCACATGCACGTCTCTTACATATTCTGGACGGTATTTTTTCAGGAATTCAAAAGATTCATGAAAGTTTAACTTCCTGTATCTTCCCCTCTCTGAAACTCTATCCCCTCTTTCGTCCGGGATATATCGCAAGAGGCATTTCACATTCTCCTCCTCTTTAATTTCATAGCAGATCACGGAAAAAATCCATTTTTGCTCTGTTAGCACAAAATCCCTTATCCTCGCGTTCATAAACCTTTCTTCTGTGTGCGGCTCTGCTCCCGACCCGCAAGCCTGTAATGGCTTATAAGAAAGCTTTACCAAAGAAATATAAATATTTTCGGAATGACTATGATTTATATATTTAAAGAGCTATGTATAAAGCAGAAAAAATGAAGTTGCTACTGAGGAGATTTTCGTCTCGTTTGCACGAAACGCCATACACAGCGGAAGTAATCCTTGAAACGGGAGCGAAAATAAATATAGACCGGGCGAATGTGGATGCAGTGCGAGCCGAAGTCATCATTGACGTCCCGGAAGATAAAGTGGAGCGTGTTGCAGCGCTTTTCAGGGAGAAAGGAGTTGAAGTACGGAAATTAGTAAAACTGATTGCATGGGATGAAGCGCGATGTATCCATTGTGGTGCTTGCATTTCTGTCTGCCCAACCGGGGTGTTTAAGTTCGACCCCGCGTGGAATATACGCGTGGATGAGGAGAAATGTGTTCGGTGCGAGGTATGCGTAAAGGCATGTCCCCTCGGCGCTTTGGCGTGTGTGGAATGAAGTACGAGTCTGAAGATGAACCTTAGTACATTATCTGGCTGGGCGGAACTTTCCGGGCTGCCGAAGTTCACAACCACTCTCTTTCCGTTCTTCTTGGGTGCAGTCTTGGCGTGGGCAGACGGATATGCCTTTAATTGGAAGGTGCTGGCAATCTCGCTGCTTGCGGTCTTTCTGCTAACGGATTTCTGCTTCGTGCTCAATGCTTGCAGTGTGTACAGCGATTTAAAGCAAAAAGGGATTGTTTTTGGTCATGTAGAAAAGACCAGCACTCTTCATTCCACCGCGGTCAGTGGGCGGTTTAACGCATTCGAGAAAGGGCGTATATCGGTGAAGCAGGCGGTAACTGGTGCTTATCTCTGTGTATTGGCTGCTTTACCACTCGCCGTGCTGTTACAGTTTTTCCTGAGTCCCGGACCTTTGACCCTGCCACTCGGTCTCCTCGGCATATTCATCGCATACTCATATTCAAGGGGACTGCGGTTCTCTTACCACGGCTTGGGTGAAATAGCTCTAACCGCAGGAGTGGGATGGCTGACGGTCTTCAGTGGTTACTATTTGCAAACGCATCAGGTGAGCTGGCTCCCTACTGTTGTTGCACTACCCTGGGTGATAGACGTATTCAAGCTGAAATTAACGCGAGAAATCCCGGATTTCGAGTGCGACCGCTTGATAAATCGCAGGAACCTGGCAATTCGATTGGGTAAGACCGCGACTACCAGTCTTTATTTGCCGCTGACGGTCTGTTCATGGCTCGCATTCATTCCTATTCCTTTCTTAGGCGTTCCATACATTGGTCTCACGCTGTTAGCCATTCCGATGTTCTTCACCGCGAGGAGTTTAATTTCAATTCAAACATTTAGAAAAAGTTTGATTAAAAATAAGGAAAACGAAGTAGGTGTCAAAGACGCATTCAGAGGCATGATATTGATTCCCGTTGCGCTTATTGGCATTTTTGTTATTAAGATAATTTTATAGGGGTTATAATCCCAACAAATCCCGTGTCGCCTTCTTCACCGCTTCTTCTGAATTATACCTTTGTCGCCA
>JAODGL010000115.1:0-4205 GCA_025464585.1 Methanosarcinales archaeon
TCAGATGAGGTGCTTGAGCTACTACAGAAACAATTAGATGGGTTAAAGAGGTGGAATTGCACCAGTTTAATCGCGATTAATCCCCATTCTTATTTAATAAGAAAAGAGGGTGAGGAAGTGTTGAAGAAGAATTTTGACAATGTTATGATACTATCCGGCGAGGATAAGGATGCCTCGGTCTTCATAGAGAAATTGTATCACGGAACGCCGTCCAGACAGATTATCCAGTTATACCTCCAAACCTCCAAACCTCTAAACCACTAAACCTCCAAACCACTAAACCGCCAAACCGCTAAACCGCTAAACCTCTATATCAGGGTTTGCGGGGACGTGGGCAGGGTCCACGATGCTCGAGATTTTGAATTTTTTCAGTCCGAAAATGAAATTTATCACGCTTATACAGGTACCCAAATATTCTTATTGACTCGTATGCGCCGTCAAACGCTAAAAAGGCAAATAAATAGAACCATTCAAGAAATTGAAGACCACAGACTGTTAGTATCCCTATCTTCATTGTGAACCGATGTTCAAAGAAGAAGTATATCAGTTTATTTGTTTTATTTTCATCTACATAATCATTCCCTTTTTCGTCTATTATGCCTGAAATTGTAATAACCAATAAAGGTATCCATAAAAAACTCGGAGTGCCATACAAACAAAAAGAAGGAAGGAAAAGAAGTAATAAAAACGCAATGGAACTGACTTTAAATATTAAATTATCCACTTTTCCACCTATTAAAACAGAAAGGAGGATTGAAAAAAGAATAGTTTGCGATGCTGTGTCTTTTATTGCCAATATACACGCAATTATCACTATGATAGGCGCTGTTAATATCGCTTTCTTCTTACTAAATAAATCTTCATCGAAGGCGTCATCGATGTATTTCAGCCCACCCCCTATTATCGCAAAAGCAAGAATTATTAAGATTTGCGATGACGGATTATAATATGGTAGGCTCATTCATATACAACTTTTATCATTTATTTACCTCACCCATGTGTGCGTGCAAGAACTTTATCTTCACAAAACAACCGCTTCTGATAGCTGGCGGTAGTGCGCATGCAATTCTCTTCCCCACGAGAGCGCTTTTTTAGCATCACTTATTAGCGCTCTATTATAATCGTATGCCCCATTGTCATCGAACAACCCAAGATAAAAAACACTGTCGGTAAGACTAAGAGCTATTTTCAAATCTTTGTCTGTCGCAAATAAAGCAAAATTAGGCTCGTGAAAAAAATTTTTAAACGCTTCTTCTGTTTCAACCACTCCGACTATATTGTCCAATACTTCATTCGTTACGATGAGTTCCACATCAATCCTCTTTCTTTTCACTAATTCTTCGATTACTTTCAGATATTCCAGATGAAAAAAGGGATAAATGCCTCTCACTTCGTTAGCGGCTTCAAGTATTTGAAGGAAGGTTGTATGGGATTTGAAAAACTCAGTAGGCATATCTGCTATTAGTATAGAATTGTTCAACGCTCCAATCTTCTCTATCAGATGCGGTGGAATCCCGCTGAGGTCATGCTCAAGCCAGAAGTCCTCGTGCTTCTTCAACACTTCTATCGCATCGACAAAATCAGTTAATTTCAATGCTATAACCTCCCCGATTTTTGTCAGCATATAATCCCTATCATTATCCTGGGAGACGAGATTTTCCCTTCCAAGTTCTCTTAATGCGTGTATAGCGGTGGTAGAGCTTACGCTCAGCGCATCTCGCAATTCGCTCAGCGCTTTTTTCCCCTCGCTCAAAGAAATAAGGATACCCCTTCGCAGGTCAGAGCATGCAGCAAGGCGAAGGGTATTTTCAATGGCACTGCGTTTACTTTTCCTCTTTATCCCTATCCCTTTCCCCTCTTCGCTACCCATCATTATTTCCTTTTCCCTCTCGGCTATTAATCCTCCTCCCCACGCTGCCATTGTTTATCATAGTTACTTTACTTAAAAGCGGGTTATATAATTAACGAAATACAACATTGCTCAATCTTGATAACATTGCTAAAAAATAGAAAAGTTTTTATACTCCTTCCAATATATGACTTATACATATGGTAAGAGTAAGTAAAAAGGGGAATCAAGGTGAGGAGAAATGGTGAGCAGAATAGAGCCGAGAAGCAGATGGGAAATCCTTTTGGACCTCTTGAAGGTGGTCGCCGAGAAGGAGGGGCGAGCGAAAAAGACACGAATTATGCAGAATGCATATTTGGACTGGAGAAACTTTCAAAGACATTTTAGCTTCCTCCAGGAGCATGGTTTTGTAGGAAATAACAGCGACCCGGAAGAGGGGACGCGATATTATCTTACAGAGAGGGGAAAGGATTTGCTGCAAAGATTAAAAGAAGTGGAACAGATGCTGCGATAATTTTTTTTATTATTCTTCGAGGGGGAGTTGCAAAAAAGTTAAGCCCAATGGTTTTATCTTCGTCCTCTCCCTCCCTTCATCAAAGCTGATGAATTCTTCCTCTTCTAAGAAGCGGATGATTTTTTTTAGTTTATCCTCCGGCAAAGAAAAAAGGGCTGCAATTTCATCTAATGAATGCCATTGCGAATCTTGCAGTGATTCCAATACTATCTCGAGATGCTTCATGATGATACTTATTTATTCTTGCAACATTTTTATATATAAACCTTTCTATGGTCTTATTTATTTTTGCAATATTTGTAATATTTTTATTTTTATATATAAGATTTTCTATGGTTTGAAGCTATACCTCTTAAACATATATCGTTGCTATATCACCCTGATATGTGCCCATTCTTCTTATACTCTTTTATTAAACCACGAATAATGATACAAAGAGTGAAAGTTAAAAGAGAAGAAAAAATGGGGAATGGAACAAAACAAAGAAGCAGATGGGACATTATTGTGGATATATTGACGGTGATCTCAGAGGAGGGGAGAGCGAAGAAGACACATATCCTGCAAAGGTCTAATCTGGATTGGAGAAGTTTTAAAAGATATTTTGACTTCCTCATGGAGCGTGGCTTCATCGGCAATGGTGGCGAACCGGGTGCAAGGAAGACCTATATGCTTACAGAGAAAGGGAAGGAGTTCCTGATGAAATTGCAGGAAGTGAGGGCGATGCTTGCGGATACCTAAATATACACACTTTCCGCCAGCTTCCCGTGTATCCTCTCCAAAATCGTCTTATCCGAAGGATATTCGCAATTTACAATTTTCCCCAGCTTCAGAGGAAGACCGTCCATCCTGTATGCTATCTCTTCCGCCTCGACACCTGTAATTGCAGCAGGAAAGACCACAGAAGAGAACTGCGTAGTTGGACTTTCAAAAGGGTCTATAAGGATTACAGGCATATCGCACAATTTCCTCGCTGCATCCTTTGGAAACGAAGAAAAAGGGTCTGCACCTACGATTAACGCCGCATCCACTTCTTCTCGCTCTATCACATCCAGAACCGTTGTCTCACCAGGCTCAAAGAGCAGGTTACGAGAAAAGTCCACACCAAATGGATACCCGGTCTCACGTAACAAAAGCTGCACCGCACCCATCACATTAAAATGACCTTTCATTGGAAGCATCACGAATTTCACGCCTTCTTTGTTGAGTGCATCCACCAGAGCGAAAATAGCTTTGACCTTCCTCGATGCGTTTTCACTTGAAAACACACCAAGTCCAACGAAAATAGCACCAAAAAAAGCCCTCTTCAGCCTGTCTGCTATTTTTACTACCGCGGTATCAAAGTCTATTGCAGCAATGTCCTTCTCTCCTTTCACCAGTCGCTTCATAAGGTCCGCGATTTTAGCATCTCCTCCTGTGTCCGGGTTCACCTGCAAGAACCACCTTGAGACCTTCTTCAACTCGCTTTCAACTACGTCAATAGTAATCAATTCCCTATCCATCACCCCTTTCATTGCATATCTTCCTACCGGATACAGAGAGAACCTGGAGAGATGTCTCGGATGTGACTCAATAGGATTAGAACCCCAGTAAACAATAACATTGGCGTTATCCCTTATCTCATCCAGCAGAGCATAGTAAAAGGGATATTCACCTTTCCTCAACTCCGGATACAGAAAATTATGGCAAATTGATTCCGAGATGTCATATACTCCCTTCTTTAGCTTTGCTATTTCCAACGCCACTTGTTGAGCGTTGTATCCACTATTGCTCAGCCCGTAAATAAGAGGCTTCTTCGCTACTCTCAGTATACTTACCGCTTTTTCGAGCGCAACTTCATAATCC
>JAODGL010000115.1:4384-5802 GCA_025464585.1 Methanosarcinales archaeon
GGTAACGGTAAAGAAGCAGAATTTGTGGTAAATGGAAAAGACAAAGCAGCAATTCCTGGTTTATTTAACGCGCATACACACGCAGCAATGACTTTGCTTCGCGGCTATGCAGACGATATGCAACTCCAGGAATGGCTTTCGACAAAGATATGGCCGGTAGAGGCGAGGATGACGGAAGATGACGTGTATTGGGGCACGAAACTCGCGTGTTTGGAGATGATAAAATCCGGTACGACTTTCTTTAACGACATGTACTGGCATTGGAGAGGCAATGCGAGAGCGGTTACGGAATGTGGAATAAGAGCTGCGCTATCCGCAGTTTTTATTGACGGATTTGATGGAGCGCGTGCAAAGGAGCAGATGAAAAGGAATGAAATCCTGTACGAGGAAAGTAAAAAGCTGCCGGAAAGAATTATTTTTATGCTCGGACCGCATGCAATCTACACGGTATCGGAGGAAAGCCTCTGCTGGGTGCGTGATTTTGCAGCTAAACATGACCTTATGGTTCATATTCACTTATCAGAGACAGGAGGGGAGGTTGAGGACTGCATAAAAAGGTATGGGATGCGACCCGTGGAGTTCCTCGATAGTATCCGGTTTTTGAGTCCAAGAACGATTGCATGCCACTGCGTTCATCTAAGCAGAAAAGAGATAGAGTTATTGAAGAAGAGAGATGTGAAGATAGTGCACATCCCCGCGTCGAATATGAAATTAGCATCCGGAAGGATGCCCTACGAGGAGTTGAAGCGGGCTGGCTTGCATTCGAACATCGCACTTGGAACAGACGGCTGCGCTTCCAATAACAACCTCGACATGTTTGAAGAGATGAAGATCGCGTCATTGTTTCAGAAAGCATTTTCTGGCAATCCGACGAGCTTGCCTGCTGATGAAATCTTTGAACTTGCAACACGTAACGCAGCAGAGATGTTCAGGTTGAATTCAGGGATAATCGCAGAGGGTAAATTGGCTGATGTTGTGTTGTTGGACTTAAAGAAGGTGGAACTTGTACCAAACCATAATTTGACTTCAAATATCGTCTATTCTGCGAATGGGAGTTGCGTTGATACCGTAATTTGTGATGGGAAGATTTTAATGGAGGGCAGGAAAGTAGAGGGGGAGGAGGAGATAAAGGAGAAAGCGAAAGAGGTTGCCTATAAGCTCACAAATTCAAATGGATGAATTAGTAGAGGAGAAACTGAAATATCTCCGAAAGACGATTGACGGGATAGAGAAAGAGGCGAAGAAACTGGAAAAGACTCGTTATACCAGACCCACATATCTGATGCTTGAGAACTTGAACTCAGCAACGACTTATCTGGAGAATATTCTGATTTCGTTGAGGATGCAGGTAGAGGGAGTTGAGAGATATGCAGAGGCTGAAGCAGCGAAGGAGGAAAAGAAAAAGAAAGAGAAAGAGA
>JAODGL010000091.1:0-16125 GCA_025464585.1 Methanosarcinales archaeon
CTCAACGCCTTTGACGTCTGTTCTATCCCAAACAGTGACGCTCTCAATACAGGAATCCCGTATTTCTTCTCCATCAGTCTGCATATATACGGCGTGGACCGCTGACAGTGCATCAGATTGAGCTTTGCACGGTGTGCCTGTGCAATCTCATCAACCGAAGCGTTTCCAGTGAATGTGCAAAGAATCCTGATCCCCATGCACTCAAATAGCGGCTTTATCACCCATAGATCGCCCTGGATATTGTAGTCTCCAATGATGTTCATGTCGTAATCCGTTGTGTATTCAGGCTCCTTTGTGCCGACCACTCTCTCGAAGAGCGTGTCATTTGCTATGTGATGCCCAAGCGATTGGCTGCAGCCTCTAAAACCCTCGCAGTTGAATGGAACAACTCGTATCCCTATTTCCTGCTCCGCACGTTTGCACACTCCATTGAGGTCATCCCCAATAAGTCCGATTGTGCAGGTTGCATACACGAATACGCCCTTTGCCTCCGGAAAAGCCTCATGCGCCTCTAATATGGATTTATAGAGCTTATCTTCACCGCCGAAGATGACGTTATCTTCCTGCATGTCCGTGGAGAAGCAATATCTGCGATGAAAGCCTGGATTGTCCGAGAGGTTCTGCCTCGTGCCACCGCCCCAGGTCCAGTAAGCGCAGCCGATTGGTCCATGTACTAAATGAATCACGTCCTTTATCGGACCGCACACCACACCCATGCAACCTGCATACGTGCAACCACGTTCGGTGAAATCCCCCGGTGTCGTCTGGACGTTCGACAGCGGCAGAATATTCTCTGATGCAGCTTTGATATATATGTGCTTCTCTCGTTCCGGTATGGCTTTATCCGACTTTAAAAGGGTTAATGGCATAGATTAAATCGCCTCCTCGCCGCGTTCTCCGGTCCTTACCCTGATAGCTTCCTTCACAGGGCATACAAATATCCTGCCATCGCCTATCATCCCTGTTCTATTCGTCTTCATGATTGTCTCGATGACCTGTCCAACTTTATCGTCTGACACGACCATTGTGAGCATTCTTTTGGGAACATATCTCATCCCACCTCCTTTACTATCCTCTGGATTGATACTGGCAGGTGGGAAGAGATGCAACCCCTTTTGTTTCCCCCTACCAAATACACGCTCTACCGTGACTGAAGGGAAGCCGGCATCCGCAAGTGCACGTTTCGTCTTCTGTATTGCATTCATCCTGATTATCGCGATCACTTCTTTCATCCTTCTCAAATCCCCTTCTCGCCTGTTCTTATCGTGTACGCTTCTTCGACTTCAGTCACGAATATCTTACCATCGCCGAAACTCCCTGTCCGCGCACTCCCCTGAATCGTATCTATCACCGTTTCCACATCGCCATCTTCGACCACTAAGATCAGCATCACTTTTGGAAGCTCATCATACTTCGTTGGACCTATTTGAATCCCTTTTTGTTTCCCCCGTCCGAACACATCGAGCTTCGTGAGTGCGACAAAACCTCCCTTCTCCAGGCTATCCACCACTTCTTCCACCTTCTCTGGTCTTATAATCGCCCTTATCATCTTCATGCTAACACACCGAACTCCACCATCAAATCCTCAAGTTCTTCATATTCGAGCGGGCGTGGAATCGCAAATTTATCGTTTTCTATGACGTTCTTAGCCAGATGAAGATACTCCTTCGCCTGTGCCGAGTTCGGGTCATATTCTATCACGGTCTTCTTGTTTATCTCTGCTCGCTGCACAATGTTGTCCCTCGGTACAAAATGAATCAGGTGACTTCCAATGCGCTCTGAAAACGCAGTTAAAAGCTCAAGTTCATTGTCCACCTTTCGGCTGTTGCAGATTATACCCCCAAGCCTGATACCGCTCTGCTTTGCAAATCTGACGATTCCCTTACAGATGTTGTTTGCAGCATACAGTGCCATCATCTCGCCCGAGGCTACAATGTAGATCTCGCGCGCCTTCCCTTCCCGCATCGGCATCGCAAAACCACCACAGACCACATCACCCAGCACGTCATAAAACACGAAGTCCAGGTCGTCCGTGTATGCCCCAAGCTCCTCTAACAGATTTATCGCCGTGATCACTCCTCGTCCCGCACATCCAACGCCCGGCTCAGGACCACCTGCTTCCACGCACTTTATACCGCCAAATCCGGTGTGCATGACTTCTTCAAGTGTCACGTTCTCCGTGCCCACTTCACGTAAGGTATCAAGCACCGTCGGCTGTCTCTTACCGCCCACAAGCATCCTTGTCGAATCCGCCTTCGGGTCGCAACCAATCTGCAAGACACGCTTGTCCATCGTTGAAAGTGCCGCGGTCAGGTTCTGTGTTGTCGTGCTCTTGCCAATGCCTCCTTTTCCATAGATTGCTATTTGTCTCATTTTTTATTTACCTCCTGCTATAAGGTTCTTAAAACCCCTTATTAGACTATTTGAGAACTCTGCATAGGAATTATGAAAAAATAATAAGTTGCTTGTTCAGATATAAAAACAAGGGGTAAATGAAGATTGAGGCAATGATGCTGTACTTTTTATTTATAAAAAATCAATACCTGGTTAAAAGAGAAAATTCAGGAACAGATGTAGAGAGAGGCAAAGGAAAGAGAGATATTATGAAAGCGCCGGAAAG
This sequence comes from Methanosarcinales archaeon, assembly GCA_025464585.1. Classification (GTDB taxonomy): domain Archaea; phylum Halobacteriota; class Syntropharchaeia; order Alkanophagales; family Methanospirareceae; genus QMVO01. Next base: position 2,621 of record JAODGL010000091.1, read on the forward strand.
AATCACAATCGCTATGGATAAAGACACCTTCGCGGTGTTCAAGAAGATGCGGGATGAATTGGGGGTATCGCAAAGTGAGCTAATGCGAGAAGCATTGAAATTTTACAGCAAGCATAAAACGCTATTTGAATTCATCGAAGATAAGAAAGTTTATACCCATGCCGAGATGCTTTCCGCTGGCGAGCACATCATTTTAGATATAGACCACTGGCTTTTATTCCTGAACTTCATCGAATCGCATCCGGATAAAGAGAAATTCTGGGAATTACATCGAGAAGTATGCCAGGCGCATGCAGAGCAGTTCAAACACAAATTTTATCGTGCTGAATATATTCTAAAACGACTCGAAACTTGCAATTTCTTTAAATTACGTAAAACATCTAAAAACGAGTTCACGCTCGTTTTAGGTTCTGATGTGCCAAAGCAATTCGTTAAAACGGAACTTGAGGAAATCTTTGCCGGGATGGGCTTCCAGGTAGAGATAAAGGAGGATTTCGCAAAACTGAGGGTGAAGATTTTGCATGAGAAGGTGTGAAGATTTAGGATATCTCGGAAAAGACCAGACGATGCCAAACAGAAACATAATAGAAGGGCAGGAAGCAGAGAAGGAAAAAGACAAAGTAGTGGTGCTCGATTTTGGCGGGCAATATAGCCACCTTATCGTGAGAAGATGTAGAGAATTAGGCGTTTATACGGAACTTATCCCGTATGATATTCCAATAGAGGAGCTTAAAAGAGGAATAGAAGTAGAGGAAGGAGAAGGTAAGATTAAAGGGATTATCCTCTCCGGAGGTCCTTTTAGCATCCACGAACCAGGCAGTCCAAAATGCAGTTACGAGATTGTTGATTTGAACATACCTATTCTCGGAATTTGTTATGGGGCACAGTTGATTGCATATATAAAAGGAGGTGCGGTAGGAGAAGGGAGGAAAGGGGAATTTGGAAGAACAGAGCTGTTTTTTAAAGATTCTGAACTGTTTGATGGGCTAAGGGGGCAGAGCCCCACAATAAACGTGTGGATGTCGCATGGTGACGTAATAGAAAGGTTGCCCAGTGCGGATATAATAGGCTACACGAAGAACACACCTGTTGCAGCATTTTGCATTAACGACAGAATCTATGGCGTTCAATTTCATCCAGAGGTTCACCATACGGAGAAAGGTGAAAAAATCCTGTGGAATTTCTTATACAAGATATGTGGCTGTAAACGAAACTGGACGGTTGAATCTTTCGTTAGAGATAAGATAGATGCGATAAAGAGCGAAGTAGGCAGCGATGGAAGAGTGGTATGCGGGCTCAGTGGCGGAATAGACTCTTCTACTACTGCGTTGCTCCTCAATAAAGCCATCGGTGATAGACTCACGTGCATCTTCGTTGACAATGGACTGCTGCGAGAAGGCGAAAAAGAAGCGGTTATAAACACATTCGAGAATAACTTTAAGATGCGAATGGTGTTTGTGGATGCGAAAGAGCGATTTCTGAGGGGGCTGCAAGGCGTTAAGGATGCCGAAGCGAAGAGGAAGATAATAGGCGAACTGTTCATAAATATCTTTGAAGAAGAGGCGAAGAAACTTGGTAACGTCGATTTCCTCGCTCAGGGCACTATATATCCTGATAGGATAGAGAGTGCGAGAGCGAGAAGTGGTAGTGTTGCATCGAGAATAAAATCGCATCACAACGTGGGTGCTCTTCCTGAAAAGCTTGGACTCAAGCTGATAGAGCCAATCAAGGATTTGTATAAGGATGAAGTGCGGGAAGTGGCGAAAGAACTCGGTATGCCTTCGCAGATACTGAATCAGCATCCTTTCCCCGGTCCAGGTCTCGCAGCTCGTGTAATAGGTGAAGTCACGGAAGATAAACTGAGGATATGCCGTGAAGCTTCGCACATAGTCGAGGAGGAATTGAAGCTGAGCGCGTGGTATGATAAAGTATGGCAGGCGTTTGCTATCGTGGGCGATGACGTCGCTACGGGCGTGCTCGGAGATGCGAGGAGCGTAGGCAGAATCGTTACGATACGCGTGGTTGAGTCCCGGGAAGCGATGACTGCGGATTTCGTGAAACTTCCTTATGAGGTGCTGGAGGGCATGAGCAAGCGAATAACAAATGAAGTAAAAGGCGTGACCTGGGTAACTTATGCGATTTCTTCTAAGCCGCCGGCGACGATAGAACCGTGTTAAAGCTTTAGTTTTAATTCATTTTACTGATCGCATTTGGCGCTGTTTCTGTTTATACCTTTGTCTTATAAGCGAACGTGAACGCCATTCTCACTTAAATACTGTTTGACCTCACGAACAGTGTATTCCCTATAGTGAAAAATAGAAGCAGCGAGTGCCGCAGAAGCGTCCGTGAACTCGAACACGTCCTTTATGTGTGAAGGCAACCCACACCCACCAGAGGCTATAATCGGAATATTCACCCGGTCGCAAATCGCCGCAGTTAACTCCAGGTCGAATCCGTCTTTTGTCCCATCGCGGTCCATACTCGTGAGCATTATTTCACCTGCTCCTCGTTCCTCTACCTCCATCGCCCATTTTATCGCGTCCACACCCGTAAACTTCCTGCCGCCGTAGAAGGAGCATTCAAACCAGCATTTTCCCTCTTTCGTATTTATTATCTCCCTACCTTCTTCTGTTGCCTTCCTCGCTTCCTCTTCACTTCGCACATATCTCCTCTTCGCATCTATTGCAACCATACAAGCCTGACTGCCAAACCGTTTCGCAAGCTCGTTTACCAATTCTGGATTCTTTAATGCCGCGGTGTTCACCGAGACCTTGTCCGCACCTGCATTGAATATCCTCCTCGCATCCTCGAAGCTGCGAATCCCGCCACCCACGGTAAGAGGTATGAACACATTAGTTGCGGTTTTTTCTATTACATGCACCATCGTTTCCCTTCTTTCATGCGATGCGGTGATGTCCAGGAAAACGAGCTCATCTGCACCTTGCTCATCGTATTCTGCTGCAAGTTCCCAGGGAATACCTGCGTATCTTATCTGCTTGAACTCTATTCCTTTTACTACTCTTCCCCCGGGCACGCCAAAATCACAGTCCAAACAGGGGATTATCCGTTTTGCTAACATTTGTGTGCTACACCCTTAGCTTAACCTTTAAAATTAAATCATCATTCTTTTTCATAACATAAATTTTATCTTTGAGAATTTGCTAACACGCTCATTCTGAAGGTAAGGTTTTATCACGTCGAGAAGAGTCAAGCAGGAGATTTCTTTTCCGTAGATATCTCCTACGTGGTCTGCGAATTACAGAAAAGGGCTGAACTGGCAGGAAATCTTCATCACGGGCGTTCTTCTTTTTAACATATACTCGCTTTTCATCCCACTTCGGCGGTAGAAGCGTATTCGTGGAGCTCGAGCACCCTCTTTGCTACTTCACTGCTGTTGCTTCCGAGAGATGCACGGGAGCAATTAGCAAGGGAGATATCCAGACAATGCACGACCCCCACCGAAGGTGGCTTATTTACCGGTCTTTATGAGGTAGCAAAAGCCTCAGACAGGGGGATTTTTGTATTGATTGTAAGGGAGAGGACAGCGGAATCAATGCGTAGATATGAGGAAAGGGAGATAAAAGCAATAGAGATAGGTGAAATTAGGGATAAGGAAAATGGATTGAAGACCATTGATGCAGAAGAGCGGGATAGCGATTTGGTGTATTCCGGAAAGGATGAACTGATAAGGAAGATTCTGTAAATGCTCACCCGTTGACTTTTGACTTTTATTTCTTACTATCTATTCAATATTACACAGAATTTTGAACAGATAAAGATAAAGCGATTACTTTATATATTGTATCATAGTACAAATAAAGAGAAAGAGGTGATGGAAATCAAAGGGAAATTCGTTCCTGTTTTCGCACTGTTGCTCATCGCGATGTGCTTTGAGGTAGTAAATGCGCAACCGGCAATAGAGTGGAACACCTATCAGGAAGGTATCCAAATTGCAGGAGCTCAAAACAAATCAGCAATGATATTTTTCTATTCCGACAGATGTCCGTGGTGCGAAAAAGAAATAGAGGCATTTAACGACGAGAAGGTGATAGAGATGTCAAAGAACTTTATCCCCATAGTCGGGTCAGGAAGGCTTGCGAGGCAATATCACATTACTGGCGTGCCTGCAATCGTGTTTACGAATTCACAGGGTGTGGAGGTATACCGTATAGTTGGCTATCATGACGCCGATATGCTTGTCGGGGAGATGCAGCAGGCATTAAAATTATCTAATTCGCCGCTGCAAACACCGCAAAAGCAGGGACAGGCACAAACACCTGGATTTGGTGCCGCAACCACAATGGCTGCGATCTTTATGTGCTGGCTCAGGCTATGGCTCAGGAGGGGATGTGTAAAATGATGGTATCACCATCGCCACTTATCGCCTTTTTCTTTGGCATATTAAGCGTTTTATCACCTTGCATACTTCCGGTAATCCCACTGATTGCAGCATATTCAACCAAATCGAGTAGATTTGTACCAATTACAATAGTTATAGGGCTCTCCGTTTCATTTGCCCTGATGGGCGTGCTTGCTTCTGCCTTTGGGTCAATATTTCAGCAGTATCAAACAATACTCTATATTGCTGGAGGGGTTTTGATTATATTTCTTGGTCTGTACATGTTATTTGATGTGATAGGGGAAAAAATCCACACGATTGTTCCAAACACGAGGCTGAGCACGAGGCGTTCTGCGACCAACGTGGGGGGAGCAGCAGGGGGTTTCATGCTCGGTTTTTCGCTTGGTATTGTCTGGACACCTTGCATCGGTCCCATACTTGGTGCGATACTTATGATGGTGGCAGTGCAGGGAGACATCCTCTACGGAGGCATCCTTTTAGTTATCTATTCATTGGGATTGGGGCTGCCTCTACTCGCCATTGCATATACCTCGCATTTCACATTAAAACCATTTGTTAAGTACAGTGTGATTATTAAGCGGATTTCAGGGATTATACTGGTGCTGACGGGACTTTACTTCATATTCATTTATCTTTTCCAGTAAATATCGGCGCTTAACATAAATAATTCATTCATTTCCCTTTTTCTGTCCAAAGAGTCGGCTTAAAAATGATTTTCTCAAACCAAGCAGTTTTTCAATGGAGGCTCTTAAATTTAAATGAAAAATACAAAATAAAAATAGAAAAACTTATATATTATCCCATTCCCTCAATATTTAATGGAGGTTTAAAAGTATAAAATGATTGCGCAAGAGCAAAAACCTATGGAGGAGATTCTGGGTTACCTTGAGGGAAAGCAGAAGATAGTAGTAATGGGTTGTGGTGGGTGTGCTACTTTCTATTACACAGGAGACAAAAAAGCGGTAAATGAGATGGCAGAGAAACTTACAAAAGAAGGGAAGGCGGTCACCAAAATTATCTTGCCTTTAGGTATATCTGCCTGTGAAATTGACATGAGTGCTGCGTTTTTGGAAAAGAACCGAAAGGCGATTGAGAACTGCGATGCTGTTTTAATGCAGAGTTGCGGTGATGGTGTGCAAGTAGTGAACGAATATATAGAGAACAAAATGGGGCTTGTGAAGGCGATATATCCCGCAAATGATGCATTGGGGCTTGTAGGCGGAGGTCCTACCAAGTTCAAAGAGACCTGTCAGTCCTGCGGAATGTGTGAATTGGGCAAAACCGCAGGTATCTGCCCTTTGACTTCATGCGGGAAGGGTTTGATGAACGGTCCTTGTGGAGGAGTGCGAGCAGATAATAAATGCGAAATAGACCCTGATAAGGACTGCGCATGGGTGAAGATCTATGAGCGAATGGAGAAACTCGGTGAACTCGATAAGTTCATAGAGATGCGTGACCCACATGAATGGAGCAAAATGAAAAGACCACGGCTGTTCGAGATAGAGAAGCCACTTAGTCCGGTAAGAGCAATGCTTGGTTCTCTACCGGCATATCTGACTTTGCTCAGGAAGCCAAAGCTTGAGGAATAAAAGAGGAGAGTGATAAAAAATGGGTGATGAAGTTTATAGCGACTTGATGAGAGACTTGAAGGAAGGGAAGTATGTCTTCACGGGTGAGTTGGAGCCGGAGAAAGCGGGCGACGTCCACGAGCCGATTGAGATGGCAAGGGACTTGAAAGGTCTGGTAGTAGCCTGTAACGTGACGGACAATCCGCAGAGTTTCGCTTACGTTAACAGTATGGCGGCGTCGTATCTAATCCAGAAAGAGACCGGTATGGAGTGCATATATCAGCTCAGGTGCGCGGATAGGAATCGCATGGCGCTATTATCCGACGTGCTTGGCGCAGGTGCATTAGGCTTGAAGAATATCCTGGCGTTGACGGGTGACCACGTATCATTGGGTGATACACCGGATGCAAAACCTGTATACGACCTGGACTCAACCACGCTCATAGCCATGATACGGAAAGTGGTGGACGAGGGCAAGGACCTCGGAGGCAATGAGATACATAATCCACCGAAACTGCACGTGGGTGGTGCCGCGGCACCCGGAGCCGCGAATTTAAAAGCCGAGGTGGCAAAGGTGAAGAGAAAGATCAAGGTTGGGGCGGAATTCATACAAACGCAGGTCGTTTACTACACTGATGTGCTGGACAGGTTCTTTAAAGAGCTGGGGAAAGTGGACGTTCCTGTTCTGGTTGGGATATTCCCGGCAAGAACTTTCGGACAGGCGGATTTCTTCGATAAATACGTTGCAGGCGTGGATGTGCCACCTGACTATCTGGAGAATATGAAGAAGACGAAGGAGATAAAGGACAAGGAGAAGAGGAAGGAAGAGGTGGACAGAGTCAACGTAGAATTCTTTACAGAGTTTCTGGAGCATCTGAAAGGAACGCCGGCGGCTGGATGTCACATGATGGCTGTGGGCTATCCGAGAATAATTGCACCACTGAAGAAAGTGATGGAATAAAAACGTTGGGGATATTTTTTCCCTTACTTTTTATTTTGATTTATCCTTGTATTGTACATCTTATCTTACCTTGAATTTAATTTTTGTTTTTGTATAAATTCACAATACTGTGAATGAATCTGTTAAAAAGAAGATGCGGAGATTTTTGCAAAATGGTAATGAAAAGTGATGATAAAGGCAGTATAAAAATGGAGCATGGTGCAGGTGGGGAAGGGATGCGAGAGTTGCTCAAACTCGTGCTGAGATATTTCAATTTTAATTTCAATGGTGAAAAAGGCAACAATGGGGTAAAGGTGGAAGTGCCATTGGAAGCATTGGACGATTCTGCGGTCGTTGACCACATCGTTTTCACTACCGACTCGCATACGGTGAAACCACTGTTTTTCCCCGGTGGGGATATCGGGACCCTGGCAATCGCAGGCACGGTTAACGACATCGCGGTTATGGGTGCAGAACCTCTGTGCTTATCTGCTGCATTCGTAATAGAGGAGGGTTTTGCGTTCAGTGATTTTGAAAGGATTTTAGACAGTATGAAGCGGACTTGTGAGGAAGCTGAGGTTCCGGTCGTTACCGGCGACACAAAAGTTGTTGAAGGTGGTGCAGTGGAGAAAATAGTGGTGAATACATCTGCGATGGGGAGGCGAACGGAGGCTTTGGAAGAGAATCTGAAGGAAGTGAGAAAATACCGTGAATCGGTTGGAAATTGGTTACTGGATTCTAATCTAAGAGAAGGTGATAAAATAATCGTTTCCGGTTACATCGGCGACCACGGTGTAGCCTTGCTCTCGTTCAGAGAAGGATTCGGGTTTGATACCGAATTGAAATCAGACATAACACCTTTAAACGGGCTTATTTATGAGGTATTAGAAGTTGGTGGTGTGGTAGCCATGAAAGACCCTACGAGAGGAGGACTGGCAAATTTACTTAACGAATTCAGTGAGAAATCGAAAGTCGGTATTTTAATAGAAGAGGAAAGGATACCGATAAGAGAATCTGTTAGAAACGCCTGCGAGATGCTCGGGATAGACCCATTGGAAGTAGGAAATGAAGGGAAGGTGGTAATGGGAGTGGTGAAAGAGAAAGCGGAGGATGTGCTTGATGCATTGAAGGGAACAGAAAAGGGGAAAGATGCGGAGATAATAGGTTCCGTGACGAAAAAAGTAAGAGGAGTGGTGATGAAAACACGAATTGGTGGCAGGAGGATTGTGGAGCCGCCAATAGCCGACCCAGTGCCGAGAATATGTTAACTGCGTAATTGCAAAGTGCAAAATGCAAATCAAGAAAACAGGAAATAAATTATAGACACAGATTAACGCTCGTGGGCTCTGCCCACGTCCCCGCAAGCCCTGAAAGGGCTTAATTAACACAGATAGACGATAAAAATCAACACCATGAAGAAGCCAAAAAACGGTTGACCCGATGGCTAAAATAATCTGGTCGCCGAAAGCGATCAAAGAACCTGGCGAAATCTGCAATTTTCCACAATTTCCTTCATTTTCGCTGCGAAATCGCTTTCCAATAGCTTGTTTACATCTCCTATTGAATCCTCTATTTTATCATCGAACTTTATTTCACCTAAAATAGGCACATTGAATCCCTTTAGCTCCTCTTTTACCAATGAGGACTTCCCCATTTTCATATTCTCGATAATGCCGGTAATTGGCACGTTCAATTCGGTAAGCATTTTTATTACCTTCTTCACCGTTTCCAATGCTACTTTTGACGAGGTTGTCATCACCAAAAATTCCGCTCTTTTCAGCCATCTTATTACATCCATCGTCGCATCTCCGATGCCAGGTGGCGTATCAACAATCAAAAAATCCAAAGAACCCCATCTCGTAACGGCAAGCAATTCCAGCATCGCATTCGAAATATCAATGCCTCTGAGCGGAGTGGGATTATCACCAGTGAAATAAACAATGCTCATAAATTCTATACTGTAAATCTCAGGTGGAGCGAGTCCCTTCTCTTCCTCTGGATACAGCCCCTCTATTCCCAATATCACGTGCGTGGATGGCGCAGATAAATCCAGGTCCAACAGCCCAACCCGGTGACCCAACCTTGATAGAGTCAACGCAAGCACAGAAGCGGTTAAACTCTTACCAATCCCGCCTTTTCCACCTGATACTGCGATTATTCTCTTTATCCCAGCCAATCTTTTATCAATGATGTTCGACCTTGGGTCCATCGTTTCTCTAAAACCTTTTCAAAAAGTTTATAAAGCTACGAGAGGGGAAAATCTTCGCTAACCCCTGCCTTATACTAACCCCTGCCTTTTATATATTCTATCAAAATTCCTCGCCCATGCAATACTTCAAAATCCGGACTCTTACAAGAAGGGCATCTGATATACGCATGAGCAACTTCCGGTGCGAAATGTATCGCTTCGCTCTCTTCCTCACTCATTTTGGACGCATCTCCAAAAGCCCATTCGTTTCCACAAACCCGGCATCGAAAAATAGCTCTTTCTATATCCATTTCTACCTTCATTTTTGTTATCAATGTGCCTTGAACTTTTATAAGCTCATTCAATGCAAATTCGAATATCTCGGTCTCTATTTGCTGTAATTCACCTATTTTAAGCTTGATTTTTGTTACCTCTACCAGCCCTTCTTTTCTCGATTCCTCTATTACCGTTGCGATTACCGCTTCCGCTAATGCCCATTCGTGCATATTCGTTAAAAAACATTAAGTTTTATATATAGGATGAACATATATAAAGATGGAGGGGAAATATGAAATGAGTCTTGAAGAAATAAATTTGATATGGCTTGAAGGGCAGGACTGCGCTGGGTGTACCATTTCTATCAAGCAGGCGAGCAATCCAACGCTGATTGACGTTCTAACTGGAGCTATCCCCGGGCTTGGAGGGCTGAAGCTCGCATACCATCCGACGCTTATGTTCGAGTGGGGGGAAGATGCAGCGAAGGTTCTCATTGATGCGATGGAAGGGAAGTATGACCCATTTGTATTGATTCTCGAGGGTGCAATCCCGGAAGAGGCGAAGGCAACACCCGGCGTTTACTGCGTCATCGGCGAGTACGAGGGGCAGCTTCTCAAACTCAGCGATACAATTGACGGTTTGTCGAAGAAGTGCGCAGCAGCAGTTGCTATTGGCACATGCGCATCTTACGGCGGCGTCCCTCATGGGGTACCTAACCCGACAGGTGCGAAAGGGCTTTTGGACTATTTAGGGAAAGGATGGAAAGGAGCGCTGGGTCTTCCCGTCATCTGCATACCCGGTTGTCCGCCCAGGGCTGACAACATGGTTCAGGTCTTGGGTCACGCAGTGCTCGCAGCAAGGGGAATAGCGCCGCTCCCTGAACTTGATGAGTGGCACCGACCTACTTACCTCTATGGCAGTACAGCTCACGAGTTATGTCCGATATGCGGATTCTACTCAGGTGGTGTGGATGCGCATGCCTTTGGAGAAACTGGCTGTTTAGGTGCGCTTGGCTGCAAAGGTATTATCACAAACTGCAACGCCTCAACCACGTGGATGGATGGATACGGAGGGTGCACAAGAACAGGAGTGCCGTGCTTTGGATGTGCCGACCCGAGCTTCCCGGACACGCCTACTTCTCCTTTCTTCGCAAAAGCTCCTGCGGGTCCATTCATAAAAGAAACGATGAAAGGCACATGGAGTCACATGATGATGGGATTTGCGCGGCTTCATAGGAGGAAGATATAAGATGGCGAAAGAGAGGGAAATAACAATAGAGCCAATAACGAGGATAGAGGGGCATTTAGGCGTTCACGTGAAGATAGACACTGAAGCGGGAAGAATTACCGATGCTTACGCGTATAGCCCGATGTTCAGAGGGTTTGAAATCATACTCAGGGGAAGGGAGCCGTCTGATGCGGTGATGATTACACAGCGGAGTTGTGGTGTCTGTCCCGTTCCTCATGCTCTTGCTTCGGTGAATGCTGTTGACCAGGTATACGGGGTATCCCCACCGCCGATGGGTGTAGCCCTTAGAGACCTCGTTCACGGAGCAGAGCAATTATACGATGCCGAGGTCGGCGTTCTCAACCTCGAAGGACCTGATTACAGCGAGCTTGCCGTAAAGAAGTTTAATCCTGAATGGTGGGAAGAAGCGCAAAAGACGAAGGCATCAAGGTCAGATGTCCATGGGTTTGCGGCAATCGCCGACATCATGACTGCGCTCAATCCACTGGCAGGCGAGCTTTATTTGAGGTCGCTTCTCGTACAAAAAGCGGGGCATAATATGGCTTCAATATTCGGAGCAAAGCACCCGCACGTTCACTCTTTTGTTCCCGGAGGAATCGCCAAGATAAACCTCTCTGCATCTGACGTTGAATCTTACCTGACGCTACTCATGCGACATGTTGCGTTTGCAAAGGAACTGGTCACAGTTACTGACGACTTACTCGATTTTGTGCTCGAACAGGGATATGAGGACGTAGGAGCGAGAAGAGCGAATCTCGGCTCCGTAGGTGCCTATAACGACCCTGAAGCGTATTCCGCAAAGTATGAAGAGATGACTGACTGGGGTCGTAAGAGGCGAGTATCCCCTGGAGTCATTCTGGATGGCGAACTCGTCACAACAGACCTCGTTGAGTTCAATGTCGGAGTGCGAGAATTTATCGGCAGAGGCTGGTATTCAAGCGAATGGGAGCATGAAGTCGAAGCTGACCCGTTGGGCAATAAAATAGCTAAGGAGCATCCGTGGAACAAGCGCACGATTCCGAAACCTGGTGATTATGGAAAATGGGGGTCCTTATATTCTTGGGTCACGGCAACCAGATGGTGGCACTGGAAAGGGGATGGAAAGAATCACGTGATCGAACTCGGACCGCTTGCACGGATGTGGATGACAGCGAAGGCGAAACTCGTCCCTGAGTCCACGGGAAATAGCCTCAAGTTCGAGTTACCGGCAGCACTTATCCCGGGTTTCAAGTATGCGGGGGCAATGGAATTCGAGTGGAAGATTCCTGAGAAGCCAAATGCAGTGGAAAGGATCAGAGCTCGGGCATATTACCATGCATACTCTGCGTATTGCATGCTGAATCTGGTAATGGCAGGCTTAGAACTATTGAAAGCAGGCAAGGCTGATGTATGGACACCTTATGAGAAGCCCAAGGAAGGCATAGGCTTTGGTGCAATAGAAGCTATGCGTGGCGCTTGCTCGCACTGGTGCGTGATGAAGAACGGTGTCATCCATAATTATCAGTATCAAGCACCGACTACATGGAACGCATCTTGCAGAGACCCGGAAGAGAAGCCCGGACCATACGATGAGGCGCTTATCCAGACGCCAATCACCGAAGCCGGTGAGTCTGAAGGGTGGAAAGGCATTGATGTGGTTAGAGCCATAAGAAGCTTCGACCCATGCTTAGGGTGTGCAGTCCACGTGCATATAGGCAAGCAAATAGTGAAACATGAGTTACTTCCGTTCGCGATACCGAGCCAATAGGCAATAGGGGTTAGGATTTGGACAAATATACCGGTAGTTCATCCAGAATAAGCTCAACCGCTCGCTGGACTGCTGCATCAACCTCAGGGCTCAGTGATTCCCCCAGCGTGATTTCCCGGACTTCGCACCCAATAACAATTGTAGCAGGTGGCAGGGTGCCGATTGCCTTAGCGAAGAGAAGTAGCTCTTCTAACCTGGTTTCGTGAACACTGAGCGAGAAGGAGTTCATCGCTTCTTCAGGCTTCGATTCCTCCACCTGCTCTGCTTTTATTTCACTGCGATAGATTGTTCCAGGCTTTTCTCCTTTCTGCACAGCGTCAACAAAGATTACGAGTTCATAGTCTTCGAGGTCTGGTGCCAGCGTCACGCCACATAGTCCCGCATCTCGCGCTTCAACGTTCTCAGGCAGATTTCTTGTCATCAATGCGTCAATAACTCTCGGACCGAAACTGTCGTCTCCCATGTACTTGTTCCCAATGCCTGCTATGAGAATTTTTTTACCTCTCTCCATACCTGAGCATTATATTACAGCTTCCCTCTCTCGACACCATACAGGGTCCAACTGGATGTCGGGGCGTGCAAGCCTTACCGAACAAAGGGCATTCATCCGGATAAACAAGCCCTCTCAGGATTTCTCCACATCTACATCCCGCTGGCTCTTTATATTCATTATCCAACCTGCTTAATTCATCCTCGTATCGTTTCCTCGCATCGTACTCCTCGAATTTCCTTCTTACGCGAAGCCCACTGCCGTGTATAACAGGAAAACCTCTCCAACTTGTATCAAACGGTTCAAAAACTTCACTCATTGTTTGCTGTGCTTTCTCATTCCCTTCTGGCTTCACAACTCGCGTATATTCATTCTCTATCTTTGCTTCACCCCTGATTATCTGCATTGCAAGCATGTAAACCGCAATTAGCACGTCCAGTGGTTCGAAACCCGCAATTACCTGCGGAATTTTATACCGCTTCGATACGAATTCATAAGGTCTTTCACCTATGATTGTGGATACATGACCTGGATTTATGAACCCGTCTATCTTCATCTCCCCCATTCTTATCAATGCTTCCATTGCCGGCGGGATTAGCCTGTGAGCACTCAGTATAGAAAAATTGGTTGCTGGGCGAGTGGAAATCACAGATGCAGTCGCCGGAGCTGTTGTTTCAAACCCGATGGA
>JAODGL010000091.1:16291-20369 GCA_025464585.1 Methanosarcinales archaeon
CTTCTTTTAACATCGAATTCAAGCCGAACCTCACGAGAGTATCTTGATGTGTGCCGCAAACGTGCATTAATCGCAAATTGAGATTCATATCTTTTAATTCTTCTATTATCCGATTTGCTAAATTCTCGTCTCGATATCTGAACATTATGTTTTCATTATCCACTACTAACTACTATTACGATTTTTATGCTATGTAACATATATCACTATAAATAAATCTGTAACTTTAACCTTTTTTCGTAATAGGTTCTTCAGGTACTGAGCTCATCATGTGTTCTATCATCTTTTATTCGTACCTCAGCGCTTCTATTGGTTTCAACCTCGAAGCTCGCCATGCAGGATACAGCCCGCTTAGTACGCTCGTTCCGATTCCGAAAGCAATCCCAAGGAATACATACAAGATGCTCGAGGGTGCAAACAGATATGACGCTTCCTTTAACATCAAAACGTCCACGAGGAAACCCGCTCCAAACCCCAGTACCGCTCCTATCACACCGCCAATCGCTCCAAGAATCAACGATTCAAACAGGAACATACGAAGTATCCCACTTTTAGACGTGCCTATTGCACGCATCACGCCGATTTCCTTCGTTCTCTCCACCGTTGACATCATCATCACGTTAAGGATACTTACGCCTGCAACCACAATCGAAATAGAACCTATTCCAATGAGAAACATGGACAATATATTAAAGAAGCCCTTTATACCTTCCACAATCATCTTCAGCTCCATCACCGTTACAACCTTCTCACGCTTGTTCACCCGGTCTTCAATGTCCTTCCTTGCCTCTTCCACATCCTCTATTTTATCCACTTTCACAATCACCAGGTTGTACCCGGAGGAATTGTATAAAGAGGAGAACATCTTATCAGAGACAATTATAGCGTTATCAGGATTTATGTCGAACCCTATTCCTCGTTCCTTCAGGATTCCCACGATTCGTGGCTTCTGACTTTTTATCAGTGCTCTCTCGCCTACTCTCAGTTCATATTCGTCTGCGAGTCTTGAGCCAATCAAACAGTTTAGAGAGCCATGCTTAAGAAACTGCCCATCCTCTTTCTCCAGAAGTTTCGGAATGTCCTCGCTACGCATTCCATATATCATTACGAGTTCCGATTCCCCGTTTAGAACTACTTTATCCATGTTTGAGTTCACCGGGATTGCATCTGCCACTTTATCTATCTTCTCGAAGTTATTCTCGGAAATTGTTTCTTCACCATACGGGAAGACCACGAGCTCGTTTCCTATCATGCACAACTGCTCAGAAGCAGAGAGCCGAACGCTGTTTCCGAGAATACCAAGTGCTGTTATTGCAAGCACGCCTATTACAATTCCGATGACTGCGAGCACTGACCTGAACTTGTGCCTTGCAAGGTTCCGCTTCGCAAACTCGAAGAAAATCATCTTCACTCTTTTAGTGATTTAACCTTCTCTAAGAACCGCTTATTTTGAGAAGTACCCTCTTGACCGAGTAGTCCTGTTCAATTTCCACATCTTCGAGAGCAGTCCTGGCATCCTCTATAATTTCATTAAAATGTCTTCTAATCTCGCCTTCCATTCTTTCAGTTCATTCTCCCAGTATTCCCATTCCGTCATATCCCCTTCCCAATTCAGACTCGTCTTTTCAACTGCTTTTAGCCCTTCAGCATTTGAAATTTTACTGATAAATTCTGCATAGTTGCAATCGTATTTCTTCTCAAAATCCTCTATTTTACGTTTTGATTCTTCAATCCTCTCCACGCATTTATCTATTAAATACTTCCGTATTGCATCCTCAACGATGGTGTCTACCCTGCCTAAAGCATCCAAAATTTTTATATAGTCCGTTTTGATGGTAATGGTTGCCATTTTTCTCCGTGTTAGAATACCTTTTCAATTATGACTGGTTGGATAGCCACTGGTTTTGTCTTTGAATACATAAAATACAATTTGTGAATGTCTAACCGAACACGGTCTTTATACACCCACCACTCATTATCTTTATCATCAATTACCTCGTAATAAGATATCCCATATTCATTAGTGACATCACGCTTGATTCGTATAACCAACGGGAAAATCCCTTCATCTTCAATATAGCCACAGAACTCTTGAATATCCGAAACAATTTGAACGCACGTTTCACGAGCGGGAACTGTTTCATCGGTATCTGGATGAACAAATGGTTTCCTGTATGCCGATACCTTATCCAGGACATTCATTTTATCCTTCGGAAGGATGCGCTCTTTGCCAAAATCTGCAAAGAATCTGTTTTTCAATGTGCGATCTCTCTCGATTTTTGTGTTTAAAGTTCTTATCAGTTTTATGTACTCTCCAAGTGTCAGTCGCTGAAAGGGCTTATCGGATATATTGAGCTCACCAACCTTCTCATTTATCTTTTTAACGTCTGTGCTCTTGCTATACCAGCTTATATAAAAGTAAGATAAATCACGAAGTAAGTTTTCAGTTTCCACATAAACATCTCTCATTATTTCTTTAACTGGTTTATCTCTCTTAATGTCGGAAAGGCGTTCATCTAATAATTTCCGGTATTGCGATATCCCAACAATATTTGGCGGTATATTAAAGCCTAAACGTAAAAGAATAAGTTTTATCAGTTCCTCTCTACGTTCCATTATCTTTGCACCGGGAATGCTTAATGTCTTCGCAATATCTCGTAAATAGGGAATACCACCAATTAATTGGTCTAATATCTTCTTTGGGTCCTCTTTGATGCAGTATGCGAGAAGATTTAATGGATAACTCCCTTGATAATGTTTTAAGTCAGGCGCAATATCTTCTTTTTTAAAAGTTTTTTGGAGGAGTTCAGAAAGTTTCTTAGATGGCTTTCGTTTCCATAGAGGCTCTTGTCTAATTAACCCATAAGAAGTTATGACCCAGTCAGAAAAAGAATATGGGTATCGTTCGTATAATCCACGAACTTTTGGACTTGCTATCTTCTTGCTTGCTATGAGTTCGTTTATAATTTGAATAAGGTTTTCGTCACTAAAGTATACATGGATCATCTGGACGATTTTTGCAAAACGTATCTCCTCATCCTCTTCAGATTCAACCTCTTTAAGATGTTCCGACGCCTCTCTTCCTATTTCATCTTGTAATTCGAATTTGTTGGGGTCATTCCCGATTTGTTCTATAATACCTAATAAGGACCCGATAATAATATCCTGCGATTCAGGGTCAAATTTAGTACTTATAATATCGATTATATCTGAATATAATCCAGAATTTTCATAAAGACTTTTTAGCCATCCAAGAGGCCCGATTACGATATTTTTATAATGGATAACAGGGGGGAGAATACCTTCTTTATAAAGGTCCATCCAGGCGCTAATAAAATCATTCTCATCAACGCTAAATGCCAATTTATATGCGGGCTCTTTCTTCTCAACTTTTCGTTTTATTTTTATCTTTTTTCCTGTTAGTCTTTCGTAAAACGGAGATAATTGATGCCCCCATGGTGCTTCAAATAGGGCTTTATAAAATGCATCAGCCAAAGAGGAACGCATTTCTGCTTCTTCAATATCTTTAATACCCAAAAGTGTGAAAAAATTCTCCGTTCCTATCTCCCTCTTTATCTCGGAAAATAAGACATCATACGGCTTATTCTCCGAAAATTTTATTCCCGTCTTTTCCTTAATGAAAGCAATGAAATTCGCTTTAGAAGCGAACCTTTTTCTAATATATTCTTTCAATATTTCGCTTGCATCATGCACTTTCACAACCTCAGCATGAACAAGCCTCCAACCTTCTTCCCAGTTCGGCTCAGAGGTTATGTCTTCGGGTGATACGTCTTTCCATTTATCAATTACTTCCTCTCTCATCCTGATTATATTCTAACTTTCTTTTTATATAACTTTTTCATGCTCTTATCGGCGTTACGTGCAGTGATTGGATTTACATATATCTTCCCCCTTAACGCATTTTCAATCTCCTTTTTCTTAACACCATGTTTAAGAACATGATTTTTATTCCATTCATCCCAGACAATCTCAAGCCTATTCCAATTTACCATCAGGTCTATTTTATTCTCTGAAATTAAGGTTTGTTTATGAAGTTTCCTTTACCTTTCAACCCTCC
>JAODGL010000057.1 GCA_025464585.1 Methanosarcinales archaeon
CTACTCTACCACGGGCAGAGCCCGTGATGGGCAGAGCCCACGAGCGTTAATCTGTGTCTTTAATTCTCCACTCAGTCCAGGCTGCTCAGACCTACAAGAACGATAAAACCCGCAGTACTGAGCGGAATGAGTATATACACAATCGCCGCGAGTAACTCGAGGGAAGCACCACCGAGGAAGCACATTATCGAAAGCACTAACACCAGCAGTAGCGGTGCAACTACCAGTCCTACAACGTAAAACTCCGCATATAATCCCAGTGTCTCAATAAAAGATTCATACTCCAGCCTCCTTTCTTCCATATACTCCTCTGATATTTTTATGAAGTAGGAGCCCATCTCACCACCAGAGAGCGCGGTTGTTATTGCTCCTTGCAGGAACGCTCTCATCCTCGTTGAAGGTGTGAGAGCCACGAGATTCTTTAACGCAGTCAGGAAATCAAATCCAAGCAATTTTACATCCCTCACCACCTGCTTCACCTCTATGCTCACCTCGCCATACGTCTCCTCTGCCTCTGATAGCTTCTTGAATATCTCGTACGGAATCACACCTATGCTCGCCATGGAAGAGATGTAACCGATGGCATACGGAAGAACACGGTCTATTTTTCCTCTCCTCTCCCACGCCCTTAGTTTCGGGTATGAATAAAAGCCGAAGTAAGTGGAGAAGAAAGAGATTAAAATGCCACTCATGATAAGTGCAGCGTCCATTGAACCAAATAATGACTCCTGTTTTAACACCATGCCAGATATGATTAACTTTAGCACCAGATATCCAGTTGCAACACAAACCGCAGCGATAATAGAATATAACATCGCTTTCGAGAGCCATTTCTCCAGCGGGACGTATAGCCTCGCTTTTATTAGTTCTTCTCGGAGTGACTCGAATTTTGCCCTCCTCCTTCCGAAGTAATCGCCAAATATCCTGAATGCTATCCCATCTATGCTTATGTTTCCACTGCTATCTTTCATTTTCCTTCCTATAAACTTAACCTCTTCTCTGTCCCCTCCGGATCCACATTATACTCGAATAAAACCTTATTCAAAGACTGAAAATCACTCATACCCCGCCTTTGCATTCCCTCCAGAATATGCCTCCTCCGTGTAAACTCCTCTGACAGCTCTTCCCCTGTCTTACCAAGCTTTTCCATTATCTTTTCGAACACCTTTGATTCGCCTGTGAATTCAAACTCATCTGGTCTCCATCTGAACAGTTCGTTCGTTCTTAGCGATTCTGTCTCAAAATCCACTCCTGTTATTTCTATTATCTTCGTGCATCTCCTCACCATTTTATTTCCTATTTTTATCATCTTCTGGATTGGTATCATGTCAAGGCTGTCAAGAAGCATAAGAGGAACGTTAATAGGCTCTTTTGTCAGCCTCTTTACCACGGTCTCCGCGGATTCCGCATGTATCGTTGATATTGTGATGTGCCCGGTTGCCATCGCTTGAAAGAGCGTATGCGCTTCTTTTCCCCTTACTTCTCCCACCAGTACATATTCCGGTCGCTGTCTTAACGCAGTTCGGAGCAAATCGTACATTTCTATCCCGTACCCTCCTTCTTCCGTTTCTCTCGTGACCGACGGAATCCAATTCTCATGCATTAAATTTATCTCCCGTGTATCTTCGATCGATATGATTTTGCTCTCCGGGGGTATGAACATCGCGATCGCATTTAAAACCGTTGTCTTTCCCGATGCCGTACCTCCTGCTATAAGAATATTAGCGCCACTATCTACTGCCATCCAGAGATAAGTAATCATTTCCAGCGAGAACGTCCCGTAATTTATCAGGTCTATGGGCGTAATAGGTATTTCTTTGAACTTTCTTATCGTAAACGTCGAGCCCCTGGTTGTCACTTCCGACCCTATGCTTAACTGTAATCTATCTTTGTTAGGCAATGCGGCATCCAGGAGTGGTTTCGCTAACGAGATGTGTCTGCCTGACCGCTGCGCCATTTTATAAATCATCGCGTTTAATTCCTCTTCATCAAATGTTATGTCCGTTTCTATCGAGCCGTAAATTCGATGATACACGAACAGAGGAATCCCCGGACCATCTGCGGATATGTCCTCTGCCATCGGGTCCCTCATAATTGGGTCAAGCTTCCCAAATCCTATTAAATCCCTCTTTACATAATACAATATCTTATTCATACTCTCCGGACTCAGGTGTTCTTCGAGAGAAAACTCCTTAATTATTTCTCGCGCTTTTTTCTCTACAAACTCCTCTGCCTGCTTTACACCTGCGAAACGGACGTCTAACGTCTCATAAAGGCGTGTTTTTATCTCCTTCACCAGCTCCTCCTCACCTCTCGTGAGGCTCACCTCGGTAACTTTGTATATAGGCGGCGAAGTTGCAGTTATCATAATATACGCATAGGGCTCATTGACGGGATACATCTCCAGATAATCCACACCCTTTTCCAGTTCCGGCTTCGGTAGCCCTGTTACCGGTTCCTTCACGGGCTCAGACGTTGATTCTCCCTTTAACTCCGCTACTGCATTTCTCAGTTCTGCCTCTGCACGGTTTTTATCCGCTCTTATCCGCTCTAAAACAGCTATTGCCGCTTCTTCTTCCGCTTTTGCTCTTTTCAGGAGTTCCACGTCTTCTTTCGTCTTCGCCTTTTCTGTCTTCGCCTTCTTCTTCTTCACTATTTTCGCCTGTATCTTCTCTGCTTTTTCCATCCTTTTCACTTCTTGCAGTGCCTTCTTCAACTGCTCACGTGCTCGTGCTGCTGCTGCTCTTGTCCCTCCTCCTTCCGTGCTCTTACCTGCTTTAAAAAGCTTCATTTTTTTAAAACTCGTTTAAACACGTGCAATTTTTGCGCGTTTTGCGGTTAATTTTATTTGCCATAACGCTCGAGCATGCGCCACTCTCTTAACTTAACTGCAATGAACACACCGGCTACCGCCGCAACGGCTATGATAATAATCACGATGAGGTATAGAGGCATGCCTGATTCTTCTACTTTTGGCGTGGGTGAAGGTGTCGGCGTTGGTGCTAAAGGAATAGGTGTCGGGCTCGGAGTAGGACTTGGAACAGGTGTCGGGCTCTGTTCCGGACCCGGTGTCGCTTCCGGCTCCGGCTCCGGCTCCTGCTTCTGTGCCTTCACCGCAAATGCGTATATCTTATTCCGGTAAAATTTACCCTCCACCACGACCTCATCGCTTATTTTTATATCTTCTATTTCTGTTTGATAATCCACATCTACCGTCCCGGTATGGTCGTCAATCTCCAATTCGGTTTCTCCTGCCACTATTTCTATTCGCATTACATTACCTTTTATACGAACCGATTTCGCATAGTAATACTGAGGGTATTCCATGAGCTCTTTTACCGTTACGTCTTTGTATCCCTCCTCTGTATCTGCACTCACCGTATCGGCATAGATTATCCCCTTGCCCGCATATATTCCGGTCACGGAAACTCGCTGACCTTTATAGAATTTTTCCCAGACTCGCGGGTCGCTGCTCACGAATACCCTGCCTGTTCCATCATCTATGGTTCGGACCGCGGTGTCCTTCGGCTCGAACGTCTGTATCCCCTCGTCTGTTCCGGTTGATGGCTCGATATTACTCGATAGCGCTATGATAACGCCCGAGACCGTCACTTCTTTGCCAATATCCGAATCGGATAAGGAAGAAATGCGGATTTCGTCATCGGCAGCAGTGTTAAATGGCGTGGCTAATGTAAGTATAAAAATAAAGAATGCCGTCACTATTACCGGAGCAATAACGGTTTTTGTCCTCATTTCCCCTCTTCCCCTATTTTATTATTTATATAATGTTTATATAATACTTACTATATGTTAATAGCATAGAGTAACTATAAGTATAAAAATGGATAGGAATAAAATTGTATCGTGCAGTGTAGTTGCGCTAACTGCGGCGCTTATTTCTGTTTCTGTCTTGTTCGCTCCCGCGAGTGCGGGTGTTAGCCCTGATGTGGGAAGGGCTATTGGCGATGAGACAAATGGTACCGTTGCTATCATTGGTGAGACAAATTTAACATTTGTTGATGCAAACGGGACTCTTATACCCAGTGGTAAACTAAAGGGCACCTGGGAAGATAGCAAACCTATACGGTTCCCTAATAAAGGATACGTGTTTGATTCCAGTAAAGAGGATTTAAAAGATAAATTGGTCGAAGGAGAGTATAACGTTATAGGAGATAATGGGAGAAATACGACAATAGATTTCTATTCACCTATTTTAAATATTAAAACCAAGGTATGCAGCGAGGAGTTCTCATGGGTTATAAAGGGCGATAATATAACTTTTGAAGCAGATACAAATTTAAACGAGATTAATGGAACTCTTCCAAATAATATTACTTATAAACTCATAGGCCCTGATGGTGTCCAATTGCATACGGTCGGTAATGTATCCCTTAGTAATATTCCGGTCGATTACGGTGGTAAAAATACTACATCACCGATAAACACTACCAATCTTGAGTTTGGTACATACACGCTCAGCATAGAAACTGACCCTGCTACAAATAATGGTCTTGATGTAGAAGGACCTTCAGTTACTTTTGAGGTGAGAAGCAAGGGTGTCACGATAGAAGCTAAACCAGAAGAACAGACCGTTACTGAGGATATAGTATTCTCCATCACTACCACACCGTACGCAAATATTACTCTTAATGTAACATGGGGTATGGAGTCGAAGGCATGGTTCAAAGAAGACGTGGGTAACGTGAAAAAGGGAGGACACAGCGCTTCTGGAGTGGCTGATGAAAATGGCGATTTCAAAGCCGTAGCATATTTTACTGGTACAGGTGCCTTTGAAATCACAGCAACCGAGCGCGGGTGCAGCAAGGAGAATATCACTCGTAATGCCACCACGGATAGTGCATGGGTAAAAGTTACCCCTCTTGAAGCATCTGTTGCCACTGACAAAGACATCTATCACATCGGCGAGAACGTTGAGATTACAGGCTCCGCAGAGGCTGGCGATTACGTAATGATAAAGGTTGATAATGAAGTAATCGGTAATGAACCACTGTCAAATAGTAAATTCAGTCACACGTGGAGGACAACGGAAGAAGAAACACCGGGCTCACATAAGATTGCGATCTGGGTAAAACCTTCTTCGGACCCAGAAACAGACCCTCCCGATGCTTCTGTAACCATAGTACTTCTGCGCGGCGGGCTGTTTGCCGAGCCGAGCTCGGACTTCGTCGCACTTGGTGACGATTTCACAATAAAAGGAACTGCTCCTGGCAGGGAAAGAGTAGATATTTTGACGATTGCACCGGAAGGTGGTAGTGGAAATGGATTTGACCCCGTAGATATCAAAACTAAGTCAAATGGTAAATTAAAAGCTCCTGGTCTCACATACAGCACCTGTGGTCTGGATACCGATGGAACATTTGAGACAGAAAAGATCAAAGTTGGTAAGAAAGTATATGGTAAGAAAGTGGATACCGGCACGTATTTAATAGCGGTGCTCAATTATGGACGGGATAAAGTGTGGGGAAACACTTACTGTGATGACCTATTAGCCGTAATAGGCAATAAGTATTTGTTTACCATAGATGCAAAGTTTGAAGATGAATTGAACAGAGGCATTATCTCGGAGGAATTGAAGAATATGTTCAAAACTAAAGGTTTTTCGCTTTCTGAAAATGCCACCGTCAGGAAAGAAAAAGATAAATGGGTGATAACCGATAAAGAAAAAGAAAAGATTTATATTATTAAAGAGGGTGGAAAACTAAACATTTACAGAGATAATTACAGCACGAACCTCGGAATCAAGACGACCGACCAGATTTTGGCGATACTAAAAGCCAGGACGATAAATGCCGCAGGCAGTGATGACCTGCTGGGCATCGCAACAATAAAAGTAGAAGAGGGATTTGTCACGCTTGACCCCATAGAAGACGTACCGCTCGGCAAAAAAATAGAGGTCACCGGCACGACAAACCGAAAAACCGGCACGTCCTTAATCATCACCGTGGAAGGCATGTACGCGAATGCGACGAAATTAAAACCCAAATTCGCAACCGTTGAGGCAGACGACAGGAATTTCTATAATAAATTTGCCGTTTCCTTTGATACCGCAACAGCGAAAATAGGGAAGTATGAAGTGACCGCGGATGACGGCGATGGACACGTTGCCACCACCATGGTAAATATCCTGCCCGCAGAAGAGCCTTCAGTCAATGTCAGCGCCGCTACACCTTCTCCTATCACCACGACTACGAACGAGAGTACTAATACCACGCCTGCGCTCACAAAGCCGATGATGATTCCAACGCCAGCAACAGCAACCACATCAGAGATACAGACAGCGACAGAGAAACAGCCGGGTTTTGAGATGGTCTTCTCTATCGCCGGACTGCTTGTGGCAACGTGGTTAATATTAATACTGAGACAGCGAAACAAGAAAAAATAAATCTAAATGTTACCTGAGCGAAAGCAGAGTCTCAAGCAGCTTTTCCATCTTCCCTGTCTTTTGAACGATAAATGCTGACTTCATCAGGTAACTGCTCACTCCCTCTTCGTATGTCTTGAGTATATCCTCAGCTCTATCCGAAGCGGTAAGAACAATTACGGGAATATCTTTGAGCTTGTCCTCGCTCTTTATTTGCCTCAGCACGTCCACACCATCAATCTTCGGCAGCCGGAGGTCGAGCGCGATTACGTCCGGCTTCGGGTACTCCTCCTCTGATGCGTAATTCCCACGGTGATAAAGGAAATCAAGTGCCTCTTCTCCGTCCTCACATACCCAGAGCCTGGTTTTTAATTTGCCACTCTCCAATGCGTTCTTTATAATAAGTGCATGCTCCTTCAAATCTTCTACGAGCAATATTTTTAGCTCTTTCTCTTCTCTTTCCCTTTCACTTTTTTCCATTTTTTATCTCCTTTTTAATGCACCTTTTATAGACTGCTGTATCTCTTCTGCGGTTAATGGTTTTTTCATATACCCTAATGCCCCCGCTCTTATAGCTGCAACTATGACATCCGGAGAATTTACTGATTCCCCGATTAACATAATAACAACAACAGATGGGTCATCATTTACTACCGTTCGCGTTACTTCGATGCCATCCTTCCCATCTAACGCAACGTCCACCAGCATGACGTCGGGCTTCAGTTCCCTGCATTTATTTATGGCTTCTACTCCGTTTTTCGCTTCTCCTACGACTTCGAAATCGGTCCTTTCTAACGCCGTGGCAAGCATGATACGCATAAATGTAGAACCCTCCGCTATCAATACCTTCGCTTTTTTCATGTTTCTATCTCCTTCCTCTTTTGTGTATATGACAATTCCCTTTCAGTGATACACTCTTATTTTTTTCTCTCTACTATATATATTTTAGGATTACTGTTAATTTTTTTCACCACAAAATATTGAGCAATTACACATGTTTTTTATAATGCCCTTGTACTATTTAAATATGCAACTGCTGTTCATACATTCGGATTATATAGAATACGAAGCGAAGGAGAAGACGCGGGTTGCGGAGCCTATTAGCGAATCGAAGGAGCGGATAGAAGAGGTATTAGTCGTGTTCATTGCCGTGGAAAGAGAAGATGAGCAAGATGCGAGATACGTGGTAGAGAAGGCATCAGAAGAAACTATTTCGGTTTTCAATAAGGTCGGTGCGGAAAGAATAGTTTTGTATCCGTATGCGCATTTAAGCTCTGAGCTGGCTTCTCCGGAGAGGAGTATAGAGATATTGAGCGGTATGGAGGAGAATTTGCGTTCGCGAGGCGTGGAAGTAAAGAGGGCGCCTTTTGGCTGGTACAAATCCTTCACGCTGCGATGTAAAGGGCATCCGTTATCCGAACTATCAAGGAAAATACAGGGTCGTGTAAAAGCGGGAGAAATAGGGGTAGAAAAACTGTCAAAGGCGTTAGAAGCGGAGGAGAAAGCAGAATCTCACTTCTTCTTTATGGACACCGGAAACAAGGGAGGTCTTATAAAGCCCGAGGATTTTGAACTTGACGGAAGCGAGAATTTGCAGAAGTTCTTCATATATGAGAGTGAAAAAAGAAGAGCAGTGGATAAGGTACCACCGCATGTAGAGCTTATGAAACGGTTAGAAATAGCGGATTATGAACCCTCCTCCGATCCGGGGAATTTAAGGTTCTATCCCAAGGGCAAGCTGATAAAAGCGCTATTGGAGGATTATGTCAGGAATTCAGTGGCTGAATATGGTGCTGTGGAAGTAGAGACGCCCATAATGTACAGTGTAGGGCATCCATCGCTAAAAGATTATCTCGAACGGTTTCCTGCGAGACAGTATTCAATGGCAGGGAAGGGAGGTAAGCCGGATTTGTTCTTACGGTTTTCTGCTTGCTTCGGACAGTTTCTTATGAGCAAGGATATGGGCATATCATATAAAAACTTGCCATTGAAGATGTTCGAACTTGCTCCTTCTTTCAGGAAGGAAAAAAGAGGCGAGCTCGTTGGTCTACGCCGTTTGAGAAAATTCACGATGCCGGACATGCACACGCTGTGCAGGGATATGAAAGAAGCATTAGTAGAGTTCAAAAAGCAGTATGAGCTCTGCATGCGTGTTTTAGAAGGCATAGGATTTTCACCGCGGGACTATGAAGTTGCTCTCCGATTCACACGTGAATTCTACGACGATGAAGCAAATAAGGAGTTTATAGAGGAATTGGTGAGAATAGCGGGTAAACCAGTGCTGATAGAGCGATGGGACCAACGCTTTTTCTATTTCGTGCTTAAATTTGAGTTTAACTTCGTGGATGCATTGGAAAAAGCCTCGGCTTTATCCACCGTGCAGATAGATGTGGAGAATGCAGAACGATACGGGATAAAATATGTGGATGCGAACGGAGAGGAGAAGTATCCTATTATACTTCATTGCTCTCCAAGTGGTGCGATAGAGCGATGTATGTATGCGCTGTTAGAGCGTGCATATTTAGATATGGAAGATGGATTTTTGCCGCGGCTTCCTCTTTGGCTTTCTCCTACACAGTTGAGGATAATTCCCGTAGCAGAGAGGCATCTGGAATACATCGAGGAGCTTCTGCCGGTGCTAACCGGGATAAGGGTGGATGTGGACGATCGCGAGGAGACGGTGTCAAAGAAGATAAGAGATGCAGGTCGTGAGTGGATTCCTTATGTTGCCGTGGTAGGCGATAAAGAAGTGGAGAAGCGCACGTTGAGTGTTACGATAAGGGAGGAATCGGGAAACCTTTCTTTGGAAAAGAAAGCATTACCAATGGATGTTCCCGAGTTGAAAGAGCGGATTGAAGAAGCTATAAAAAGCAAACCTTTCCGTGAATTGCCTTTCTCTTATAAGTTGTCGGAAAGAGCGAGGTTCGTGGGTGGTTGAACGGACTCATTCTTGCATCAACCTGTTGACC
>JAODGL010000197.1 GCA_025464585.1 Methanosarcinales archaeon
TTTGTAATGCCAAGGAGCGTTTTAGCAGGAACAATCCATCACATCAACTTCAGAAAATTTAAAAAGCCACCTATAAAGCTAATCAAAATAATTGATTTAGAGGATGTGAATCCTCTCTTCAATATGCCTTCTTGTGTGCTAATTGGATTAAAAGATGGTACAACTGAATACCCAGTATTATCAGAAAGGTATGCAGGCGAGTTACATGATAGAAATCTCAAATTCTCTGAAGCAAAGGCAAGATTATCTACGGAGGTTTGTAAATACATTCCCCCGGACTTCTCAGCAGAACCTTCATGTTACTTCGATAAATTCAAGGTAGGTGCGAGTATATTCCCAAGGTCGCTTTATTTTGTAAATATTATTTCGCACACAAACTTACAAGCTACTGTGAAAACCTCCTCTGAGATTTATCACATGGTTAAAGAGCCATGGAAAATTGTATTAGAAGGTTGCGTGGAGGATGATTTTCTGTATGCCACATTGTTGGCTTGGGAGATAATTCCTTTTGGCTATATTAAACTTCATCCAGTCATACTTCCGATTAGAGAGCATTTTAATGGGTATAGGTTATTAAATTCAAATGAATTACAAAGAGCGGGGTTTACAGGCGCTGACGAATGGCTTGAGAAAGCAGAGGAGATTTGGCGCGAAAGAAGGACAGAAAAATCAAAAAAGCGCTTCCCAAGTTTATTGGCTAGATTAAACTACAATAATCTCCTTACAATTCAGGACCCATCCAGGAGATACGTTGTATTATACAATGCAACTGGTACCAATTTGGTCTCCTGTGTTATTGATAAGTCATCGCTACCCTGTTTCATAGCAAATGGAAAAGAAGTAAAACCAAAAGGTTTTATTGTGGATGTCAAGACATGGTTTTTTGAAACTGAAAATGAGATGGAAGCATATTACGTATGTGCTATTTTTAACTCCGAAATAATTAACGAGCTAATAAAACCTTTACAACCAAGAGGACTTTTTGGTGCTCGTGCTATTCATAGAAGACCATTACTTTTTGCAATACCTAAATATAACAGTAATGACGATATGCATCTAAAACTCGCTGATATTGGGAAAGAGTGTCATGAAAAAGTAAAAGCGATGAAATTTTTCCATAAGAACAATGTCAGAGCAGAAGTGAGAAATAAACTTAAAGGTGAAATAACGAAAGTAAACAAAATTGTATCAAAAATTATAAACATAAGAATGGAGGGCGAATAAAATGCCCGCAGATATAAGAGTTGAAGAAGAGAGTTGAATCGAGTTGGGTTGTTACAGATAAGAAGGTTTATGGATTCCCAAAGAAGAAGGAGCAGGACATTTTAGTTCAGCCTCCACAAAATGGCACAAATGTATCTGTTGGACCTATCATGGCAATTAACGTGAGAAGTCAATTGAGCTCCATTGAGAATAATTATGACACACTATTTGAGAGGATATTTGCAGAAGCGTTGAATCTTCATAATAGGTTTCCCTATATGGTCTTAGGGTATTTCTATTTACTTCCCAAGGTTGGATATGACTCAGATGCAGCAAAAGAAAATCGGGTGGTATTATCTGAGCGGTACAGCCTTGAAAAGTATATCTTAAGCTTTTTATCTATCGCGAAGAGAACAAGCCCAAGCGATGTGCCTTGGAAATATGAGAAAGTATGCCTGTTGATTGTTGACTTTGAAAGCGACCCTCCGGAAGTTATGGATACTCTTCAAGTATTTCTGAGTGAAGGGCTGGTTAGCGAGAAATTTGCTCAGCTTTATACGTTTGAAGATTTAGCCATGAAGGATTTCTTTGATGAACTGTACAAACTAATGGTGGAAAGATACTACTTATTGGTTAGCGGTTCAGCTCGCAAACCGCCAAACCGCTAACCCTCTAAACCGCTATTCTCCGTGAACTCTGCGGTTAATCTGAAAATGTAAAGTTATTTTCTATCAGCACTTCTTCCAACGCCTCGACAGTTCTCAACACTTCCTTCTCTGTTATATTCCCCATCGTGGCTATCCTGAATATCTTACCCTTCAGTTTACCCTGACCCCCTGCAACTATTACACCTCTCTTTCTCATACCTCCCCTGAGTTGCTCATCCGTGATACCGTTAGCAAAAGGAATGTTAATCGCAGTGACGGTATTAGAATAATCGCTTATTTCGTTTAATCGCGGGAATAAGCTGAGTTCCAGGTTAGTAACCGCATCTCGAACTATCTTTGCCAGCATCCTGTGCCTTTCTATCCTTTTCTCCATGCCCTCCTCTTTTATCACTGCTAAAGCTTCTTTGAGTGCGAAAAAAAGAGGCAAAGCAGGCGTGTAGGGCGTTTGTTTCTTCTCTAAATTCTTCTTATACGCAATAAGGTCCATGTAATAGGGTCTTTTTTTGTTATCACGCATCAAATCCCACGCGTGCTCGCTAACTGAGATTGCGGACAGCCCGGGTGGCGCACCCAGACATTTTTGCGAGCCCACAATGGCTATATCTGCACCAAGCTCATCCACCGGGACCTCATCACCACCTATGGAGGTTATGCAATCGAGCACGAAAACAGCATCATGCTTGCTCGCAAGTTTTCCCACTTCCTTCGCAGGGTTGAGAATACCAGTGGACGTTTCATTATGCACCATAGTAATTACTTTAGGATTAGCACAGTTTTCCAACGCTTCCTTTACCGCTTCTAATTCTATTGAACTCCCCCATTCGACATTCACAGGTGTAACTGCGTCTGCTTTATACTTATCAGCGATTTCTTTAAACCGCTCACCAAATTTGCCATTTGCTATGCACACTATTCCTGATTCATTACCAAGAAGATTTCCTATTGCGGCTTCCATTGCACATGTTCCCGAGCCACTTAGCACAAAGAGGTCGTTCCTCGTTTGAAATATGTCCTTAAGCGATTCCACTACCTCTTCGTACATCGCTCCAAATTCGTCTCCACGGTGGTATATCATCGGCTTTGACATCGTACTCAAAATGCGTGGTAATACCGGCACCGGTCCCGGAATCATTAACAATTCTTCTTCCATTTTTAGTCTACGTAACCGTTCCAGCTTGCTTTTATCTTTTTGCTCTTCAACTTATCAATTAACTTCTCGATATCTGCTGCAACAATTTCTACCGCTTCTTTATTCATTTGTGCTTCATAAAATTTCTATGTAAGCCATTCGCAACAGTAAAAAGTCTAACAATCTCTTTATCTCGACTCTCTCTTGAAAGCCTGCTTATGAAGTCCCATAAACTTCCATGCTGCTCCAACTTCAGTCCTCTCATTGCTCCAATCCTCTTTACCGCAATCTCTTCGGGCAGGTATCCTATTTCCTCTGCCTTTTTTCTTAGCTTCAACCCAAGCTTTTGTGGCAGGATAACAGATGTAGCTTCCATGATTATGCACCCCTCAATATAGTTTTTTATAATTATAATGATATATAAACTTGTACTATAACGGTAGATAAAGATGAGAAGAAAGATGGAGGTATATCTGGGCACTTCGCTAATTTCAGCGCTATTTGAGAAAAAAAGGGCTCGTGGCTTAGCTTGGATAAAGCACCGGCCTTCTAAGCCGGGGATCGCGGGTTCGAATCCCGCCGAGTCCGTCCATGATGAAAAAATGACAAGCGAAGGACAGATTTTAATGGTGCCCATACTTACTTCTCAATTTATTCACCTCCTCATGCGTGTGCTCGTGGATATGCAGATGAATGTGTCCTCCATTCACCTCCACCGTCCTCGTCAGGTGCTCAATCGCCTCGTCTATTGACAGAGGCAGCTCTTCGCAATTATAGCCAAAACACCTTAACACTTCAAACAGCTTGAACACCTCAGGAACTTCCAGATTATTCTCCTTTAACAATTCAAAATCCGAAAATATCTTCTGTGACGTGCCTTCTGCAATTATCTTCTTATTCAGGACGTATACCCGGTCTGCAAGCTCAGGAACAGCATTTACGTCATGTGTGGCGATCACAATGGTAATCCCATCCCGTTCGTTCAAATCCTTTACAATTCCTACCAATTCTGCCCTGCTCCTTGGATCAAGATTAGCAGTGGGCTCGTCAAGCACCAATACCTCAGGCTCCATAGACATGACCGCCGCCAATGCTGCTTTCTTCTTCTCGCCATAACTGAGATGATGAGGACATCTGTTTTCATAGCCTGAAAGTCTGAGTGCCAAAAGAGCCTTTTTAACTCTCTCACGAACTTCTTCCTCTTTTAATCCCAGATTCATAGGACCAAAAGCGAGGTCATCGAAAAGCGTAGGCATGAACAATTGGTCATCCGGGTCTTGAAAAACAATTCCTACTTCTCTTATTATATCTTCTCTTTTCGCCTTATCCACGCACTTACCAAATACTTCCACTTCTCCATCACTACCTCGCAGAATTCCGTTAAGGTGCAACAAAAAAGTCGTTTTCCCTGCCCCGTTCGGTCCAACTATCGCAACTCTCTCTCCCTCATACACAGCCATATTCACGTCTTCCAACGCTCTTGTGCCATCCGAATACGTGTAACTGAGGTCTCGCACGGTTATCGCTTCTCTTTTCAATTGTTTTACCTCTCTCTTCTTATCACAGATATTTTATTTTAATATTACTTCTTATTATAAATTGGCTGCAAGAAACCACAGTCAAAAGAAGAATCGGGTCCGCACCCAATAACAAAACCCACATTTAATGTATTGGGGTTAAAAGCAATTGAAGAACAAGAACTAGAAAAACGCTTTGGTAAAGAAATGAGAGAAAAAAGGGCATTTAAATTTAAATGCTTCATGACCATTTTTATACTTGCTTCACTTCTAACCCTAACACACGGAGTCTTTGCTTATTCTGATAACATTGCGTCAACGAGCTTGCTAATAACCGAAATTTACCCAAACACTGTCACGAAAAACGAGTTAGATGAATACGTTGCAATAACCAATCCCTGCGCTCATTCCGTAAATACCGGAGGCTGGAGCATAACAGATAACGAGGGAAAAATCATATTCCCTCCGCTTAGTCTTGCACCGGGCGAGACAATCTATGTCACAAGAAACGCTTCGGTGTTCGTAGGGCAAATGAGTATCGAAAACGAAGTCGGTCAAATACAAACAGAAGGAAGATTTGCATTACGCAACCGCGGTGATGAAGTGATATTACAAGATAAGAGCGGAAGAGAAGTGGATGTCGTGATATACGGGGATTCCTCTTACAAAGGAGCGGGCTGGCGAGATGAGCCTTTAAGAAAGCCAGGAGAAGGAATGATTTACAAACGAAAAGACCGGGATACAAATCAGTGTAACGACTGGCTTCTTCTTCCTTTTGGCGCTTCTTATCACGTACCCGAGAGAATTTCCTTCTATGGCTTTGCTACCGCTTTTGTATCGCCAGATTGCAGTTTTTCCGTTCTGCAACGCGAAATGGACAATGCATCGTCCTCTTTGTACGTCAATCTGTACCAGTTTGAGAGCCCTTACCTCATGGACGTGGTTCTGGATGCTTTGAATAGAGGAGTGAACGTGTCTTTGCTGCTCGAAGGCAATCCTGTTGGTGGAATTAAAGATGAAGAGTTGTACATTGCGAAGGAGATAAAAGAAAGAGGAGGAGCAGTTCGGTTCTCTGAAGACACGTTCATAAATCATGCAAAATACGCGGTCATTGACAATGAAACAGCGATAGTAATGACCGAAAACTGGAAGAATACTGGAATACCCTGTGATAACTCTTCTGGTAATCGTGGCTGGGGCATCGTGATAAAAGACGAACGAGTGGCTGGATACTTCAAAGAGGTATTTTTTGATGATTTCTACCGCGGTAAAGAGCTTTTAACAGACATAAAGGGTTTAAATTTAAGTTTAAATACAAAAGTCATGACGAGGGAGATACCAGAAGGCTCTTATGCACCTGCTTTTGAGCCACTCACATTATATTGTAATTTTACGCTGACTCCTGTTTTAGCACCAGATACCGCTATGACGTCAATATTGGGTATGATAAACAGCGCAGAAGAAAGTGTTTTTGTACAGCAGTTCTCAACCGGAAGATTCTGGGGTGATGAAGCTAACCCCTTTATTGCTGCTCTGATAGAAGCTGCGAGAAGAGGATGCGAAGTAAAAGTGCTGCTGGACTCCAGAGATTACAATCTGAATAATTGGAATGACAATGATGAAGCAATAGCATGGATGAATGAAGTAGCGAGCAGAGAGAATCTGGAATTGGAAGCGAAATTAGCTGATTTGGACTCGTTAGGGCTTAGTAAAATACACAACAAGGGATTGATCGTGGATGGTGAAAAAGTGCTTATAACATCGCTGAACTGGAATGCAAATTCCATTTATAATCGGGAAGCAGGGGTAATATTAGAGAACGAGGAGATAGCTTCGTTTTACGAGCACGTTTTCTTCCACGATTGGAACGTGCCGGTGAAAGGAGAAAGGGAAGGAAGCGAAGGAGGAGCACAAAAAATGAGAATCGTGTGGGTGGCATTGACGCTGATTATTTCTTTCGCTATTTTCTGGGTGGTTAAGTGGTATAAAAGGGTATAGCTAAGCAGAAAATCCTCAATAGATGAGGGGGAAATTCCAAATCACAAGCACCAAATCACAAACATATCCAACGCCATATTAGAGACAGCGATGCCATATTTTCACCTCATTTTAGCTCGTTCGCTAACCATTCAACGTTATCAGTCAAGGTGAGCACCGAAAATCGTGATACTGTATTCTTCATTTTGCTTCGGAGTTCCATGTCGGGAGTACGTTCAATCTCAGCAACTGTGATTTCGGAGATAAAAGTCTCAAAGTCCTATATCTCTTTGAAGAAAGCTTCTGTAAGCTTTTTTCTCTCAAGATCCCTCTCATCAAATAGTGCTGAAATTACCGAAGTGTCCAGGTATATTCTCATTTTTCTTCTCATCTACCTCTTGGCATGGCGTATAACGTTTTGAGCGTATCTGAAGTCCTATGGAGCAGGATTTGGGCGGAGGTGCGTAGCACAGAAGCCGGATACGCTTTGTTAGGCGAGCTATTGAGAGCGGCTTTTCTTTCAATGCATGCCATTTCCTCTTTTTCTTTTGCTCTTTTCTCACCAACAAATACAAATCCGGTATAAGGCTATGAGCTCAAGCTCAC
>JAODGL010000079.1 GCA_025464585.1 Methanosarcinales archaeon
ATTTTGAAGTGCTAAGCAAGATATTAAAACAAAAACGGCTTACGGATTTTTAGCTCGTGTTTTTTTCCCTTCTATTATTTTATATTACAATTACTTACATTACAAGTACTTTTCCTAAACTGGATCACCATAGGAGAAGAGAAATTAATGAACTGTGCGAGCTGCAAAGGAAAAGTGTGCTATAAAGGCAAAGACTGCACTGAAATTGCAGAGGATGCCAAAGAAGCATACAAAGCCGATGCCGAAGTTCTTAAGTCGCTTAGAGTTTCTGCACACATTGAATCAAGGTATTACATGAAGAAAAACCGCATAGAGGAGCTGATTTTATATGCGAAAGAGATGGGCTACAAGAAATTAGGCGTTGCGTTCTGCATAGGACTGGAAAAAGAGGCGAAGATAATCTGTGATATTCTATCTCAGTACTTCGCTGTGTCTTCTGTCTGCTGTAAGGTATGTGGGATTGACAAATCATATTTCGAGTTAGAACCTCTCCACGAGGGTGCAGAAGTAGAGGCGATGTGCAATCCAATAGGGCAAGCGATAACCTTAAACACGGAAAAGACGGACTTGAACATCATCTTAGGATTATGTATAGGGCATGACATACTGTTTACAAAATACTCTGAGGCGCCGGTAACTACAATTGCGGTAAAAGACCGCGTTCTCGCTCATAACCCGCTTGGTGCGATATATTCCGGGTATCATCTGAAGAAATTGAGAGAATACGCTCAAAACCAGGTTCAGGAGGTGATAAAATGGTAAATAATCTGAAGCCTGCAAAGCTTATGGGCGTTGAAAGTCGGGGAATGATTTTAGCCGTGGATGTTAGCGGGAAACCGATTTTATTGCATCCCGATACGGAAGTGCCCGCAGGCAGCAGAGTCCGATGAATGAAGAAGAAGTGAAACGAAAGCAGCCTTTAGGAGAAGAAGAAGACATTTTGTACGGACATCTGATGACAGAGTGGCAGCAAGTAAGACCATTAGCGCAATGGATGGTCTATTTCGACCCAGATACAAAAATAGCATATTCACATGCTGATTATCTTCCTGAGGAAGTCCAGAGAAGACTGTTACAGAAGCACGCTTTTGAATCCCACAGCCAACGGGCTTACTTCGTTGTTGAGGATAACAAACTCACTGAATATAAGGGTCTTACCTTGCCATACAGCGATGAAATAGTGCCTGCAAGTGGTCAACCACGGGGATTGCTTTTAAAGAAGCATGGTAAGAGAGAGGCAAGAGCACTAAACGATATTGCCAGTAGAGGAGGAAACGTCAAGGCTGAGTATCACGATGTTGGAATCGCATTACTACTTAAAAGAGGGACAAAGATAGACGTGAGACCTCTAACCGCGGAAGAGGAGAAGAAACTTGAAAACGGAAAATTTTATGGTGGTGAAATTATTCATTACGGTGTTCTCAAAAGATGGGGTGAAGATTACATCCCATTTATCAGGCTTGACCTTTTTCAAATAGTCCGTCAATTCGCCATAATGGAAGGGATTGACCATGTCGAGCTACTCTCCAATGCCATGAAGAGATTGGGTAGCACGTTGAGAACAGCTCATGAGCTTGGAATTTACCATTGCTTTACTCATCCTGGAAATATAGACGCTCGTGGTAACCTGATAGACTATGAACATGCGATATACCGGGATGAGATTCCTGCGATAAAAGAGAACATGGCGCTGTTTAGTGAAGAGGGCTTGAGATTTAGAGATATAGACGTCTTCTTTGGTGGTGAACGTGAGATTCTGAGAAGATGCCAGGAATGCTTTAAACTTACTTATAAAGAGCTGATGACAAAGGTAAGGTTCCTGAGGGAGAACATCTCCTTGTCGGTTGGCATTCCCGTTTTTGAGCTCCTGGCTCATTTGAACGTTGGATTCTACGAGGATACAATAAAAAAACTCCCTGGTAGAGACCAGAGGAGAATAATCGAGGCGTTTATTGACCATTATTGTGATTCGATAAGCGAAAGAGAAGAGATCAAGGAGAAGGTCTTTTCTTCGCTCGCCAGAGCTCGAGAATGGACTCCTGCTGTGAGTGAATTCTTTGTGCGCACCTGTCCAGAAAGTCCAGAGTCTCCGCCGCGAGAGATTTCCAGCGAGTTCATTTTAAACTTATGGAACTCAACAGACATGTTGGAAAGATAACGTTAACTTTAAAGGGATATGTTTGATTTGATATGTTAACAAGATATACCATGAAGCAATTTATTCGGTTGGCGGGGAAGGGATGAAAGAGATAGAAAAGATGAGCGAAAAGCTCTGGATTCGTGAACAGTTAAGAAGAGAGAGGTAAAATGTATCTGATAATAGTGGGATTAGGGGGAATAGGAAGAAATCTGGTGGACATTGCCACGAGGAACAAGAATGATGTGGTTGTCATAGACCAGGATGAGAAGAGATGCCGGGAGATAGCGAGCAAATACGATGTTTTAACGATTGTCGGGGATGCAACAGAGAAGTCAACCCTGGAAGAGGCAGAAGCGAGCAGAGCAAATGCACTCATCGCTACCACTTCGGACGATGCTGCTAATTTGATGATGTGCCTAACGGCAAAAGGGTTGGGCACAAAAAGAACCGTTGCCGTGGTGAATCAGGAAGAGCACGTGGAGATGTTCAAGGAAGCGGACATCTTTCTGTTTGAAAATCCTGACATGACCGTTGCGAGTCACCTCTATTTTTCGGTGAAACGCCCGAAAATAAAAGATTTTCTTACGGTAAGTGGAGGAAAAGCGGAGATATTCGAGGTTGTTGTCTCTGATAAATCGCGTGTTGCGGGGCAGAAGCTATCAAAGTTGCGTATAAAGGATGGGATAATCGTAGCGATAGAACGAAACGGAGATATAATACTGCCAAAAGGCGATACAGTCATCGAAACACATGACCACAT
The DNA here is from genome assembly GCA_025464585.1 of Methanosarcinales archaeon. Taxonomy (GTDB): domain Archaea; phylum Halobacteriota; class Syntropharchaeia; order Alkanophagales; family Methanospirareceae; genus QMVO01. The sequence goes on from JAODGL010000079.1 coordinate 2,901, forward strand.
CACCATCTTTGCGAAGGCGAAGGAAGTGGAGAAGATAAGTTCCCTGTTTGCGCCGTAATCATTCCTCTTTCTCCTATAAGTCCTTTAACATCCCTTGCTTTTTAAGAATTCCTTTTATTTTTTCAGCTGATTTATCCGTCATCATGTTTATCTACTATTACTTCTTCGCCTAAGCGTCCCAGTTTCAAAATCATTCTCATTAATTGAAACGGCGTATCTGTCTCTCCTCAGGCTTCAGCCAATCTTTTTTAAGAGACGCTTCACTTGCTAATGCAAGTTCCATCTTTTGTTCCAAAGCCTTAGTCTCTAAAAATCGGATAAAATCCAGTATCTCCATGAAATAGGGCTCAGGAACATTTTCTATCTCTTTGGCGATTAATTCTTTTACTTCCATTTTTCCATCCCACCAATTTTATTTTATAATTCTCAAATTAAAAGCAATTTCCGATAACGTTTCCAGCATATCTGAAGTTCGCCCGATAGGGCGAATTTGGACGGAGGTGCGAAGCACCATAGCCAGATATGCATGTGTTATAACTTCTGTTTTTAACAATCTCCTTATAAAAGCTTTTCTATTTAATTTAAAATCCTTTCAGAAAAATAACTTTAACTTACCATAAACTACTTTCTTTTTTCTATGTGACGGACATACGCAAAAGCACAAAATGCAAAATGAGAAAGAGGAAATATCGGATAGGGACCGGGCATTATTCGAAGCCGGCATCAAATTAGGTGCTCTATACCATCAGTTCACAGGCACGCCCGTGAGCATAGAAACAGTGGAAAAATTAGAGACGGCGATAGAAAGAAGTGTATCGCTTCAACCCTGGGTGAGCTCGGTAGAAGTGAAGATTGATAGAGAAAAGGTGAGAAAGTGCGAGTTCGAGAATAAATTCAAGTATTGTGAGTTAAGTGGCGAAATGCTGGACGTAAAAGTGGTTGTTTTGTATGAGAACGTGGAAGTGCATGCGAGGGTGAAATACGAAGAGGAGCTTGATTATCCCCTGATGCGCGTTGAAAAAGTAACAACGTTCTGAAAAAAATCATTACATCTCTTCCGGTGCTTCTATGCCCAGCACATCCAGGGTATCACTTAGAACTATTTTTGCACATTCCACGAGAACCAACCTCGCTTTTCTTAGCTCCTCATCGGCATTCAACACCGGGCAATCTTTATAAAACAAGTTGAAACGTTCAGCGAGCTCTCTTGCGTATTTAGCGACCAGATGCGGCTTCAACTCTGAAGATGTTCGCTCCACAATATACCAGAACTTGGATAACTTTATTATTAGCTCCTTTTCACTATCCTCCTTGAGCAGAGCTGCCTCGTAATCCACCGTGGAGAAACCCTGTTCCTCCGCAGCCCTTAATATGCTGCAAGCACGTGCATGCGAATATTGAATAAACGGAGCGCCTTTCTTCTCTATATCGAGTGCATCTTTGAAATCAAACACTATATGCTTATCCGGCGATACTTTCACCATGTCATACCGCAATGCACCTATTCCTACTTTTCTTGCAATTTCGCGCTTCTTATCTTCATCCAAATCTCCCCTCCTCTTTTTCACTTCTTTATACGCCCTCTCTTCGATTTTTTCCATCAACTCATCCGCGGAGATATATCTACCGGCACGCGTGGATAAAGAACCGGTTGGCAGCGAGACAAACTCGAAGATAACAAATTCCGGCACTTTCACTCCCAATATTTGAAGCGCTTTCGCCAATTGCTGTGAGACCAACTCGTGGTCTTTCCCAAACACATCTATCACCCTGTCACATCTATTGCTTTTCCATCTGTGATAAGCGAGGTCTCTCGCGGTATAAAGCGAAGTTCCATCTGTCCTCTGTATTACCAATTCCTTTTCTATTCCCTCCAGTTGCAGTAAAAGAGCAGAACCCGAACTGTCGAATTTTATCTTCCCCTTTTGCTTTAACTCTTCTATTACTTCTTTCACTGCACCTCTTCTCACAAATTCACTTTCCCAAACGAATAAATCATGCAGAATATTTAACCGTTGCAGGGATGCCTGGATTCCCGAAAGGCATTTCTTCACCACTGCTTCATATCTCTTCACCACGGCTTCATCGCCTGCCTCGTATTTCCTCATCAATGCTTCCACATCCTTCAAAAATGCACTATTCTCCTCTATCATCCTGTTTGCAGCGATGTAAACGTCAGCAACGGCATGGTCAGCTTTTTTATCCTCGGCTAAAGCGATTCTTTCCGCACCCCACACCACTACCCCTATCTGCCTTCCCATATCATTCAAATAGAAATGCGTTTCCACGTCGTAACCTGCACGCTTTAATACTCGCACCAGAACATCACCAATAATAGCGTTTCTGAGATGCCCTATATGGAGAGGACCATCAGGATTAGCAGAAGTATGCTCGATTATAATCTTATCTTTCTTCTTTGCGGGCTCTATTCCTTCCTTTATCCTGCGCAAGGTCTTATGCAGGAAGAGATCGTTCACATAGAAGTTGATATAAGGACCGGCAGCAACTGCATTTGAGATCAATGTGTATTCAGCAGGTATCTCGAGGTGGTTTACGATCTCCGTAGCGACGATTTCCGGTGGCTGTTTGTAAGCACGAGCCAATGAGAAAGCAACTCGGGATGCAATATCTGCATGCTCGCTCTCTTCTAAATCTAATCCTGTTTCCAACTCCTCATACTCATAAGAAGCTTTTTCCAATGCTCTCTTCAACACTTGCTCAACTTCTTTTTCTAATTCGAGGAACATGTTTTTAGTATAGAATGGTGTAGGATAAAAATAGAGTATTCAAAAAGAAAGTTTGTTATGCAACTTCCCACGAAATATAGTACCGGATGCAAGAGCATAGACGAGCTGTTAGGAGGAGGCTTCGAATCTGGAACTGTTACCCAACTATACGGAGAGGCAGGCAGTGGAAAAACCAATGTATGCCTCCAGGCGGCGGTAGAATGTGCGATAAAAGGGAAGAAGGTGATTTTTATAGACAGTGAAGGATTTTCTCCGGAAAGATTCCTACAAATTGCCAGTGCTAACTCAGAAGATGTAGAAAGCATAGCACGAAGGATTATAATCTACGAGCCACATAGTTTCGAGCAGCAAACGTCATGCATAAACGAGATTGAGGATGTAATAAAGGAAAATGGAGTTGCACTCGTAATCCTCGACTCAGCCACTCTCTTCTACCGATTGGAGCTGGACGATGAAAGAAGCATATATCTGAGGCGAGTATTGGCGAACCAAATAATGCATCTTTTGGAAATTGCTCGTAAGTATGACCTCGCAGTCATAATAACAAATCAGGTGTATATGGATATTGAGGATGGAAATTTACGCCCTTCCGGGGGATATGCTCTCGAACACTTATCCAAGGTAATCGTGCAGCTTGAGAAGACGTCAGAAGGGCGTGGTAAAAGAATAGCTACCTTAAAGAAGCACCGGTCTATGCCTGAAGACATAGCATGCGAGTTTTTTATCACGAGCCGAGGGGTGGAAGATAAGTAATGCAAAACTGCGTAATTTGTGGAAAGGGAAAAGCATCAGAGTTATTACGTGTTTGCGTTGATTGCATACGCGGAGGAGATGCAATCCGTTACGCAAAAGAAGCACATAAGCGGATAAGAGAGAGATATGGACTCCCAGCAGAACCCCCGAAGAGCGAAGGCGGGATAAAATGCGAGCTTTGCTCGAATGAGTGCGTGATGAAAGCTCGCGAAAGAAGCTATTGTGGGCTAAAAGAGAACGTAAATGGGAAATTAAGGTCTTTAGCGCCTCATGAGCATGCACTGATGTATGCATATATAGACCCACTGCCAACAAACTGCTGCGCCGCCTGGTTCTGCCCCGGGTCTTCGCAATGCACAAAAGTGAACATCGCGGTATTCTTCTATGGCTGTAATTTCGATTGTGTTTTCTGTCAGAATGCATCGCATAAGGATTTGGGAATTGCTAAGGCTGTAAGCGTAAAAGATTTTGTTTCTCAGGTGTTGCGGAAAGAAAATGCATATTGCGTGTGCTTCTTTGGTGGAAGCCCGGAGCCACAACTTCCTTTTGCAATACGTGCTTCAGAGCGGATTTTAGAGAATAAAAGGGTGAGGATATGCTGGGAATGGAACGGGTGTGGCAACAGGAATTTGGTGAGGCACGCAGCAGAGATTTCTCGTAGAAGTGGTGGAATCGTAAAGTTCGACCTTAAAGCATTTGAACCCGACTTGAGTATCGCGCTTAGCGGTGTTCCAAACAAGAGAGCGTACGAAAACTTTGAGCTGATAGCAGAAGAGTTCTTTGACGGCTCCCACCCCCCTGTTCTCACTGCTACTACATTGCTTGTGCCTTTCTATGTTGATGCGAAGGAGGTGGAAGATATTGCTCGTTTCATCGCGGGCATTAACCCAGAAATACCTTATTCACTCCTTGTATTTCATCCTGATTTCTACATGCGAGACATGCCAATAACGCCGAGAGAAGAGGTGCAAAGATGCTATGATGCAGCGAAAAGACATCTGAAGAACGTGAATATTGGGAATAAGCAATTGCTTGGACTATAAGGTAAAAATTATATCATTCCCATTATACCTCCCGCAATAAACTCTATCGCGATTGCCGCCACTATTATCCCCATTACACGGCTTAACACTTCCGACCCTACTTTTCCCAATATCTGATATATCCTTTCTGATTGCCCCAATACCAGCCTTGTTGCGATGACCGCAGCGAAAATAGCAAAAAGAACCACAAAAGCACCCCAGGATTGTATTATCACCATGACCGCCGTTATAGCACCTGGACCGGCGAGCAAAGGAGTTCCCAACGGAACTGCTCCTACTCCCGCTCCTGATTCGCCGCTGGCTACATATTTGTGCTCACCTCTTAAAAGGTCAAGGGAGAAGAACAAAAGGAGAATGCCGCCCGCTATCATAAAGCTATAAGTGGTTATGCCGAGCACATATAGAATAATCTTTCCCAGGAAGGCAAACAAGAGGAGGAGAATCGTAGCAACCAAAACCGCATAATTAAGCTCCTTTTTCCTTCCGCTTTCACTCATACCTTTCGTTAACGCCATAAACACTGGAATATTACCCGAAGGGTCCATTATCACGAATAGCATGATAAATGCCTTCACCAACGGCACGCCAGAAATCAGATTTATATCCATAATATCTTTTGTTGTGTTTTATATTATTTGCTTATCTCTTTTTATTTCAACCAATGGAAAGAGAAGAGATATGGACTGAGAAATACAGACCGAAGAAGCTGGAAGATGTGGCAGGACAGAACGCCATAATAAAGAATCTGCAGTCTTATGTTAAGAGAAGAAACTTACCTCACCTCATCTTTTCCGGACCTGCGGGGGTGGGTAAAACAGCCGCTGCCGTTGCTATGGCGCGCGAACTCTATGGCGATACATGGGCAGAGAACTTTACTGAGTTGAATGCGAGTGTAACTCCTGAAACACCCATTCTAATTAGAGAGAAAGGGGAGATAAAACGAACAAATTTTGGTGAATTAGCAAAAAGAAGCTTCAAAGAGGATGAGAGATATGTAAAGTTGTCGGAGTTAGAGATTCTTTCTGTGGATAAAGACTATCAAGTGAAATTCATGCCAGTGAGCTTGATTTCACGACATAAAGTAGAAAAGATAGCGGAAATAAAATATGAAGGCGGTGAGGTGAAAACAAGCTTAAATCATTCCGTAATAGTTATGGATAAAGAGGGGGATTTAATTTCAAAAAAGACCTCCGAATTAAAAGAAGGCGATTTATTAATTACATTTACCTCTGCTATAGAAAACGAGGACAAATTATTGGAGATAAGAAGATATAAACCACAATTATACATTGATTTGAAGGGTGTCATGGTTAGAAATCCTAAAGTCGGGAATATCTTAAAGGACATGAATATAGAAGAAGATCTGGCTTGGCTCTTCGGTGCTTACTTAGCTGAAGGATGCTTAAGTTTTAGAGGAAATACCAGCGGTGGTCTGGTATTTACATTCGGGTACCCTCAAGAGATAAAAGCAGTAGAAAGAGCGCAAAGGATATTAGATGAAAAATTTGGTTTAAAGAGCAGTTTAAAGATAGGATATTCAGGATTTAATCGAAATAAAGGAAGTTCGATTCAAATACGAACTTTTAATACTCAATTGGCTAAATTCATCAGAGATAATTTTTACGATGGCTATAAATACGATGCCACTACAAAAAGGACACCTTCTTTTATCTACAATTCTCCCCTTCCTTATAGATTAGAATTTCTGAAGGGATACATGAATGATGGAATGGGAGAGTGGGGTGAATATTTAAGGTATTCTTCCCGCTCAAAGGAAAATCTAATTGATATTAGCTGGCTGGGGCGGATTTCAGGCTTAAATACCTCCTGCTTTGAGGAAGAAGCAAGAGTTGTCTGGAAACTACCGTCTTATTCATATATAAAGTCCGAGTTTTTGCCTGCAGGGACAGTAATTTGTCTTTTAGACCGAATAAGCAAGAAAATAAATCTGAGGTGGAGGTATACCCTACGACATCAGCTCTATCACAAGAAAAGCAAGAGAGTATCAAAGAGAATTGTGAAAGAAATTCTCAGTGAGATAAAAGAGGAGAAGGCAGAAGAAGAGATAAAGAAGCTGAGTAAGTTATTGAATTCACCCCTTTCTGTGGTGTTGGTGAAAAAAATAGAGACAAAAGAGTATGATGACTTCGTCTATGATCTCGCTGTTCCAGGGGCTGAAATGTTCTGGGGTGGAACAGCTCCTATACTTTTACATAACAGTGACGAAAGGGGGATAGAAGTGGTTCGCAACCAGATAAAGAACTTCGCAAGAACCATGCCCATTGGTAATGCTGCATTCAAAATCATCTTCCTCGACGAGGCAGATGCGTTGACTGATGCAGCACAGTCTGCACTGAGAAGGACAATGGAACGGTATTCGGGTACCTGTCGGTTTATACTTAGTTGTAACTACTCATCCAAAATAATAGAACCCATACAATCAAGATGTTCAGTGTACAGATTCAAATTACTATCTTACGATGCAATCGCATCTCGTATAAAGTATATAGCGGATATGGAGGGCTTGAAGTTGACAGAAGAAGCCATAGAAGCAATAAACTATGTTTCGATGGGCGATATGCGAAGAGCAGTAAACGCATTGCAAAGTGCTGCGGTACTGAGCAGTGAGATAAAGCCTGAGATGATCTACGAGATAACAGCAACCGCAAGACCAGAGGAGATAAAAGAGTTGATAAAAAGAGCGCTGGATGGTAAATTCTTTGATGCGCTGGACAAATTGGAGGAGCTGATGGATAAAGGGATTTCTGGTGACGAAATATTGGCGCAGATGCATCGGCTTGTGATAAACATGGATATTCCGGCACGGAAGAAGGTTGAATTGATGAATCGAATAGGGGAAGCAGATTACAGGATTACCGAGGGTGCAAACGAGCGGATACAACTGGATGCGCTACTCGCTTCTTTCTGTCTTGCTTCTTCGGATGAATAAAAGGGATGAATTGCATTTTTCATCATGCAGAGGCTAACTTCCGCTCGAGTTCTGCAAGCCTGGCTTCAAACTCCGCCATCTTCTCCATCACCGGGAGCTTTGATTCAAGCGAGTCAAATCTGAAATCTACTGCATCGAACTTGGAAATCATCTCATTTCTAAGGCTTTCAATCTTAGCATCCGTCGACTTTAACTTAACATCCACCGAATCGAACTTTGATAGCATCTCTTTTCTGAGGCTATCTATGCGAACATCCACTTTATTGTCTACGCTTTCGATTTTTGCTTCCAGGGCTTTTATTTCTCCACTTATTTCATTCAATTTGGGCAGGAGCAGCCGTTCTATCCAACCGGGTATTTTTTCCATGATAAAATACTAACCCCATTGGTATATAAATACTTTCAAGTCCGAATTCTTATGTTATTAGATTAATTAAAAATAGTAAAATGTTTAATAACCAAAAACAAGAGCAGGGATTAAACTGCAAAATAATCGTAGGCAAAGTGGGCATATCAAATGTGGATGATTTTCTTTCCTCACTGAAAAATATCGCGTATGAAAACGACGTGACAATACAAGCTATGGATGCGGAGCTGATAGCAGGAGAAGAGCATATAATATCCGCAGTGAAAAAAGCACTAAGAGCTGTGAAGCGGGAAAGGAGTATAACAAGCGATTTGGGGTTGGAGATTCTTTTATATGCCGCAGGAAAAAGGCAGATTGAAAGAGCATTGGCAATGGGCATTTCTGCGTCAGCACGCAAGGAAAGAGTTGCAATCGTTATTGTTGATACTGCTGCACGAGCACAGGGCGAAAAAGATTTGGAAATGGTTGCTGAGGAAGTAAAGGGGAAAATAGGGCTACAAGAAGAGTCAATCTCAGAGTTGGGGTTGGAATACAACGAGAACAAAAAAGAGAAAATAAAGAAGTTCTTTGAGATAACAGAGGCTGAGCTAAAGGCAGTGGGCGAGTCAAAGTTAAAGATGCTGGTGTTGGAAAGAGTTGCAATGTTAGATGTGCTTAAATAGTCCCGGGAGGATTCGAACCCCCGTCACTGGCTCCAAGGGCCGGTATGCTTGACCGCTACACCACGGGACTTCTTTCTGGGTACTTTCTTATTTCTTTTTAACCATTAAAAAACTTTAAGAATATCTCATCTATAACGAGTAACGCCAATCCGTTTGCAATACGCAGCAATCGGGCAGATGCTGCACTTCGGGCTGACAGGCGTGCATATAGCTTTGCCATGCATAACGAGAAGGTCATTAAAGACGATCCAGTAGCGCTTTGGAAGTGTTTTTCGTAGAGCAAATTCTGTCTGATTCGGAGTTCTGGTTGATACGAGTCCCAGGCGGTTGGATATACGATGGACGTGTGTATCAACTGCGACACCGGGTTTATTATACGCCATAGTGATAACGATATTTGCGGTCTTTCTACCAACACCACGGAGTTTCAAAAGCTCGTCTATCTCGTCCGGGACACGTGAATCGTACTTATCGACGAGTGCACGACAGATTGCAATGATTTGCTCAGCTTTCCTCTTGTAGAATCCAACGGGATAGATTGCAGCCGCTATCTCTTCCTTTTTTAGGTTTAACATCTCAGCAGGCGTTTTTGCCCGTGCAAACAACCGCTCTGAAGCTCTGGCAGTTACTTCATCTTTGGTCCTAAGACTCAAAATGCATGAAATCAGGGTTAGAAAAGGGTCTTTTCTCGTTGTTCCATCCATCAATGCCTCCTCCTGATACCGTTCTTTAAGAATCTGCATGACTTTTTCGATTTCAATATTAGTCGGCAAGTTCTCTCACCTTCTGGATATTCTCACTATCTCCTCTCCGGCTATCAACAGGAGTTTCAAGGATCATCGGCAACTTCTTGATGTGTTCCTCTTTGAGAATTACGCGAAAAGCTTCCTCTCCTATATACCCGAGTCCAATATGCTCATGCCGGTCCAGTCGCGAGTTCAGACCCGCCTTTGCATCGTTGAGATGGATGAGCTTCAGATGTTCAAGTCCAATCACCGCATCAAAATGCTGCATCGTCGCTTTCACGCTCTCTTCAGTCCGTAGATCATAGCCGGCAACAAAGCCGTGGCAGGTGTCAAAGCAGACCCCTATTCGTTCCTTATGCTCAATATGGTTCATGATATGTCGAATATCCTCAAAGGTCCCGCCCATGCTGTTCTTTGTCCCGGCGGTATTCTCCAGAAGCAGCATCACTCCATTATCAACTTCACGGAATGCCGTGTTAATTGCGTCCACTATCCGCTGAAAACCTGTTGCTTTACCATATCCGCGATGACTCCCAAGGTGAGTGACGAGGTATGGGATATGTAAAGCGTCAGACCGTCTCAATTCTTCAATAAGAGATAACACAGACCGTTTATAAACATCATCAGTCGGTGCAGCAAGATTGGGAAGGTAGGGCATGTGGGCTACCGGCGGGAATATCCCGGAGTGTTCAACCTTCTCAGTGAATCGCTTTGCATCAATCGCTGTAAGCTCCTTGAGCTTCCACCCGCGAGGGTTTCTCGTGAATATCTGGAACGTATCACAACCTTTCTCTATTGCCCTATCCACTGCCTTATCTATCGCCTTTGCAATCGAGACGTGAACGCCAACGCGAACCATTATATTATCTTTTCTCCTTCTTCTAAGCATTAGGATTAATGGCGTTCAGACTAAATAAAGAGGTTGGGTAAGATGAAATTCCCCTGTGAGATAATAGTGTATGTGGGAAGTATTGCTATGTATACGAGCGGCACTCGCAGAAGAGCTGATTAAAAGAGGTTTATCCCAAAAGGGAATCTCTAAAATGCTTGCGATTACGCAGGCGGCGGTATCGCAATATACATCAAAGAAAAGGGGTTCAAAGGGGGCGAAAGAGGAGATAAAAAACCTCGTGCGTGGTTCCGTTGATGACCTCGTCGTGAGAATCTGTAGGATATGCATGGAGGTACGTACAGAGGGCGCTGTTTGCAAATTAGACCTGTGCAGTATGTCACAAAAGAGATGTATGCTTTTGGACATACGAAGGAGAAAGTGCTGCAAACAAGGAAAAAATAATTTTTTTATCTCGTTTGATTGGTTAGAATCTGCTTATCCGTGTAATCCTCAATTGAAGACCAAGCCATTATGAATTTATCTTGGAGTGCTTCGTCATGCCTCAATTCATCAAGATAATCTTCAATTGCCTTTTCCAAAACACG
>JAODGL010000044.1:0-7668 GCA_025464585.1 Methanosarcinales archaeon
ACCCGAACAGTTCGGATATAAACAAGTTAAGTGAAATGCCCAAGCCCGCCTTTGGAAAAGAGGCAATTTTATATGGACTTGAATTCATAAAATGGAGGCGAAACCATGGACAAATTATCTCTATCAGTTAAAATATATGTTGGTCTCATCATAACCCTTGCTGTCTTAGCAGCCATTAATGTCTTTTTACCCCAAGGTTCTTTCTTACCAATTTTGCCAGCAAAAAAACTTCCAGCTCCAAAACCTGTGCTCGCTCTTGTGAATGCAGCTATTATGCTCATTCTTTATGGAGGCTTAGGTCTTCTTGGACTAAAGCTTTCACAAAAACTTGGCTTTGCTGATATCTGGGATTCAAAAGTTTCTAATAGACAGAAGTTCTTGGTTCCTGCTCTTATTGGGATAGCCATCGGTATATTTTTCATTTTTGCCGATGCCACTTTAAGCCAATTTCACACCTTGGGACCACTTCCCCATCCTCCGTTTCCCACATCTCTCGTTGCTTCGGTTGTTGCTGGCATTGGTGAAGAATTGATATTTCGCCTATTCTTCATCTCGTTCTGGGTGTGGCTTATCTCTTATGTGATTCTTAGAAAGAGATGGCAGAATCAGATTTTCTGGATTATAGCAATTTTATCAGCTCTTGCATTTGCTTTTGGGCATATTCCCTCAGTAATGCTTCTTTTTGGTTTAAAGACAGTCAGTGAAATCCCACTTGCTCTTATGAGTGAAATTATTATTCTGAATGGGATTCTTTCACTTTTTGCCGCATACTACTTTAGAAAATTTGGATTTTTAGCCCCTGTCAGCATCCACTTCTGGACTGATGTAGTATGGCATGTTGTTTGGGGGGCGATATAACATGAGCATGATGATTGAGACATTTAACCTGACGAAAAAGTTCGATAACCTCACAGCGGTTGAGGATTTATGCATTCAGGTAAACAAAGGCGAGATACTGGGATTTTTAGGTCCAAACGGTGCTGGAAAGACAACATCCATTCGTATGCTCGCAGGTATTATCGCTCCTACAAAAGGATATGCTATAGTATCAGGCATTCGCCCAGATAAGGAAGCTGAAAGACTTCACGAAGTCATCGGTTTACTCACCGAAACTCCGGGGTTTTATGAGAGGCTTACCGCAAGGGAGAATATGCTTTATTTTGCAAGGTTTTATGATATCGAAGCTGATTCAAAAGTTGATGAGAATCTTCAAAAAATGGGCTTATGGGAACGAAGAAACGATAAAGTGGGAACCTTCTCTAAAGGAATGAAACAACGGCTTGCACTTGCCAGGTGCCTTGTTCATGAACCTGAAGTATTGTTTCTTGATGAACCAACAGCAGGTTTAGACCCGGAATCTGCTAAAGAGGTGCGTGAACTCATAATGAAATTAAAAGAGGAGGGACGTACGATTTTTCTATCAACCCATAATTTGGAAGAGGCAGAGCTTTTATGCGATCGGATTGCGGTGTTCAGGACTAGACTCATGGTCGTTGATACTCCACAGAATCTGCGAAATCGCCTCTTCCAGAGGAAGGTAATCGTGGAATTAGAAGAAGTTAATGAGAAGATTATCAATGCCGTCAAAAGCCTTGACTTCGTATTAGACGTAAGTAAAGATGGAAGGCATCTCATTATTGAATTGAGATATTTTGATAAAAATCGCCCAGAGCTTGTAAGAAGTATCGTTGAAAGCAGGGGCAAAATTCGAAGCGTGTTTGAAAAGAAGCATTCATTAGAAGAAATTTACCTGACCCTAATCAAAGAGGAAGAGGAGATGAAGCATGAGAGAAAATAAAGCCCAAACCAAAAAGCGGATAATCAATATTATTAGGAAAGAATGGAAATGCATTTTCAGTAATTTGAATTCAGCATTGTTCGTCACCTCACTGCCACTTATAATCACTGCACAAGCTCTCATTCTTATTTACCTTACGATGAAATTTGCTGGTGCAGAGGTTTTAGTAAAAACTCTGCTCGGAAAGGGAATGGAAAACTGGTTGACTATGTTTCCAGAGTTGGAATCCTTATCTCTTATTGATAGGTTTCAGGTATTTTTCTTTGCCCTGTTTCCCTTCTACCTACTGCTCATACCGATAATGATAGCGGTGAGCTTTGCAACTTTCAGTATAGTAGAGGAAAAGCAGGAGAGAACTCTTGAACCACTTCTTGCAACTCCAGTAAGGACTTGGGAACTTCTGTTTGGTAAAGCACTTGCAGGTGCCATACCCTCGCTTCTTATTACCTGGTTTTGTTCTGGACTTTTCATTGCAGGAATTGTATGGATAGGTTCAAGTCATCTGCTTGGATTTGTATTAAATGCTCAGTGGTTCATCTCGTTATTCCTGCTTGTTCCATTGTTTTCCTTTCTTGCTTTTATGCTTGGTGTAATCTCGTCTTCAAAGGCAAATGACCCGAAGACAGCCCAAAATATAGCAATAATTGCTGTGCTTCCAATTTTAGCAATCCTTGGTGTACAGCTTACTGGGTTTATAGTATTTACCACAACTATGCTTCTTGTTTTAGCCTTTGTGTTAGGGATTTTGAATTTCTTCGTCCTTCACATAGCGGTTCGTCTTTTTCAACGTGAATCAATTGTGGTAAGGTGGAGGTGAAAAATGATAAAAATTGCAATAAGCCTTCAGTGTATTAAGCGGAGTTCGCCTGATAACAGTGGTTCGCTATCGCTCACTCAAACCCTTCGCTCGAATAGAAAATAAAGTATTTAAAGAAAAAAGTTAACTGTTATAAAAGGTGAAAAAAATGTCTGAAGCAATCAAAAAACTTGCCTTACCGCTGGTGGTGTTGGGATTTTATCCGTTAGTGAAAGTACTGGGAGAAATGATAGGTGGTCCAGACATCCCAACATGGTTATTATTTTTATGGACTATTGCATTTGCAGTCTCGATGTTAGTATCTTACAAAGAATTTAAGAAATAAAATACAAATATGTGGCGGGGCTTGGGCACTCTGCGGTTGCTACGCAACCTTGCCCTTCGGGTCACTTAACAGCGGATAAAAGGGAAATCAAAGATTTCCCCAAATTGCCTTCGGCAACTTCTTTTATCCGCAAAACGTTATATGAAATGGCGACCTTAGAAGATATGGAGGTATAAAAAAGGTGGAAAGAAAGGTGCTAAAAAATAAGCCACTAGTAGAGGCAATATTTGAGATAAGATGGGGACTACAAGAACCAGCTCCGGGAATGAAGATAGACCCGCATTATAAGATATTGATAGGCAGGATTTATGACAGAGTAAAAGATGAATATCCCTTTCATGAACAACTACCTACCGCAACTATGCCTGATGAAATCGCAGGATATGTTGTTCAACACAGATTTCGAAAAGACAAGGACAAATGGCCTCTAATTCAAATAGGTCCTGGAATTATCACCTTGAATGATACTGAGGGATATGTATGGGAAGACTTTGAAAAAAGAATACATAACGTATTGGATGTGCTTTTCGAGGCATATCCTGAAGCAGACAGTAATTTGAGGATTAATTGGTTATTACTAAGATACATTGATTCTGTTGATTTTGACTATGAGGAAAATAATATATTTTCTTTTTTAAGGGAAAATTTAAAAATAAACATAGAGATATACGAAAAACTTTTCGAAGAAACAGGCGTTAGCAATCTGCCTTTAGGTTTTGATTTGAGGTTTTCCTTCCCTGCTAAAAAGCCCAAAGGAGCTGTTCATTTGAGATTCGTTCGAGGTAAAAGAAAAAATGTAGATGCTTTAATATGGGAGACCCATGTTCAATCAGTCGATGAAGACGCACCTAAATCCAAAGACCAAATAAGCAAGTGGGTAGTTGAAGCACATACATTAACGGATGATTGGTTTTTTAAGATGATAGAAGGTGAACTATTAAGGAGGTTTGAATGATGTATCAATTAACCATGCAAGATGTTACTTATTTAGACTATCCGATTCAATACTTCTCCAGTCCAAGTACGAGAATAGAGGAAACAGATATAACAGACATAAGGGATACTCTATTATCTAAGTGGTTACGAGAGCGACCTAAAAAGCCATTTTATCATAGTTTTATCAACCTACTTGAAATAGATTTATCCTCAATTAGGCCACATTTTGAGATAAAAAGAGAGACATCATCAATTGAGGAAGTAGGAAAAGATATTACAAGAATTATTTCTGAGGAAGAAATCATCTTAGAGATGGTAGAACAGGATTTCGTGGTAAAAATGCCGCCCAAAAAGAAATATAAAATTCATGTAGTAGTGAGAAATGTCAAGAAAGGGAAACCCAGAGTGGTTGAACCCGATGAGTTTTTGTTTTGAAAGTGGGGGTTAATACTATGAAAGACTATCCTTGGTATGAAATTGCTGAAGACGAAGAGCTTTTTCAAGGAGATATTATAGATTCTTGTCCACTAATAATTCCCCCCTCTACAATAGAAGATGAGGTTAGCGTTGATGTTATTGAATATGATGTAATAATTATGAGTCAATCTTGCGACCTCATCAACAAAAAACTTGAACTTGTGCTTGTTTGTCCAATCTGGCCCTTGAGTGAATTTGAAAGTAGAAATCCATCTTATAAAAATCCCAAAATGAAGGAGTCTTTGAGGCGAGGATATTTGCCCGGGTATCATTTATTAAACAAATGTGAAATAGATGGATTTAAAATAGAGTACTTAGTTGTTGATTTCCGCAGTGTTTATAGTGTTCCTTTTGATTTCCTTGTAGAATTAGCCAAAAAGAGAAGTAAAAGATTGCGTTTATTACCACCTTACAGAGAACATTTGTCTCAAGCTTTTGCGAGATTTTTTATGAGAGTAGGTTTGCCTGTAGACATACCTCCATTTAAGTGAGATTATGTTAGGCGCCACTTCATATAACAGGTGCATATCCGACTTCGCTATCGCTCCGTCTAAATTCCTCGCTTCGCTCGGAACTTCGGATATCCCCCAGCCGTTATACGCCATTGCCCTTTAAATAATAGAATGATGTACAATATAACAGGAGAGGAAAATGGAGCAAAAGCGATTACTTGAGCGCATTGCGTTAGACCCTAAAGTTATGGTAGGAAAAACAGTCATTAGAGGCACGCGGTTAACAGTGCAGTACATTTTGAATCTATTAGCACATGGCGCAACTATTGACGAAATTCTCCAGGAATACAAGGGATTAACAAAGGAAGATATTTTAGCCTGTTTGTTGTACGCTTCTGAAATACTCGAAGATACAACGTTTATGCCTTTAGTAGAGACGGCTTAGACATGCGTTTTCTTGTTGATGAATGCACGGGTCCAGCAGTTGCTAAATGGTTGCAGAGATTACATCACGATGTATTTTCTGTTGAGAATAAAATTGCCGTATTACAGCGGGTATTAGAGACTTATTCTGACAAGCTTGTCAATAATTTTATAATTGTGACTGAGAAAACAGTCCGTATTATTGAAGAAAGGTATATAAAACTCAGATAAATGCCACTCAACATCCCGACACTGCACAAAATAGAAGCACTAAAAGCGGAAAACAAAGAAGTAAAGACATTCCGTTTTCACTCGCCCGAAATAGCCAGAGAAAGCGAGCCAGGTCAATTCATAATGGTCTGGAATCCGGGTATAGACGAAATACCAATTTCTATTGCCGATGCATCGCCGGATGGAGAATTAGAACTCGCAATTGCTGATGTCGGAGATTGCACGCACAGCTTACATCAAAAGCACGTGCACGATTTGATTGGATTGAGA
Organism: Methanosarcinales archaeon; assembly: GCA_025464585.1. Classification (GTDB taxonomy): domain Archaea; phylum Halobacteriota; class Syntropharchaeia; order Alkanophagales; family Methanospirareceae; genus QMVO01. Next base: position 5,730 of record JAODGL010000044.1, read on the forward strand.
GGACCCTACGGCAGAGGTTTCACATTGCACGGCGCTGCAATTTGTATGGTCGCAGGCGGTTATGGTGCAGCGCCGTTGAGGTTTGCAGCGAAAAGAGCGACAGATTTGGATAAGCACGTTATGCTCTTAGAAGGTGCGAAAAGCAATGCAGAACTTTTGTATATTGAAGAATTTGAGAGAATGGGTTGTGAAGTAAGAATCGCAACGGAAGATGGCTCGGGAGGTTATAAAGGGCGGGTTACAGAGTTATTGGAAGAGATACTGTCATCAAGAGAAAAGTTTGAGCAGGTATTGACATGTGGTCCAGAACTGATGATGAAGCGTGTTTGCGAGATTACGAGCAGAGAAAGTATACCTACACAGGTTTCCGTGGAACGAATAGTAAAATGTGGATGCGGTGCTTGTGGCTCATGTGACCTTGGGGGGTATCGAGTGTGTAAAGACGGACCGGTTTTCGATGCCGAAGAGCTTAAAAGAACGGAATTTGGCAGATGGAAACGAGAGAAGAGTGGTAAAAGAGTTGCAATAAAGCCAAATGTTGTGCTATTGTCAACTCCTACTCCTCCGTCGCATTTTACACCGGAGTACGAGCCGTTATTAGCCACAGAAGTCTGTGGAATCCGGTTCCCCAATCCAATTGCGAATGCAGCGGGATTTGGAGTCTCCGGGAAGTTACTTTATCGGTACGCAAGAGCAGGTGCTGGCGCGGTTGTGACAAAATCGGTCGGACGGGATGAGCGAGAAGGCTATCCCAATCCCACATTTCTTGAAATAGCGCTTCATACCTATGTGAATGCGATGGGGCTTCCAAATCCAGGAATAAAGAACTATGGGCTTGAAATAGAAGATGCGAAGTATGCTATGGTGCCATTGATACTGAGCATTTTTGGTAATAGCGTGGAGGAATGCAGAGAAGTAGCGAAGGTAGCTGTCGAATATCCAATAGACATGCTCGAATATAATGCCTCATGTCCGCATACTGAGTTCGCAGCGGTCGAGCATAATCCTAAATTGCTTCGTAGCATAATAAAGGAGATACGCAGCGTTGCCCATCCAAAACATATTCCGGTTGCAGTGAAGATATCGCCCAATGTGGGTGACCCTGCGGGATTGGCGCTCACGGCGGAAAAAGCTGGTGCTGATGCTATCACGGCTATCAATACGGTAATCGCACGACCACTGGATAAGACGCTTGACATTCCGCTTTTAGGTAATCCAACAGGCTATGGAGGTAAATCCGGTAAGGGGCTTGCGGTTGGCGGTAAAAGAGTTGTTTTCGCACTGTATGAGGAGTTGAGAATACCCATAATCGCAGTTGGTGGTATCTTCTCTGCTGAGGACGTGATAGAATATGCGAAGAACGGTGCGAGCCTGTTTCAAGTGGGTAGTGCACTGGTAAGTGAAGGGATTGAAATTTTCGCGATGATAAAAAGAGGTTTGAAGGAGTTTCTTGCCGCGAATAAATATGAAAATATAGTTGAAATGGTGGGAGAGGCGCATAGAAGATGAGGTTTCACTCCACCGTTACACTCTTTGCCAGATTCCTCGGCTTGTCTATTTCACATCCTCGCTCTTTTGCCGTCCAGTATGCGAGTAAGTGAAGGGCAACAGTAGTAGGGATTGGAGAGAATATTGTGCCTGTCCCCGGAACTCTTATCACCGCATCCACATATTTCTCCACTTCTTCGTCCCCTTCTTCTGCTATTGCAATCACCGGAGCCCCTCTTGCCTTTATCTCCTTCACGTTCCCCAGTGTCTTCTCATAAATATTTTGCGAAGTTTGCGTAGCGTTTTTGATCAAACTTTTTTTAAAAGGTTGTTGATCAAACTTTCTTAAAGTTTGACGTGTTAGAATCGCAACCACGGGCGTATCCTCGGTAAGCAGTGCAAAAGGACCGTGTTTGAGTTCCCCTGCTGCGTATCCCTCTGCATGTATATA
>JAODGL010000044.1:7849-14697 GCA_025464585.1 Methanosarcinales archaeon
TACTACCGTATCTCTTCGCTTTTTTCAGTGCCATCAATGTATCCGCCGTCTCCCCTGATTGCGTAATCGCCATTGTTATTATATTCGTTCCATCAAGCACAAAATCCGAGTAATTGAACTCTGATGCAAGCTCTACCTGGACGGGAACCCTTGCCAAATTCTCTATTATCTGTTTCCCGCACAGAGTGGCATAGTAGGACGTTCCGCAGGCGACCATCAAAATGCTTCTGCCTTTCGCATTGCCTTCAAGCTCGAACCCCAGATTTATCCTATCCTCTGCTAAGTAACCTCTAAGTGTATCCATAATTGCCCTTGGCTCCTCATGGATTTCTTTCAGCATAAAGTGCTCATATCCTCCTTTCTCGGCGTCTTCTATCGTCCAGGGTATTAATTTTTCTTCCCGCCTTACCTCGGTACCTCCGTTCTCTATGTATATTGAATCCTTTTTTACAACTGCGAGGTCTCCTTCCTCCAGATAAATTACCCTGTTCGTCTGTTCAAGCACTGCCGGTACGTCAGAAGCAATAAAATTCTCACGGTCTCCAACACCTATAATGAGTGGAGATTCATTCCTCGCTGCTACTAAACCATCAAACCCCTTTTCCGCAACAATTATTGCATAAGACCCTTTCAAACGAGCTAAAGCTTCCCTTACCGCTTCCTTTAGTTGCCAATTAAACTTCTTTAAAGAAAGGTTTATCAAATGCGGTATGACTTCCGTATCCGTCTCTGATACGAACTCGTATCCCTGGTTCAAAAGCTCCTCTTTTATGTGTTGGTAGTTCTCGATTATACCATTATGAACAACGGCAATTTCTCCTTTGCCATCAAGATGAGGATGAGCATTTCTCTTCGAGGGCTCTCCATGTGTCGCCCATCTCGTATGTCCAATTGCTACATTACCCCTGTACTCTGATTCCGACAGGTTCTTTTTCAAATGGTCTATGGTTCCTGCATCCTTATGCAGCTTTGGATTGCCATCTTCTAATAATACAAACACACCACATGAATCATATCCCCGGTATTCAATCCTTTTCAACGATTCTAAGATGATTGGTAGCGCTTCTCTTTCTCCTACATACCCCACAATTCCACACATTTTTTATACTACCAAGCTACCATCCGGTATTCTTCCACTTAGCTCCTTCATTGATTTTATCCTACAACGATTTCCAATTATCGTTCCCGGGTAAGCGATTACATTGCTTCCTATCTCGCAATATTCACCTACCATCGCTCCAACTTTCACCCTGCGATGTTCACCTCCAATTTCTATTTCTGCTTCTTCGCTTCTTGCTATGAATCCTCCCTCCGCATACGAGCCGGTATCAAAAATAGAATCTTGAATAGCAGAGAACGAGCCGATTTTCACCATCTCTGTTAACACCGAGTTCTTAATCTCTGTAAACGCGCCTATTGTAACATCATTTCCTATACTCGTGGATGGGAAAATACATGCATTGGGACCAATCTCGCAATTCTCTCCTATAATAACAGGTCCTTTCACATACGAATTTGCCCTTATTACTGAATTTTTACCTATTGTCACTCGTCCATCTATTGTCACACCACGTTCTATTTTCCCCTTCACTTCCGCCGGGTTCTCCCTTAAGACTATGCCATTCAAACTCAGGATGTCCCAGGGATAAACCGCATCCAACCAGGCTCCATGCGTTTCACATGCTTTTACACGATTACCTCTGCGAATCATGCTCAATAAGCCTGATATCAGGTCATCATCTAAAAATGCGAATATTCCCTGCTCAAAGGCATATATTCCGGTATTGACCAGATTGCTTATCTCTTTGCTTGGTTTCTCTATAATATCCTTGATCATTCCATTTTCCACCGTTACAACACCATATTTGCTCACATCATTATGCGCTTTTATTAATATCCCATTTTCATCTATATCCAAAAGACCGGAATCCGAAATGGTATCCGCTTGAATTACGTTATCGCCAGGCAAAACAAGAAATTTATCATCTGTTTTTCCCTCTGCCTGTTTCAGTGCATCCCCGGTTCCAAGCAGGTGTTTCTGGAAAACATAATCTATTTCCACGCCTAAAGCCTTCCCGTCTTCAAAATAATCCATTATTTTCTCTTTTTTATAACCCACGACAAATATAATCCGTCTTATTCCGTTTCTTTCTAATGCCTCAACTACATACTGCATAATCGGCTTGTTCGCTACCTTTATCATTACCTTTGGCTTCGAAGCTGTAAACGGTCTTAGCCTTTCTCCTTCTCCCGCAGCAAGCACTACTGCCTGTTTAAACGACATTTACGACACGAAATCACTTGCCTTTGGCATTTCCAGCTTCATTCCCTTCCTTTTTCTCACTTCCATCACCTTTTCGCCGAACAGGTTTTGAGGTATAGGCTTGAAGCCAGCGAACTCGGTGCTCCATAGCGCTCTACCTTCCGTTGCAGACCTTATGTCGCCAGCAAAGCCAATCATCTCTGCGACTGGCGCTTCTGCCTGCAATGAGACCATATTGCCTTCGGTTTTTATGTCCAGTATCTGCCCTCTTCTGCCCTGTATCTCGCGCGTTACATTCCCAAGCAAATTCTGCGGTATATTTATGAACACTTCCTGGACAGGTTCGAGGAAGGTAGCGCGTGCAAGCAGCATAGCAGCAAGTATAGCACTTCGCACTGCGGGAATAACCTGTGCAGGTCCACGGTGTATCGAATCCTCGTGCAGCTTTACGTCCATCAGCTTTACTTTTACACCTCTACACTTCTCCTTTGCTAAGGGTCCCTTCTGCATCACGTCCTCGAAGCCCTCCTGGATCAGCTCCATCGTCTCTCGGAGATACTGAATCCCTTTTGTCATATCTATCAGCACGTTGCCCTCGATGATATTAACGACTCTCTTTGCTTCCTCTTTGGGCATACCTGCCTCCACCAGTTTATCTCGCATCAAAACTTTGTCTTTGCCCACGGTTATCCCTTCTGTTATTATCTTTCCTACTACTTCTGCACCCAAAGGCTCGACTTCAAAATAGAACTTGTTGTGCCTGTTAGGCGATTTCCCTTCCACAGGACCTGCATGCCCTTCCACCGTCTCACGATAAACGACAATAGGTGGCGAAGCGATTATGGGAACGTCCTCATCATATTCTATCCGGTGCGTGATTATTTCAAGATGCAGCTCTCCCATTCCCGATACGAGATGTTCACCTGTTTCCTCGTTTATCTCCACGCGTATCATCGGGTCTTCTTTCGCCAGCTTCCTGAGCACCTCTATCAGTCGAGGTAAGTCTTTCGTGCTCTTTGCTTCCAGCGCAACCGTAACAACTGGCTCACTGTAATGCTTCATGCTTTCGAATGGAACCATCTCAGTAGTAGAAAGCGTAGAACCTACCACAGCGTCTTTCAGACCTACGAGAGCAACTATGTTACCCGCGGGCACCTTATCCACTTCCACACGTTCCTGTCCCTCGAATATGCCCACCTGCTGAATTCTGTTCTTTTTATACAAGCCGGATATGAACACTTCCGTCCCTTTTTCCACGGTCCCGCTGAAAAGTCTCCCGGTGGCAACTTCACCGGCATGGGGGTCCACAGAGATGCTGGTTACCATAAAAGCGACATCTCCTGTTCTATCACATTTTGCCATGCTCTTACCTATCTCGCTCTCTGCATCGCCTTGCCATATCACCGGAACTCGATACTTCTGCGCTTCTACCGGATTTGGCAGATGCTCTGTGATCATATCAAGAACTGCTTCATAAGCAGGACACTTCAACGCTAATTCCTTCATGTTGTTCTGCTTGCAGTACTCGAAAACCTCCTTAAAGCTAATCCCTGTCTTGCGCATGGTCGGGACGCTAATAGCCCAGTTATATAATGCAGAGCCAAAAGCAACATTACCCTTTGCTGCATCCAGCTTCCAGTCTTCGTATTTATCCTTTTTCATACCCTGCATCAGTTTGTTTACCTTGTCTATTATCTTACCGAGCCGGATTTGCATCTCCCGCGCATCCACTTTCAACTCGTTTATCATCCTGTCAACCTTGTTAATGAAAAGAACGGGTTTTACGTTCTCTTTCATCGCCTGCCTCAGCACGGTCTCGGTCTGCGGCATAGCTCCTTCCACGGCATCAACGACCACTACGGCACCATCAACCGCTCTCAACGCCCTTGTCACATCGCCACCAAAGTCAACATGACCCGGGGTATCAATAAGATTTATGAGATGCTCTTCTCCTTTGTAATCATAAACCATGGATGCATTTGCGGCAAATATCGTTATCCCCCTTTCCTGCTCCAGATAGTAAAAATCCGTGAAGAGTTGCTCGCCTGCCAATTCTTTCGATATTATGCCCGCACCTGCAAGTAGGTTGTCAGTCAAAGTGGTCTTTCCATGGTCTATATGAGCAATGATGCCTATGTTCCTTATTCGCTCGGTCTGGTCCATCAATACTTTTACCTTTTCCGCTGCCTTCCTTCCTCTTGTTGCCATTCTTGTATCACCTTGTCTTTTATTTTATATAAGTATAAAAATATAGATATAAGAAATAGATGCCCGGGTGGTGTAGCGGCCTATCATTGAGCCCTGTCGAGGCTCGGACTCGGGTTCAAATCCCGACCTGGGCGTTGAACTCAATTAGATACCTTGAATCTCAGTATAGCGGCAATCCCGCCGAGCGCGTTAAGCCTCCTGCCCGGCTCGAACTCCGTGCTGAACACTACTACGGTACCCCTCGCTCTTTCTACATCCTTAAGTATACTTTCTATCTCTATTCTCTCCTCCTCCTCGTTCTCTCCCTCCCCTATTCCCGACATCATAAGCTTTTCATCACTGACAAGTAAAGTTTCTATTGCACCGAACCGCAAAGCATTTATCACCTGGGCTTTTCCATATACCGCCCTCCCGTTCTTCTCCTTGCTTATCTCTTCCATTAACCTATCCAGCAGCCTGACTTCTCGTGTCAGTCTTTCCTCTCTCTTCAACCTTTCCACAGCTCCTCTCTTCAAAACTTCTATAAATCCTGACATACCTATCGAAGAAGCCTGCTCCATTCTCGTTAGCTTCGCTAAATTCGCATCCTTTTCCTTTAAGAAAGAGAAGAAATCGTTCTTTACAAAGCCAGGACCCGCAATGATTACTGCTTCGGCAGCCGTGCTAAGAAAAGAGTTCTTCAATTGGTTTAGCAGAGTATAAAAAAAATCCTTTTTACTTCCCTCTCTTTTGCCTTTATCCATACCTTTGCCTGAGCCATACCTTATTGAAAAAAGCTCATCCACACCATATTGTCTTACGATACCCGCAATTGCCTCCCCCTCTTCTATGGTGACCACGATTACATCAGGAGAAGCAACGGCTTTTTCCGCCTCTCTTAGCCTTTTCAACTGGTGCTCTTTCCATGTCTTAACGATGGAAAGCTCCGTACCGGGTTCGATGTTAAAGGTATGATAAGAGCCCAGTTCAGTCTCCAGTCCTTTCTCAATCACCCCTTTTATACGCAATCTACGAGCAAATTTGTGAAATTCGACACTTTCAGCCCTTATGCCCAATCGAAAAGGTTTTTTCTCTGTCTTATCCGGTCTTATCTTATCTGTTGCCTCTTCTATCCTCCTATGCGTAAGGGAATATACAAGGTCTCCCGCTTCTACTACATGCTTGAGATGCCATAAGTCGTCTAACGATTCGGGCACCAGCGAGAGTTCTCCCACACGTTTCTTCTCACCGCTTCCTTTCACCTTCGTCTTGAGCTTCCTTTTGACTATTTTCATCTTTTGCTATTATCCCCAGAAAGTATTCGGAAATACTGATTTAACCGAAAACTTTATAAGCGAAAATTGTTTTTAGTTTTCTTGGTGACACAAAATGGTGTTAAGTATCGGGGAGAGAATAAAAGGGTTCCTGTTCAGTCCTTCGACCACTTTCGACGCTTCTAAGGAAGACACGATTGGCGATGCTCTTAAGTATTTCGTCGTCATTTTAGCGATATATGCGGTGATTTCTGCGTTCATAGCTGCCGTAGCGTTTTCGTTGTTCGCAGCAATGTTGGGAATGCTTGGAGTCCCTATGATGCCATTAGGAGCAGGCGCGGGAGCTTTAGCAGCTATCGGCGTTTTTGTCGGTGCAATCATTGGTGGAATAATTGGCATCTTCATTGGCGGACTCTGGCTTCACCTTTGGGTATTCCTTGTTGGCGGTAGAAATGGCGTAGGGCAGACTATAAAGGCAGTGACGTATGGAATGACACCAAGTTTACTTTTGGGATGGATTCCGGTGGTAGGCATAATCGCAGGGATATGGGCACTTATCGTAGAAATAATCGGCGTAAGACAACTTCACGAGCTATCTACTGGAAAGGCAGTTCTCGCGGTGATTATCGCAGTAATCATACCAGCAATCATCATCGGAGCGATAATTGCTACGTTTATAGCGACGGTGCCCGGACCGATGTTCCCGAGACCGACAGGACCGGGATTTGGAGGATTTTGATTATCCTCCTTTTATTTTTTACCTTATTTCATCTTAACTTCACCGCAGTTCCGTATGCAAGTATCTCCGCGGCGCCCCGCTCACCCCTCAACGATTTATTAATAATATGTTTAACTTAGGTATATATAAATTTTTTGCCATCGCTACCATGCCGACTCTTATCCCTGAGTATCGCAGATCCCCCCTACCTCTGGGCTGAAGGAGCGGATACATGCTATACGCTCCCTTAATTACCATTCCTGGAGGAATACCGCAACACCCACCCACTTGGTTATCACTGCCTCCAATCCAGTACCACTATCTCGGGCTCTTCTGGCAAATCCCCTTTGTGAAGCGAAAGCTTCTTCTCCCTTCTCACTCGCTTCTTCCCTTTCAGGAATTTGTC
>JAODGL010000044.1:14750-20436 GCA_025464585.1 Methanosarcinales archaeon
TCCCTTTTTATGTTCAATTGCAGAGGAGGCGTCTTATAATGCATAGGAACTGTTATTTTCGGTTCTAACTGCTCCAGCACCTTATTAGCGTCCTTTGCGTCTATGGTGTACACACCACCGACAGGTATGAACAGAACATCTATGTCTTTCTCCCTAATGCTTCTTAACTGGCTCTCTTCCAAAACATGCCCCAAATCGCCTAAATGGCATAATCTCATCTCATCCACATCGAATAAAAATACGGTATTCTCGCCCCTTTCTGCTCCTTTTGACGTATCATGGTATGTTTTAACCCCATAGAACCTCATTCCTTTAACAATATGCTCACCAGTGCCCCTTACCACTTCTGGCTCGCCTTTCACCGCAGCTACATTGTTATGGTCGTAATGTTCATGGCTGACCGTGACAACATCCGCTGTTACTTCAGGCACTGGATACCCTATGCTTTCGTCATAAGGGTCCGTAACTATTACTTTACCATCCTCGCTTATCATCTCAAAACAAGCATGTCCATGCCATTTTATCTCCATTTCCCTCTCGCCTCCACTTCCTTCTTACTAAATCTATTTTTCATTGTTTTTAAAGTTTCACATCTTATAAAGATAAAGGTGGAAAGATAAAGAAAGGATATGAACATGCAAGGAAAAAAACTGGCAATTGCAACCGTCGCGGTGGTGTTTGCGTTCTTAGTGCTTATTGCGTTAGTAGCAACGATTGGCAGCGGTTTAAAATCATACGAGCGGTCTGAAATAGCAATTGCCGATATTGACATATCTGCCGAAGCGCTTGGTATTGCCGATGTATTGCTAAATGTGACCACGTATCTGGATAATAGCGGGGATGCAAAATCAGGCGAAATAGAGATTTTGGTGAAGGCATACGATGCAGATACGAATTTACTCGTCACTTCTAACAAGACGGGGATAGGGGAAATAGGCGGGAGAGAGACAAAATCCGTGAACACCTACTTGAAGCTCCCGAAGGAGGGCGGATATAGACTGCAAATAGTTGTCTTTGAAGACGGCAAGGGCATACTGCGAGGCGAAAGAAAGATTTATGGATTATCCCGATTAGAACCTCCTGCTGTCGCAAAAATTTCCGTACGAGAATTGGATTTTTTCATCGAAGCAGTCGAAGTAGAGAGCGGAAGGGAGAAAGAGAAGGAGTATGCAATCGTTAATACCACGCTATACATAGACAACCTCGGAAAAGATGTCGGCGGTCTGAGAGCGTTGATAAAGGCGAGGGACAACGAAACGAGGTTAATAGCAGACAAGAGTTGGAGAGACCTTGGACTTCTTGAAGAAGGCACTACATCGCTACATTACGCCGAGCTAAGGGTGCTTAATGGTAGGGATTATATATTTGAGATTCAAATATGGCAATCAGGAAGGATAATAAAAGAGAGTAGTGGGATGGTTATATTAAGCCCTTTTGTGAACAGAACGGTAGTAGTAGAAGCGAAAGAGAAGACGATGGAAATTTCACCCAAGGTTGAAATTAGTGATTTTATCCGTCCAGGTGCACCAGTTACTACGCCAGTACCTTATCCTACTCCAGTACCGAAGGCACCGGGCTTTGAAACGTTATCCGCAGCTTTTGCACTCTTTATTACTTTTGTTTTACTGCTAAAGAAAAGGAGAAGCTAAGAATGGAAAGAGAAGAAGAAAAACGGAATGAGGCGATGAAGGAAAAGACAGAGGATATTTTCAGATATTTCAGGCTCGGTGTTTTCGTTATCCTTATGATCTTACTCGCCGTGGCGGTCTTTCAATTCTATTTCTTTGCTATGTATGCTATTTCTGCGTTATTCAAGTATGAATACCGCTCCTTGGTACAAGCAGGCTTTGTAGCATGCGTCATCGCGGTGGTCGTATATCTGTTAAGAGGGGTAATTGTAAAGGAGAAATGAAATGAGAGCGCTATACATAGGACGATTCCAGCCCTACCATCTCGGGCATCATTTCGTAATAAAAGAAATCGCTTCTAACGTGGATGAAGTCATCATTTGCATAGGTTCAGCGCAAAGAAGCCACGAGTTGGAGAATCCTTTTACGGCTGGAGAACGCTATCTAATGATTTCAAAGTCCTTAAGAGATGATGGGATTTCCAACTTTTATATCGTGCCTATCTTAGATGTGAACTGGAACGCGGTCTGGGTTTCGCATGTTGAGTCGTTGGTGCCCCCTGTGGATGTAGTATTTACAAATAACCCGTTAATAGAGCGTTTATTCGAGGAGCGTGGCTATGAAGTTCATGCTCCTTTGCTATTCAACAGGAAAGAATATTCCGGTAGCGAGATAAGAAGACGAATGCTGAACAACGAAAACTGGGCAGTTTTAGTGCCTGATGCGGTTACAGAGGTGATAAAGGAGATAGACGGGTTAAGAAGGATAGAGAATTTGCGTAGAAGTGATACGGAGTAGGCTATGAAGAACCACCTTTAATACGTGACCACCTGCGGCAGTGCTCCCTTATTATATCCGACCTGCTTATTATTCCAACCAATTCTTTCTCGCCTTCACTTCCTTCTTTTACCACCGGCAATCTCCCCACATTGTAAGTATCCATTTTATGCAAGACATCCTCCAAAAACTCCTCTGGATATGCTACTATCACATCCTTTGTGCACATCTGTCTTATCCTCTTATAAACCGCGCCTATCTCTCTTTGCTTTTCTAAATCCACTATGGTCGTTATTCCCAGCATCTTCCCATTCTTATCAACCACCGGGTAAGTTATGTGCCCGGTCCTCTCTGCAAAATATAGACCTTCTTTCACCGTCTTATCTGCCGGAATAACGAGCACGTCCTTCGTATATGCATCTTTCACTTTTATCCCCTCCAGTATATCTACCATAAATTCCCTACTATGGGCAGGTGACTCTTTCCTTAATTCATATTGCTCTGGATAAATCGTCCATTTCCCTACCAGCGAATAAGCAGGGATTATAGCAAGCAAAGCAGGAACGAAGAGCGTATAAGAACCTGAGATCTCACAAACGATGAAGAGAGCAGTAAGTGGTGCATTAGCAGCAGCACCGAAGAAAGCCGCAGCACCGATAAGAGAAAATATCCACGGGTTTCCTACCGTTTCCGGGAAAAAAAAGCTGAGGATTTGTCCTATTGCACCCCCTAACGCCGCACCCATGGTTAAAGAGGGTATAAATGAACCACCACTACCTCCTGACCCCAAGGTTAGAGCAGTCCCTATGATTTTCGCAACCGCGATGAATGCTAAAACGCTCCACGTAAGCTCACCATAAAATGCTAATTGCATAAATCCATAACCGCCACCAAATATTCCGCTGGCTATTCCTATCCCCCTTTCTACATCGTGTTGTGGATTAACGGTTAGATAACCGATGAGGAAGAGCATACCAATCATAAATCCGCCTATTCCTGGTTTGAGATAATCAGGAATCTTCAGTCTTCCGAAGAAGAAAGACCTTAAGACCCCCAGCAGTTTGGCGAATGCAATAACAAAAGGAACGCAGGCTATTCCGAGAACCAGGAATAGAAGTAACGAAAAAGGTTTTAAAAGGGCTGTAATGTCATATTCACCTATTTCATAAAAGTGTCCCAGTCCTAAGAAGGAACAGGAGACGATGTAAGCGGTGATAGAACAGATTATTGCAGGAACCAGTGCCTCTATTTCCATATCTCGCTTGTATAAAGTTTCAATACCAAAGAAAGCACCACCAAGTGGCGATTTAAAAATTGCTGCAATTCCCGCTCCCGCAGTCGCCGATACTATCTTCCTCCTTTCTCGCTCCTCTAATTTAAAAAGTCTGCTGAAGACCGAACCTATCGTGGCACCCAGCATTGCACTCGGTCCTTCCCTTCCCGCACTCCCCCCGGAGCTTATTGTCAACACCGAGCTTATTCCGCGCACCAAGCCAGTCTTGCCTTTTATTACTCCCCTCTCGTTGTGAAAACCATCTATGAAAACATCTGTCTCGTGCAGGTCAGGTTTTTCAACAGGAAGAAGTTTAAATTTTATTAATCCGCATAGCAAACCTCCTAACGTGGGAATAAGGGCTAATAGGACCAACAATAGAGGATTTGCGAAAGCATCTCCTAAGAGTGGTGTAAAAGCGAAGAAATGTGGTTCATTTTCCGGTGATGGCGAATAATAACCGGCGAGTAACCCTAAGAAGAGAGCAGAGAAGAAATTTAAAGCTAAAAAAAAGCATGTAATGGCAAGACCAACTAAAATACCTGCTATTGCATAATAGAACGTCTGTTTAGCCCATGTTCTCAAATATCTTATCTCTCCTGCCACTTCTCCCTTGAAAAATCTCCTTATTACATTATGTTCGTCTCTTGATAAATATTAGGAGGTAACTACTCTTCTCTGCTTCTCGTCAACCACGCCCAAACTTGAGACACGAACGCCCACCAATCTTATCTTCTTCTCCTTTCCTGTTCCATCACAAAACTCCGTCATCAATTCCTTCGCTATTCTCTTGAGTATGTTTAAGTCAGAATGAAATGATTTGAGTGTCTTTGCCCTCGTGTGTACGGTGAAATCTTCAAACTTGACTTTTAGTGCAACGGTTTTGAAAACAAAACCCTCTTTCTTTATCGCATTGTAAACCTCTTCTGCTAACTCATCCACGCAATTATTCAGTACTGATGCATCTTTCGTATCCACAGCAAGGGTTCTTTCTCGGCTTAAAGACTTCCTCTCCCATTCCTCTTCCACTTCGCTTTCATCTATCCCGTTTGCAATTAGATGAAGCCTCGTGCCGTATTTACCGAATTTAGCAACGAGTTTCTGGACGTCATAACTCGCAAGTTGCCCTATTCGCTCGATGCCCATCTTTTTTAAGACCTCATTAGTTTTGGGACCCACACCAGGGATTTTTTTCACTGGTAAAGGAGCCAAAAAATCACGTGCTCGTTCTTCTTCCACAACTGTCAGACCATCAGGTTTTACAAAATCCGATGCTATCTTTGCTATTGTTTTGTTTGGAGCGATGCCAATTGAACAGGTTAATCCTTCCTTCTCCAGTATCTCCCTTTTTATACGCAGTGCATACTCCCTCGCATCGGTCCAACCGTGCACTTTGGTGCTGGCATCGAGAAAAGCCTCGTCAATGCTCACTTGTTCTATTTTATCAGCATACTTCCTCAAAATAGCCATTATTTCACTCGACACACGTTTGTACAACGGCATATTCACCGGTAAGAATTTTGCATTCGGGCACAGCTTGTATGCCCTGGAGAGCGGCATTGCAGAATGGATACCGTATTCTCTTGCCTCGTATGAGCATGTGCTTACAACGCCTCTTATTTTCCTCTCGGGTTCTTCAGCAGTTTTTTCTTCTTCTGTCCCGATTCTTCCTCCCACAATTACCGGCAAGCCTTTCAGCTCTGGATTCTCTCTTACTTCCACGGCTGAAAAGAAACTGTCCATGTCCACATGAAGTATTACTTTCACTTTGGTTCTTGTCTTAATCTCGTGGAATCTCGTGGTTTCTTACCTCATTTCCAGAACCTCACGAATCCCCAGCCGGTTTACGAACTTAAAAAGGAACTCCTGCTTGAAATTTGAGTATGCGACCTTATCAGGAACTGCTATTGCCATCTTCCGGTCAGATAATTTTGGATACGCCTCTTTAAACACAACTTCGATTTTTCCTATCCATTTCGGGATGTCCTCAGTTATAAAGACTACCGGG
>JAODGL010000209.1 GCA_025464585.1 Methanosarcinales archaeon
TCTCTTTTACTGAAGTAATATCAACATCATGCGTAAGCGCAACCATGTATGAATATCCCCATGGAACCGGTGGAATCTCCACTAACGTCGTAAATTGCTTGCTTTGCTTTAGCTTCTCTCTCAATTCAGCCAGATGCATTTCGCACAAAGGTTCCCTATTATGCGCCATCCCCTGATTTAGCAAATCACTTATCTTTTTAAAAACATCATCTTCTGAAAGGTCAATGAGATTAAAATTAAAATTAACGTCTTTAGATTTTAAATCCTCTTTTCTTCCAATCACAACGTCATACTCCTCTGAAGAGTCATACCACTCCCACGGTATCTTCAGCAGTTGAAACGTCTCTTCCACTGCATATTTATCCGGATATATTACGCCGATTCCTCTCTTGATATTCTGCTTTCTCTGCATTTTTTATTACGACATTTTCCGCTTTGAAAGTTTGAAATTTTATCGCATCTGTACCTGCATCTTTCGCAACATCAATCAATTTCTTCGCTATTTCCACCGAACCGTTATGATTTACACCTGCTTCTGCTACGATGAAGCAAGGTTCCCCTTCGCCTATTAACTTATTTTCAATCTTAACCTTCATTTTGCTCCTTCTCCAATTCCTTTTTGGCAATAGAAGTTTGTTCTCCTTTAATGCATCTTGAGCATACCGAAGATATTCTTCAGCTAACTCCAAATAATCTCTGAATTCCAACTTCCATTCCGTACTTTTAAGTCGTGTAAGGATAGGTTTCCCAAACTGTAAAACCTCCCACAGAAAAGGAGATTTCCCTAAAGAATCTTCATATTCCTCCTTCATCATAGGTATGACCTCTATTAGCTCTCCGGTATCCATGAGTATGTTGAAACCTATTTCGCTTACTACCTCTAAAAAACTTCGCTCTTCCATATCTGAATAGACAACCAATAAATCAATATCACTCCCTTCCCGTGCAGTCCCTTTTGTCAAGCTCCCGAATAAGTAAATGCTCCATATTTTATCGCCTAAGCATTTTTCTAATTCAAACACAAATTTCTCCAAAGCTTTCTTTCTCTTATCTTCTGTTTTCATTTCTTGTCATCCCTTTTTATTTATTGCTTCTATAAAATAATAATCGCCCCATATTAAACTTTCATCCACTCCCATGCCAGCAGGCTTATGGAAGCAGCCATGCTTATAAGCGATAGCCGAGTAGCTTCTTTCTGTCTCTCCGCCTCCAACTCCTTCTTTGTTGGAAAGCGTTGAAACTCTATCAAGAATTCAATATATCCCATCAACATCCATTTCTCTGAGAAAGTATGCCTTTACTTCAGGATGATACTTTTTTACGTTGTGGAAGAAACTTCGATCGTTTGTTATGAGAGCCGAATCAGCATGAACCACACAAGCAAAAACAACCGTGTCAAATCCACTCAAGTGAGTTTTGATTCCTATTTCCATACAGTATGCTGTGAACTTCTCATTTATATATAGAATTTCGGTAGCATGCTTTTTTACTCGTTCATAAACAGTTTTAGCAATCTCTTCTCCCACTGCTCTGCTCATAACAATTGCCACTTCTATTAAGACGGTAGAGGGAATTATTAATTCATGAATACCCCTAATCACACCCTTATATATGTAATCAGCCTTATTGTGCAGGGCTTTGAACTTATCAAATCTCTCTTTGTAAACCTCTTTGGTAGGTTCAATAAATGCATAAGCAAGCACATCACTATCAATCGTTAGTTTCATCTACTACACCAGATATTGCCTCTCTCTCATCCTTCTAATCTCTACGGTAGGGTCCAATGGCTCCTTTAAATCTCTCGCTATCTTTTTCTTCAAATCCTCGTAATCTCTAAGCTCGACTTCCACTTCCGACTTCTTCGACCTATAGATATATTGCAAAAGCCCGTGGATTTCATCATCCAGTCCAACCAATCTTTTCTCAATCTCTTCTACATTTATATTCATCTTGTTCCTCTCTCCTCTTGCTTGACTAAAATATTTTTCAATCCAACATTTAATAAGTGACGGGTCTATATAAATATTTTGTATGGTTCTTAATTCAACAATAGTGGGACCACGAAAGTATTTCCCCATTCTCGAATTTTCCAGACACTGTCCGGAATTTTTGAGGTGGATAAGTAAGATAGAATTTTCTCATAAGAAAAATAATGATTGTATTTACCTGCTTGACTGCTTTTCTTCTTGCCTCTTCAACGAGCGTTGAAACTCTATCAAGAAGGCTTTTATAATCAGGCTTTTTAATAATTTCTGTCATTTTGTATCTCCCTCCTTCCTATATTTGAACCGACTCCCCAGTTCATTCATAGTTTAATAAGTTTCTACATCGCTTCTGCCCCTTCGCGTGTTAGTGTGCCTACAAGCTCACGCAGACCTTCCTTGATAAGATGCGAACAGAGAATTACCAGCACTCTCCCATGCTCCTTAATGCCTTTTATAGGCTCAACGGGTTTTAATACATTCTCTTCATATATGACTTCTACTGTTTTGGTCAATGTCTACCTCCTTTGTCGAGTAGAGCTCATAGTCCACCTCATATTGGAGTATTGGCTCCGAGGTTACTATGAGCCCCCTCACAGAACCGGACTTGAAGTTTTCCCTCATCCGGCTCTTCAGGAGTACATCCTCTACGTTCGTTTGGATAGGGCATAGAAATGATATATCTTCGGTTTTGGCAGTGGATTAAAAGAGAGAAAACGATTGAATTGACTCCAATTATAGCTCTTCCTCTGGCTTCGCCGGTTTATCCATAAACTTTTTAGAAAAGTTTAATCAAAAATGCTCCGCAATAAAGGCGAGTTCCGTCGTATGATAGTAGAAATTCTGTAATCCCCGTATATTGCCACTTATACCGTAGTACTGGTAGTGTCCAATCATCTTTTGTGCTAACAATGGCCACCATAACTCTAATTTCACCAGTTCTTGCCGCAAAGCATGTACAAGGGGTGTGTTGGTGACCGATTTGGTCTTGATCCATGTAGCAGCCTTCACTTCATCTGCTCCTGGTTGTCCTACACCCTCGATGACCACTTCGTGCCATACCGCTTCCGGGATAAACAGCACACCATATAACTGGCGTAGCAAGTCCAATTTCCCTATCCTTGCCAGACTGATGAGTGGAGAAGCATTACTTACAATGCTCATAGCCGACCGAGTTCCTTCAGTGCTCTCAAATCCTCCTCATAATCTTCCACGTCATAATGGATGGAAATTTCTCTGCTCGCCAACAACTGTTGGAATGCCCACACGGTCATGCCAGCCATCTCTCTCGCCTTACCGAAGGAGAGCCTGCCCTGTTGATACAGATAAATAGCCAATTCGCACTTCAGCTCCTGCGGCGTCATCCGCGCGGCATGGGCAACTTCACGAGGTATTTCAATCGATATCGTGGATGACATTCATTAACCTCCTACTATAATGCATATATGTCTTCTTTAAACTTATATTTCGCAGTTAAGT
>JAODGL010000161.1:0-30145 GCA_025464585.1 Methanosarcinales archaeon
CGGGATTCATTGCGTCTAACCCTATCACAACGCCAACATCGAATTCCCGCAGCAATTTTGCTGCCTCTTTTGTTATCAGCGTCCCATTCGTGGCTATGAAGACCGTGAATCCCAGGGACTTTGCATACTCAATCAACTCAAAGAGGTCTTCACGTAACAAAGGCTCTCCGCCTGTGAATACTAACGATCTGATGTCTAACGAGGCTATTTGGTCAATCAAAGCCATCGCTTCTTCTTTTGATAGCTCATCGTAAGATGCATCGCCACCAAAAGCATGACAGTGAATGCACTTCAAGTTGCATCTGCTTGTCATTTCCCATACCACATGTGGATTCAGCCCGAAGCAGCATATCTGTTTTGCTCCGGCTCCCGCGTGGATAAGATTTTTAACCTGAAGTACCCATTGAAGAAAAGCCTTTTTATGCCAGCCCGCGAGCGCAGCATACAGCAGAACCATAACCGTTTGTTTAAATAACAGGTGCGGTGGGTTATAGAAGGGTTTTATCTTTTTCCTCTTTTTCATCGCGTATCACCATGCTTTAATTTAAAAGGTTTTTAAGGATATTATAGCTTTGATGTATTCATATTTCGGCATCTTGATAATATGTTATATTTGTTATCAGTTATGAACATAAAAGGATACGTTTATATGCAATTTTACATCAATCAAACGAATGGATGAACCCCTCACGGGTTTACCCATCTGTGCAAGCATAATTTACTTTATCCCTCCAACCCCCCATAAAGCCTCTTCAACTTCTCCTTACCGCGTTCGAGCATGAAATTCGCCTTCGATAAGATAAAATCCAGATGAGCTCCGCTGCAAAACAGCATGCCGTCTCTACCCAGCGGCACGTCCATCCTTTCCGTGCTCACCACCTCTACTACCACTTTCTCATCTTTTGAATTTGAAATCGCCTTTATCCCACTGTATTTAAACCCCGATTCAATCGCTATTCTTAACAACGCCTTTGCCTTCTCTAAATCTCTGCATGCCACGTGCAGTATTGGCGATTGCGATAATAGCCATATCTCTCTTTCCTTCTCCCGCCATTTTAGCTTTATCGCGTCTAACACTTCTTCCTTCGTCACCGGGCGATGCCACTTACCGATGAACTGCGCCTCTCGCTTCGCACCTATTTCAGGTAAACCAATCAAAACGATTCTTCCTGAGCAACTGCTCGTAGTAAAGAAATCTTCAAGACTGTTTATCCGGTCTATTATCCCTGCTATTTCCTCGTCTGCTCCCCTTATCCGCAACCTCGCAAGCGCTTTCTTCTTCTGCGATTCAAACGCCAATTTGTGAAATACCTCCTGTGCTACTTTCTCCGCTCTTTATAAAAGGGGTAGGTGAGCGGAGATGATAAAATTCTGAGTAACTCAAAAGGAGAAGAATCAGAAAAATTCCAAAAGTTATTTATATCTCTTCGGCAACCATACCTTATCATAAGTGTAATAAAATGATAGAAGAAGTAATCATGCGTGAATGGGTGATCTTGCCCATCGCACTGTTAATCGCATTTACGATAATGCTGAGTTTATATCGTGCAGCGCTTGGTCCCGGCGTGTTCAATCGCGTGGCGGCGGTGAGCGTAATAGGGACAAAAACAATCGTTCTCCTGGTTATCATCGGTTACTATTTCGAAAGACCCCTGTTCTTTGACATCTCGCTTCTTTATGCAATCCTGAACTTCATTGGCACTTTAGCCTTCGCAAAATATTTAGAGAGGGGTGAGGTATGGTCATAATAGACGTGATAGTGACGTTATTTCTGGCTGCCGGAATTTTCTTTATGTTCACCGGTGTAATTGGATTACTCCGGTTACCCGACTTTTACACGCGACTGCATGCAACCGGGAAGTGCGATACGCTTGGAGAGGTGCTTATAATCACTGGTCTCCTGATATACCATGCTGCTCATTACGCGCATGAAGCTCCTCTTGTACCCGTGAAGCTCATATTTTTAATTGTGTTCATTTTCCTCGCCAATCCAACAGCGACACATGCGATAATGAAAGCGGCTTATATGACCGGCGTAAAACCCTGGAAATTGGGGGAAGAGAGGAGATAAGATGAAGGGAAAAGAAGGGAAAGGATTTGGAATACTCGTAACCTTTTGCGCGATGTTCCTCTTCTGGCTTCTCTTATCCGGCATCTTCGATGCATTCCATGTTATCGCAGGTGTAATATGCAGTGCAATTGTCGCATTTATTTCTCATGACCTGCTGGTGAAGGGAAAGGGTGAGAAAATGCTGACGAAGTCCTTCAGATTCTTTATTTACATCTGGTGGGAGTTGTGGCAGATAGTGCTGGCGAACTTCGATGTCGCATATCGTGTGCTACATCCGAAGATGCCGATTGACCCGCGAATAATAGAATTTGATACTTCTTTGAGGAGCGATTTCGCTCTCGTTACACTCGCTAATTCTATTACCTTGACTCCAGGGACGATAACCATTTTGGTAGACCCGGAGAAGGGAAAGTTCTGGGTGCATGCAATCGCGAAAAAGCCCGCTGATGCCCTACTTGTGGATAAAACGATGCAACGGAAAGTGGCTGATGTGTATATGGAAAGATAGGGAAAATTGTGTCTTCTGTGGCACGATAAAAAGCGATAGTTTTTTATATTATATCTGCGAACTGAAAAATAGGAGATAAATAAAAAAATGATACCTTCTATTGACCTCGTACTGCTCTCTTTGGTTGTAGTACTTGCGATAGCAGCAATAACGGTGAGAGACCTCCTGAGTGCAATCATGTTACTGAGCGCTTATAGTTTCCTGATGGCTATGGTCTGGGTGGAGATGCACTCGGTGGATGTGGCGTTTACGGAAGCTGCTGTCGGCGCCGGTGCATCAACTGCGTTCTTAATTGCTGCTTTATCCAGGACGGTGAGGTGGGAGAAGAAATGAAACTAATATCACTATCGGCACTACTATTTGTAATCGTTTTAGGTGCTCTATTCATATACGTAGCGGAAGACATACCTGATTTTGGCGACTCGAATTCCGCGCCTAATAGATATGTAAAATTGTTTAATATCGAGGCTGACGGGTTAATGGACGATTTGAACCAGGGAGTTATCCCACAGAGTTTAGCGGATAAAATAGAGGAGAGGGGACTACCGCTACCTACCAGGGTTGAGTCTATCGAAGAAGGCGAATGGGACTTCTTTCTCGTGCCAGAGGAGAGACAACAGGCGTTTTACCCAAAAGAGCAGAAATATTACTTCATTAAAAAAGCGGGTGATGAACTCGAGGTTTTCAGGTATTCTCTTATAATAAGATGGATAGAAGAAGGCGAAGAGGAAACAGAAGTTATTAATATGGTTACCTATGGTCTTGCTGACTACCGAGGTTATGATACGCTGGGTGAGACATCGGTCATTTTTACCGCCGGCGTGTCTGTCTTATTATTGTTGAGAAGACGGGGGAAGAGACCGGAGGCGAGGTAAACTTTGAACACGGGGAAAAGTGAGACGGAAGAAGGCAAAAAAAGGAGTGGTGATGTCATAGTGGAGACGATATCGAGAGTGATGGTCCCTTTCATCCAGTTATTTGCATTGTACGTGATAATGCATGGCTCAAGTGGACCAGGGGGAGGATTTCAGGGGGGCGTGATCTTCGGTGCTTCTTTTGTCTTACTCGTCATCGCTTTTGGCATCGTTAATGCGGGGAACAGATTCCCGGAAGCTGTAAATACCGCTCTTTTCAGTACTGGGGTGTACATATACGCCGGGGTAGGACTGTTGTGCATAATCTGCAGTTTAGGAGCTGCGCAGTATCTAAACTATGGTTTCCTTTCACTGCCAGTCCATTTTGAAGAGAGAAGAGCCTTGGGTATGGATTTTATAGAGATAGGAGTGGGAATAACCGTAATGGCGGTAATCGCAGAGATATTTTTTAACCTCGCGTGGAAAAAAGAGGAGAAGAAGGAAGGGGGGAAGGAATAAAATGTTGGAATGGTTAATCGAGGAAATATTTGCAAAATATAATTACTGGATTTCCATCACAATTATGCTCATCGGGTTCTATGCGATGATTGCAAAGAGCAATTTGATAAAGAAACTTATTGGGTTGAGTATATTCCAAACCGCTATATTCCTATTCTTCATTTCGCTGGCTGATATTGGACCAATTCCCAGGGGAACGGCGCCAATTGTAAGTGAAGCGATGATACATAAGGGCTATGTTTACGTGAATCCATTGCCTCATGTGCTTATCCTGACCGCAATAGTGGTCTCGGTTGCAACTCTTGCTGTTGCCCTCGCGCTCGTAATACGGATGTATGAGGAATACGGGACGATAGAAGAAGAGGAGATAATAGAGAAGGAGAGAGAGCTGGGAGTGTAATATCTCTACGCAATTGCAAAATGCAAATTGAAAAAAAACGGAATGCGTGACACCGGTGTCCCGCTGGCAAAAACAGAAAAATTTACATATTGTCGTTTTTTACTTCTTTTTAAGGCGTATTGAAAGCTTTTTTGAGGAAGGCGTGTTCCCGAACAGGGAAAAAAGGGTGTAAATAAAACGTGATACTGAGCGTAGTCGAGCAGTTTCCTGTCCTTGTGGTGGTAATATCCTTGCTCTCGGCATTTACCATCCTAATTGCTGGCTGGCTGAACAAGAAATCCTGCTGGTTCCTCTCCTTCTCCACCATTCTCGTTCAACTCGTCATGTCCGTTTTTATCCTGAACCATGTCCTCACTATTGGAACCATACATTACTGGCTTGGCGGGTGGGCACCTCCTTGGGGGATAGAATACGTCGTGGATGCGTTGAATGCTTACGTACTGGTCATACTTCTTTCCTTGGCTTTAATCTGCGTCACCTATTCAAAGAGGAGCATAGCGCACGAATTGCCACATAAAATTGTCCCTTTTTACACCGTTTACCAACTTCTTGTCACCGGATTGTGCGGTGTAGTTGTCACCGGTGACATATTCAACATGTATGTGTTTGTGGAGATATTTTCGCTGTCCGCGTATGCGTTAATCGCTTCGCGGGGAGAAATAGCGCTGAAAGCAAGCTTCACTTACCTCGTATTGGGTTCTATCGGTGCTTGTTTCTTCTTGCTGGGAATAGGGTTTTTATATTCAACTATCTTTTTCTCCTTTGGCTCTTTCCCCTGTTCTCCATCAGCCATTTTATCCTCTTCCTTTATCACTTCTTTTTTATCCATGAAAAAACGTTCTTGCAAAGAAACTAAGAAACTATTACTTTTTTTTAATACAGGTTTTCTTTAAACTGTTAAGCTCTAACTAAAACTAAGTGCGAGGTGAGAAATTAAAATGGAATTATCAAAAGAGAAAAGGGTAAGGGATGTAATGACGCGAGGAGTCATTACGGTATCGTTTGACACACCGGTAAGCGAAATTGTAAAACTCCTAATTGAAGAGAACATATCGGGCATTGTGGTAACTGCGCCAGACGGTGAGGTGGTGGGAGTTATATCGGAGATTGACATCATTAAAGTTTTTGACCAGAATTGGGACAATTTAACGGCAGAGGATGTTATGTCCACCTTTGTGAGGAAAATAGACCCGGAAACGACACTAAAGAAAGCCGCAGATATTATGCGCGATTTGAACATCCACCGGTTATTGATTCTTTCTCTAAGCCCCGCTCCTGGCATTCCCATAGGGATATTAACTGCAAGTGATATACTGAGAGCGAGTATCAAGTAAAGTAAGAAAATAAAATGAAACAAGCGATTTAAATTTCAATCAAAAAGAAAGCTTATAGGAGGGGGTTTTGAGATTGAATGAAGCCGAAATAGAAAGAATATTAAAATCATTTGCAAAGACGAAAACAGGGAGAAAACAACCACAAACAATAGCTAAAGATACAGGGGAGAGCGAAGCATCCGTATTGGATAAACTGAAGGAACTGGAAAAAAGAGGCTTTGTTGGGAAGTGTGGAAGCAAGTCGTGGCGCATAACAAGTAGCGGTGCCTCGGTTATCGGGGTTGAGCTACCGGGAAAAGTGAAAGAAACGATGCGATTCGATATTAAAGACCTGATAATAGAGAGCAGGGAAAGCCTGTTAAACGTCCTTAGAGATAGTGTAGAAGAAATAATAGGCGAGATAAGAAAATTATCGGTAGCACATTCAATCCCCAGTTTAAGCGAATTTGAGAGAGCAATCCAGGGTGAATATCTCCGACTTTATGTTGAGTCGATAAATGCGGTGCGGATACCAGAGTTAAGGAGAAGTATCAAAATGAAATTGCACATAGATAACGATATATTTGATGAACTACTAATAAAACTCTTTGAATCTGGAAAGTATAAAATAGAAGAGGGTTCGGGTGATGACGGGCTTAGATTCAGGGGTAGAAATTTCATGTTTCTTAAAAAGAGGTAAAAATGTATCCTTACATGTTAGAATGCAATCCATTTCCGGCAAGCACGGTGGCAAGGCGAGATAATGCAGTCTTTTTAGGCGGAAGGAGATGGAAAATTGCAAGGAATAAGATAAAAGAAAATATATTGAAGGCTGATGTGCAAATTAGCGTTATCATTGGACCTTACGGTGTTGGCAAGACTCACCTCGTATTTAATTTACTCAACTTCTTTGAGGATAAAGGCTTCATTACCTCTTATACGGAGTTATCAGGGTTAGCGTCTGGTGAAAATCCAGTAATAAAAGCAATTTCACACCTCTTAGATGCCTTTTTTGAATTTAGAGAAGAGATAGTTCGCGGTGCCATTAAAAAATTGGACGGGGAAGGAATGTTAAATAAGGTATTGAACTTAAATTTCAGCAGATTCGGCGCATGGAGGATGCGTAAAAAATTGAACCGTTATTTGAATAGGGATGAGAATGTGAGACTATCATACACTGAGAAGATGTTCTTTAGAGACACAGTGTTGACGATGCTGGAGGAAATGGGAGTGGATAGGAGGATGACAAAAGTTCTTCTCTTCTCATATTCATGGAAGAACATTTTACAGACAATGGATAGTGCGGTTAGCGCTTTGTCTGCAATGGCAGACGTCCTCCGAATCACAGGAAAAGATAGAATCGTAATAGCTTTCGATGAACTCGACATACTGGAGCAGAAAAGCTCACCTCACGATATAACAGAACCTTTCAGGAATTTAATAAATAATTTACCAACGAATGTGCATGTAATCCTGGCAATAACAAGAACGGCTATGGATAGAGTTCAAACGATAGACCCCGGTCTTTACAGGCGGCTGGATGATAAAAGCAAGGTTTGCATAGTATTTCTTGAGAATCCGGATAATGAAGAAGAGCTTTTTGAAATAATAAGAGATATACTTGAGGATGCGGGTGCAGAAATGGATATTCGTGGTGAGAAAGAACTGAGGAACCTTTGTAAAGTGGTATTTGATAAAAAGAAAGAGCGACCACTCAGCGAAAGTCTTACCCTTTTCAATACTCTGTTTGAAATGGTGAAGGGAAAAGGAACGAATATTGAAAGAGCATGCGAGCTCCTGGGGGTTTCGCTTATATCCCGTGAGCAAATAGTTGAGCAACCGAAGGAGATAGAGAATGCCATCAGGAATTTATGTTTCAGGTTGAAGGAAGCGGGGTATATAAGAAAAGTGCACGAGCGAGGGAAAAGAATTAATTTAAAGAGTGGTGGATGGCGTGTAGCGGACATCTTCTTCGAGGATAATGATGGTAAATGGGTTGCCGGTGAGGTAAAAGTGAGGAATGAATTTCTGGGGGCATCTAATTTATACATACCTGAAATTATGAGGGAGGGGTTTTTCAAAGAAGGGGGTGAGAGGAAGAGAGTGGATAGGGCGATAATTTGGTATATAGCAACTGGCTTGAGTGATGAAGTGGAGCGTGAAATAGAAAAGTTAAGAGGAGAGGGGAAAATACTGGACATTGTGAAGCTAAGCGGAGAGGAAGTTATGGTACTGAAAGAAGCAAAAGATTTGGAAACAGAAGGTAGAAGATTGATGATAATATGAAAAGGAGGTTCATTTCCAGGTGGGTGGTTCAGAAAGTGGTGAGAGAAGAAAAGAAAAAGGGTTTTCCCTAAAGAAAAGGTATGGGATGCGATAAGGAAAGCGGTGGAAGAACTGGATTTAGAGGGTGGGACAGCAGAAACAGTAGCAGAGAAGATAGAAGCACGAGGGCATAAGGTGCCGGCATTGGTGATTGAGAAGGGGTTGGATGACATCGGAGAGGAATTCTATATATATGAAGAGGAGGTCACGGAGGAAGAAGAGAAGAAATATGCTTATGAGGAAAGGGGATGGTGAAGTTTATCAACACCAAAATTTTTGTTTTTTATTTCCTCGCCCAAGCAGGATAAAAAGAACCAAAATCTGTGGAATCCTGGTTTTTAAAAATAGAACTCCCTTACATACTCCGGCTTCCTTGTCAATAGGTCGCGAATACTTACAATGCCCACGAGCACTCCATTTTCTACCACCGGCAGTCTTTTTATCCGCTTCCTCGCTGCGAGTTTGCACGCTTCATCTACCGATGCCTCCGGCTCGATGGTGACCAGAGGGGAAGCCATTATCTCTTTTGCTTTTACCTCACTTGCCCTCTTATCCTTCAATAGGACTTTCAATGCGATGTCGCGCTCAGTAATGATTCCCGCAGGTTTACCTTCCGAGGTTATCACTACACTCCCTATCCCCAACTCGTCCATATCCGCTGCTATTTTAGTTACCAATGTTTCTTTATCTTCAGCGATGATGGGCCTGCTCATTATCTCTCTAACTTTCATCTTTCCTCTTTCTCCTCTTTTCTTCTTTCTCTATATTCATTTCAAATCAAATAATAAAATATCGAAATATTTATAATTATAAGATATAAGTTACGTATGTAGGGACAGGTGAAGGGGAATGGGAAGTAAATTCATTGCCGCGCTGAAATGCTTTATTAAATGCCCATCGGAAACAATGAGGCTCATGTTGAGTTTAAACCCTCCTTATGACTCACAAGCGGTGGAAACGGTAAAGACGCATTGTCCCGGAATAGAAGTAGAACTCCCGTGCACACTCCGGCTTCCTTGAACATGTTAAGTTGGGTGTTATAATTGCAGGGCATGCTAATTGGAAAAAGCGAATAGAAGAAAATCCTGTTTATAGTGGGACCTTCGACAATCAAGATGAAATGCAGGATATAACAGTAGAGGAAGCCGAGCAAATTCTAAGTGCAAGATTGAGAGATTATTCAACAGATAAAACGCCTCACGAGATTATAACACAAGAAGCAGTTCATAAGATTTACGCACAACTATACGAGAAAACGGCACGATTAGACAAAGATATTCAGGCACTGTTGACTGACATTGACAGGCATTATGGTGTTTCACCCGAAGATTATCTATTGCGAGTTTATACGTCAGAAAAAGAGATAGAAAAAGGGCCAAAAGTGACTAAAGAACCTGAAGAAGTCATCAATATGAGGATAATCAGGGAATACCTATCACAGGCTAAACTAAAAAAGGCTGTGCAACATATTGACCGCACAATAGAAGATTATAGCGATATTTGGAAGTTTGAGCGGGGTGCACATATTTTGAAACCTCAAGATGTGCCTAACAAATGCGAGAATTCAATGTACCATCTTCTATCATCATACCAAATCTACAAAGAAAATAATGACGACGTAAACACAGAAGCAGACATTATTTTTGACGCGACCATAAATGGTACAGGAAACGAAGACTTAAGTGAGCTATACCCAGCTGTTAAAGCTATAAAAAATGAAGCTAAAAGTATTGACCGAGATGAGGCTGGACCTATTGTTGATCTGTATTTTAGCGCTATCAAAAACATTGTTGCTATGTTTTTTGAAGACGTAAAATATGATAAGATGTTAGATTTTCATTCGGAAAATCTTACAACGGAAGATAAAGATGTTGTAATAGCTTCATTGAATAAATTGGTTTTAAAGTCAACAATTATTATAAATCTAAGTTTTTCACTTTTTATCAGGTATTCTTAAGCTGCTCGTCCTCCTTTCGATAATTGATTCATAGATTTAAGAAAGAACAGAGTATAAATGTTTGTAAAGCCGGTTAACTTCATTTTTAATTTCTTTTCAAAGATAGACAATATTTCTTTATTTTCACAATCATGGAACTTTAGATGCGGAGGATTGCAACTAATACCATCATATTCGTTCGTCCAATCGTTAAATAATTCTTCTTCTCAAGATTCACCTTTATATCAGGAATATTATCTATTATATCTTTTGCACAATTCAAAATCTTTTCGTCTATGTCATAGCCGATAAATCTATATCTTTCACAGCCTTTCTTTAAGACAATTGCCCTAAAAAATATGCCCAATCCAACGGCTGGATCAAGAATCGTTTCACAGTTTACGTTACCAATTATCCATTCCGACATGAATTCAGCAATTGGAAATGGTGTAAATAACTGACCTATTTTTTTCCTTTCGTCGTAAGGGTTTAACAAGGAATATTCCATCTCGGGCTCGTCAGAGAATATATCCTTATTTTTATTTATGGTAGTTTGGATGCTCATAGCGGTGCCCCCTAGCCAAGAACTTTCATTAAGTTTGTTAAGTCTATCTGAGTGTATCCACCTCGGAAAGTTACATAGAATAACAATCTACCGCTAATCAGTTTCTTAACTTCGCTCTTATGTTCAGGCATCTCAATTTTCTCCGCCAGGCAAACTCCGCTACCAATATCAATATGAATGGTTGACTTAAACTGATTCTTAACATTTCTCTCAACAGTGAACTCGTTGAGGACTCACGAGAACAAGTGGGTTATATTCCGCGGTGGTAAAAACAAAGAGCGTGTTTATATGTGGGAATCGGGTATAGAAAGATTCCAGAACGGTTCTTATATCTGTTCGGCGTAAGCGTTCCGCTTCAATAGCATAAATCTGAAATTGCGCTCCATCGGTTTTGTACTATAACTTCTTCCGTTTGATAATTCAAGCTGTTAAGGAACGGTACTTCTTGTAAACGCCCTTGAGCGAAGTGAGCGTGATTCTCTCCTCCGCGGGGTCAACAAAGACAAGTAAATTTCTTTCTGTAAGCAAGAAGAAGTCGTCGCCGCATTTCTCTCTTATCTCTTCTATGCTCTTTGAGTCGAAATAAATCCGCTTTCCTCTTTCATTCCCTGCTCTCTGAACAGAAGCTATAAGCTCGATAATCTCTTTCTCCTTTGGCTCTTTCTCCTTTGGCTCTTTCTCTGCCTCTTCATCAGCCATTTTAATTTATTTATCACTTCCTTTTTCTTCATAAAAAGCTTTCCTGGATAGGAACTAAGAAACAGTAAGTTTCTTTGCAGAAGACCGAAAGTTTTATAAGGCATCCGTGACATATTTTGCATAAAAGGCACCGGATACATAAAAGAATAAAAGGATAAAAGGACAAAAGCAAAAAAGAGGGATAATAATGGCAAAGGTATTACCTGAACTGGATAAGGCATTATCCTCAGAAAGAGGATTTTCTCTGCTGATAAAAGGCTTGCCAGGAACGGGGAAGACGATACTTGCGCTCTCTGCAATTGCACAGTTTGGTGGCGCTGATGCGCTATATATTTCAACGAGAATATCACCTCGCTCTCTCTACAAGCAGTTCCCCTGGCTTAATAAGTGCATCCAGCCATTGAACGTAATAGATGCGACAAAGCTTTATATCTCGGCAGACGCACAGTTTGGACTTATGACATTTCCGGAAGTCCTGTATTCAAGACTTCGCGGGATAGAAAAGCCAGCAACTATCGTGGTTGATAGCTGGGATGCGATGACCACACAAATTGATGACAGCAAGAGGGTTATATCGCTGCAGGCTGCAATAACAGAGCTCGTAAGGGAAAGCAGGATAAACCTGATTCTCGTGACTGAAAGCAAGGAAGTAACTCCACTGGATTATTTAGTGGATGGAATAGTGGTGCTAAGGAATTACGAAATAGATTATCGAAGGGCGAGAGAGATTGAGATAAAGAAGCTGCGTGGCATCGAGATAAGTCAGCATAAATACCCGTTCACGTTAAAGGGTGGTGAATTTCAATCTTTCAAACCTTTCGAGCGGAGGAGAATAGAGAAGCGAAGAAGAGCAGAACTCGTGCCGAATACTGAAACGCACCTCTCTACCGGGATATCTGACCTGGACAAAATCCTGGGCGGAGGCTTTAAACGGGGAAGCTTTAATATTATAGAAGCCGGGGATGATATCTCTATTCTGGGTTACCAGTCCATTATCGCTCACATGATTATAAACAGCATACAGCAAGGGAATAATTGTGTGTGTATTCCCTGTTGCGGCTGGGATGAGAGGAGATTGAGAAGAGGGGTACTGCCTTTTGTAAGCGAAGAGGATTATAATAGGCTTTTCACGGTCTTCGAGATAGGTTCAGAGAAGAAGGAAGATGAGAGGGAGAACGTGAGAATATTGAAAGGAGACTTGATGAAGTCAGATCTCTTAAAATTCAGAGATTTCATTTCCAGCTTAGAGCCACCAGTCATGGTTATCATCGGAGTGGATATGTTAGAGTATCCATATCAGTTGAAAGAACGGGGCAAACTTGGTGAAATGGTGGGACTTTTATCCGGGTTAATGGCAGATATGAGGGATGCGGGGAATGTAGGTGCATTTGGAATGACGCTCGGGCTTGAATTAGGCAGGGAGCTTATTCACATGTCATCAACACACCTGAAGTTGACCGTACTTCATAAGAGTGTCATCCTTTATTGCGACCGTCCTGAGACCAAACTACACTGCCTGGAGAATGTTGTCACTGATGATACCCTGAGGATAAAACTCACTCCTATTGTGTGAAGGCGATAAAAATGGAGATGGAAATCGATGTGCAGGTAATGGTGGGTAGTAACATCATCATCACGTTTGGTAGGGTAGATGTGGAGCTGACGAAAGAACAAGCAGAGAAATTAAAGGCACTTCTTATAGACGCCCTTGAGAGATGTGAGCGTGATCTTCTCCTCCGAGGGGTCAAAAAAAGCAAGAAAACAGAAAATAAATTATAGACACAGATTAGCGCTTGTGGGCTCTGCCCACATCCCCGCAATCCCTGAAAGGGCTTAATGATAAGAATCAACACGGTTAAACCAAAATAAATCTGCGTAAATCCGTGTCTTATAGAAATTTATATACAACAAGTCACCGTAAACTTTATATAGACACCGAAAACTTTATAAGCACCTGTTCCATATATTACATTGGGGACACCAGTGTCACGAAAGGCACGTGTGAAGGCGAGCCACGTGAAAGGGGATAAAAAGGTGAAGGCGGTGTCCCAGGAGAAAAAATAGGGGGTGAAGAGGGATGGAATATGAAATGGAAATGGTGAGAGAAGAGGAGCGGGAGATTGAGAGGATTGCAGAGCTACCGGATGCGGAGAAGTGGGAGATAAGCGATGAGCTACTCGAGGTGATTGTGGAGAGCGAGGAGGAGCTCAATCCACGAGAGGTGAGCGAATTCATGGCTTTGATAAAGGGGCACCATACGAGGGACATCTTCAGGAAGGTTATAAAGACCGCCATGCGTATCAATCATGCGAAGACAACCGAGATATTAGAGCGATACTAACATGGTCCGCAGAGTTCACGGAGAACGCAGAGGATAAAGTTTATTCAATCCCCTCTTTTTTTCTTTTTTTCACACATAACCCGAAATTCTTTCTTTTATCCTTTCTTCCAGTTTCTGTGAGTAATCGAAAATATCGGGGAAGAAATCCTCCATCCTCCTTTCGGCAATTCGCAATTTTGCAATCCTTTGCCAATAAGGGAAAGAGGGCTTTATATTTTTTACCACTTTCAGTAAATCTTCCATGCAGATCTCTCTCGCTGGTTTACCCTGCATTGCCTCCTCTAAAGGGAACATTGCAGCTTCGTTACACACCTCACGTATGTCAGCACCTGAATAGGTTTCGGTGAGCCTCGCAAGCTCTTTCAGGTCACAGTCTTCGTCAACAGGTCGCCCTCTCAGATGGATTTTGAAAATTTCTACTCTTGCTTCGAAGCCCGGCGGCGGTACGAAGAAAAGTTTATCAAATCTGCCAGGGCGCATTAACGCAGGATCAATATTCCAGGGTGCGTTCGTAGCCGCGAGAATCATTACGTCTCCACGATCCTCGAACCCGTCCAATTCTGTAAGAAATGTATCCAGAATTCTTCTTTCGTGATGTTCCGCATCTTTGTGCGAGCCAATACCATCAACTTCATCAAAAAAAAGAATGGCGGGCGCATTATTTCTCGCTTCTTTAAAGATACGCTGTATGTTCTTGTCGGTTTCTCCATACCATTTGCTCAGCAGGTCAGGTATCTTTACGTTGGAAAAATTCGCATCCACCTCGCCCGCGGTTGCTCTTGCGATCAAAGTCTTTCCACAGCCGGGAGGACCGTAAAGTAAGGTGCTGCTCTTTATTCCCTTCTTGTAGAGTTCATAAAGGTCAGGGCGTTTCAGGGGATAAATAATGGATAGTCTTATTCCCCTTTTTATCTCTTCGAGATTGCCAACGTCAGCAAATGAGGTTCTTTTCATCCTTTAAGAATATTTTTGCAATGACGTCAAATAAATCTTTTTCTAAAAATATCGAAAGTTTTATATTGCACCTGTGTCTTATATTCTACTTAAGACACAAATGGCACGGAAGGCTGGGGGGAAGCAGAAAGGCGAGGGGACACTCGTCGTCAATGTCCATGAGAAGGGCGATAAAAGAGGCGTCTACATTTATTTCGGCAGCAGAGAGCTTGAACTGCTCAAAGAGATGGGCGTTGACCTCCGTGAGGTGCGAAAGTTTATCATTGGGGTGCGGAGCAACAAACTCTACTTGACGCCTCTTTCTACTCTCTACGAAGCAGAACCGATGGACATTGATCTCCTCTTCGAGATAACAAGCCGGTTTGACGACATACTCTCGCTTGACAAAGAGATGCGGGAAGAGTTAGGCGAAGCGCTTCTCTCTATTATTGTTGAGAGCGAGGTGAGCCTCAGCGAAGTAGAAATGGCTGCCTTCATGCGACTCATGAAAGGTGCCTGGGTTAGCGATGTGCTAAAGAAGGTATTAAGCGCCTGCACACGTGCAGATGCAAAAGCAACGCTGCTCGCAATAAATCAACTTGTTATCACAAATTCTGTGCCTGAAGAAGAAAAAAATAGGATGGAAGATGAAAAATGAAAGTGAGGTGGTGTAAGTGATAGTGGTAGAACAAAAGCCCCTGGAGGATATACTTGATATGGTTAAGGACAGCGATAGGATGCTTGTCTTGGGCTGTGATGGGTGCTCAGGTATTTACCAGGTCGGTGGAGAGAAGCAGGCTGAGATGCTTTCATCCATGCTCAAGATTGGAAAAAAGACAAAAGGAGGGAAGAAAGAGGGCGATTTAAAGATAGAAGCATCTACTGTTCTCCGACAGTGCGATAAAGAGATTGTGCGTGAAGCGCTTGAGGGGAGTATTGAAGGTTATGATGCAGTGTTAAGCATGGCATGTGGTGCAGGGGTTCAAACCGTTGCGGAAGTTTTTCCTGAGAAACTCGTTCTCCCTGCGGTGAACACGAAGTTCATAGGTATGCAGGACCGTGAGATGGGAGACCTTCACGAGCGATGTAGTGCATGTGGCGACTGCATTCTTGATGAGACGGGTGGTATATGTCCGATAACGAGATGTGCGAAAGGTCTTTTGAACGGACCCTGTGGCGGGCAGGTAGAAGGTAAGTGTGAGGTTGGAGGGTATGAGAACGATTGTGCTTGGATTTTGATTTACAAGAAGCTGAAGGAATTTGGAAAGATAGACCAGTTCTTGAAACTCAGGCTTGTGCGAGACAACCGGATTTCGCAGTCACCGCGGGACTTAAAGGGAGGCGTTAAGTATTCAGGAGGAGGTGAATGAGATGGAAGCTTATAGCAGCTTGATGCAGGAGATTTTGGATGGCAAATTCGTCTTCACCGGCGAACTGGAGCCAGAGAAGACGACTGATTTGACTGAACTGGTGGAAGGTGCAAAGCCCCTGGTTGGATATGCAGTTGCGTGCAATGTGACGGATAACCCGCAGTCAATGGCTTATATGAGCAGCCTTGTCGCATCCTACGTGGTGCAAAGAGACGCAGGAATGGAAACAATCTATCAACTCAGGTGTTCAGATAGGAACAGACTTGCTTTGACTGCCGACGTTCTCGGCGCCGCTGCTCTCGGTTTGAAGAATATTCTCGCACTCACGGGCGACCACGTATCTCTTGGTGATAATCCGGGTGCGAAGTCCGTTTACGACCTCGATTCGGCGTTACTCACGTATATGATAAGGCGGATGGTGGATGAAGGTGTTGACCTTGCGGGGAAGCCGATACACGAACCACCGAAAATACACGTTGGAGTTGCAGTGAATCCAAATGCCGACCCTCTTGAGGCAGAGATAATAAAGCTGAAGAGAAAGGAGGAGGCAGGCGCTGAATTTGCGCAGACGCAGGTCATCTACGACATGGAGAAGGTTGACGGGCTGTTCGAGATCTACAATCAATATGGTATAAAGGTTCCAGTGCTTATCGGGATATTCCCGATGAAGAACTATGGTGTTGCAGATTATTTCGATAAAAATATCCCGGGGGTTTCAGTGCCCGGGGAATTGCTTGAGACACTGAAGAAAGTTTCCGAAATCGCAGACAAGAAGCAGAGAAAGGAGAAATACATGGAGGTAAATCTGGAGTATTTCGAGGCATTCGTCCGGGACATAATGAAATCAGAGGCAAAGGGCGTGCACGTCATGGCTGTTGGCTACGAGGCAATGGTGAGAGAGCTAATCGCAAGGGTTAGAGGGGAAGGATAAAGTGAATTGGTGTATTGTGGTGTCCAGGTGAGGATGGAGGAGATGAGAAGCGAAAGAGTGAGGACAGGTGTTTATGTCTGCCACTGCGGTGTGAACATCGCGGCGATAGTGGACTCCGCAGGCGTTGCGAAGTTCGCATCCTCATTGCCCGGTGTCGTAATTGCCAGAGACTACTTATACACGTGCTCGGACCCGGGGCAGGAGATGATAAGAAATGACATAAAGGAATATGGGCTGAACAGGGTAATAGTGGCATCATGCTCGCCTCGGATGCACGAACCGACGTTCAGAAAGGTTGTAGAAGAGGCGGGTCTGAACGCTTACCTGTTCGAGATGGTGAACATCAGAGAGCACTGCTCTTGGGTTCATACCGATAAGGAGAAAGCAACGGAGAAGGCGAAGGATTTGGTTCGTGGCGCAGTTGCAAGGGCTTCGCTGCTCGAGCCTCTGGAGCGCATGAAAGTCGGAGTAATACCAGCGTGTGTGGTGGTTGGAGGTGGTGTCTCCGGCATGTTTGCAGCTCTCAGTGTCGCTGATAAGGGATTCAAGGTCTATTTAGTGGAGAAGGAGACTTCCATCGGAGGACACATGGCGCAACTCGACAAGACTTTCCCCACGCTTGATTGCTCGGCATGCATCCTCACGCCGAAGATGGTGGATGTAGCAAGGCATAAGAACATAGAATTAATAACTTATGCGGAGGTGGAGAGCGTAGAAGGCTACATAGGGAATTTCAAGGTGAGGGTAAAGAAAAAAGCAAGATATGTGGATGAAGAAAAATGCACGGGATGTGGTGAATGCGCAAAGGTATGCCCGGTGACCATCACCAACGAGTTTGAGCTCGGCTTATCGGGAAGAAAGGCGGCTTATGTGCCCTTTCCGCAGGCTGTCCCTCTGGTCTATACCCTGGAGCGGGACAGATGTATGAGATGTGGTCTGTGTGAGGTGGTATGTGAAGCGGAGGCGATAAATTATGAGCAAAGGGATGAGGAGTTAGAGTTAGAAGCCGGTGTTATAATTGCTGCGACCGGATATGATACATTTGACCCGCTGAAGAAGCCGAAACTGGGCTATAAAGAGTTTCCTAACGTGATTACAGGCTTGGAGTTTGAGCGATTGATAAACTCCTCAGGTCCCACCGGGGGCGAGATAGTAATAAACGGTAAGGAGCCGAAGGACGTGGTCTTCATTCAATGCGTTGGGTCGAGGGATAAGGAGATAGGTAATGAATACTGCTCTCGGTTCTGCTGCATGTACACCGCGAAGCACGCATTGCTCACCAGGGAGCACATACCGGATGCGAATATTACCATCCTTTATACCGATGTGAGGGCTTTTGGAAAGGGTTTTGAGGAGTTCTACAACCGTGCCAGGGATGAGGGCATTAAATATGTCAGGAAGGAGATAGATGCGAAGATATGGACTGAAAGGTGCGATAGCGACAGGGTAATGGTAAATGTAGAAGATTCAATGGGAGTGAGAGGATTTGAAGCTGATTTGGTGGTGCTTGCAACCGGTGCAACACCGAGGAGCGATGCGAAAGAGTTTGCAAGAATTCTCAGAATCTCACAGCGTGCAGACGGTTTCTTTATGGAGACGCATCAGAAACTTCAGCCTGTGGACACGCCCACTGGTGGAATCTTCTTAGCTGGTTGCTGTCAGTCTCCAAAAGACATACCAGACAGTGTTGCGCAGGCTTGCGCCGCAGCGGCTCGTGCTTCCATTCCTTTGATGAAGGGCGAGGTAGAGATAGAGCCACTGATTGCGAGCGTGGATGAGGCGTTTTGCGTAGGCTGCCGTAGTTGTGAGATGATATGCGCTTATGAAGCACTGAGTTTTGACGATAAGAAGCGTGTAGTGGTGGTAAACGAAGCGCTTTGCAAGGGTTGTGGCTCCTGTTCCACTACTTGTCCGTCAGGAGCAATGAGCGTGAAGCATTACATGGACAGGCAGGTATTTGCGCAGATAGATGGCTTGTTAAGCCCGGGAGGCATTATGTAAGAATGGTCTCAAAAAAGAGCAAAGGATTTGAAGGGCTAAAGCAGGAGATAATAGAGAGGAATCTGTGCACTTATTGTGGCGCTTGCGCTTCTTTCTGTGAGCACATCGAGCTGGAAACCGATGCAACGAGACAGGTGCCAATACTAAAAGAAGAGTGCCCGCTGGATAAAGAGGGTGTGCTGAAGTGCAGCGAGAATGGAACCTGCTATGATGTATGCCCGGTGACGGAAACAGACTTAGAAGGATTAGAGAAGAACTTCCTGGATACGGAAGGCATAAAAGAGAGAGATGAGTACCTGGGCATCTACAAGGAGTTAATCGCGGGTAAAACTTCGATAGCGGGGCAAGACGGCGGCATTGTTA
This sequence comes from Methanosarcinales archaeon, assembly GCA_025464585.1. GTDB lineage: Archaea > Halobacteriota > Syntropharchaeia > Alkanophagales > Methanospirareceae > QMVO01. The sequence goes on from JAODGL010000161.1 coordinate 19,130, forward strand.
CCGCTATGCTAACAGCGGGAATGGGAAATGAACTGTTTGATTGCGTTATTGTGGCAAATAGGGAAGATGGCTTCAATGCAAGTGCAAAAATAGTAGAGCACGTAGATGAAATAGAAAAAGCGAAGGGCACGAAATATGTGCAATGCCCGATAGTCTCGAAGATAGGAGAGGCGGTGAAAAGCGGAAAAAGAAAAATAGCAGTCGTCGGAACGCCATGCGAGATAAGAGCGACGAGGAAGATACAGTCGGTTTTGCTGAAAGATGTGCCCCAGATAGAAATCACTGCCATCGGACTGTTCTGTTTTGAGAACTTTTACTACGATAAACTTGCGAAGCTAACAAAGGAGCTGTTAGGCGTTGACCTCGCATCCGCCTCTAAAATACAGATAACCAGGGGTAAATACCTGGTTACGGCAAATGGTAAGACGTATAAGACAAAAGTAGCGGAGCTGGATGATGCGGTCCGGGAGAATTGCCGGCATTGCGATGATTTTGTAGCCTGGCTTGCGGACATCTCCGTTGGCTCCGTGGGTAGCAAAGACGGATATTCAACCATAATAGTGAGAACTGAACGTGGCGAGAAACTATTGGATTTGATTGATTTCTCCAGAGATGATGTTGATAAGGAGGAAATAAGCAAAACAGCGAAGTTGAAGCACGAAAAGTTTGAAACCGCGGTTGGTGCTGGTGTGGTTGGAGGTTAAAAAAATGGGAGGAGACAAGCTCGCTATCTTGATATGTCATTGTAATGGTGAGATAGATAATGGTATAGATGTATCCGAGTTATCGGAGTTTGCGAATTCGCTCTCCGGCGTGGTGAAGGAGCACGAGTATCTCTGCGGCAGAGCAGGTTTAGAATTTGCGAGAGCTTTCTTGAAGGAGTCGGAAGCGAACAAGGTCGTGTTAGCAGGTTGCAGCCCGAGGACGCATCGTGGTATATTCTTAAGGGCTCTATCTGACTTCAAAGGCTTAATCATCGAGCATGCAAACATAAGGGAGCAATGCGCATGGGCGCATGAAGACCGGAGGAGAGCGACTGAGAAGGCAAAGGTTCTGCTCAGGATGGCTGTTCACAGGGTTCTCGAACTCGAACTGCTGGAAAAGATAAAACTGGATATCACGCCGTCGGCTATTGTCATAGGAGGCGGTGTAGCAGGGATGCAAGCCGCTTATGACATCGCATCCCGGGGCTTCAAAGTTTTTCTCGTGGAAAGAAGCAAAGAGCTGGGTGGCAGAGTTGCAAGGCTTAGCTCGACGTTTCCAACCATCAGTTGTGGTATATGCTGCATGCACAATTGCCCAAACTGTGAACTCACGCCGAAGATAGAGGAGATATATGCGGCTGAAAATATAGAAGTGCTCACTTCCGCAGAAGTCGTATCCGCAAAAGGACATCTTGGTGACTACAAAGTGAAAGTGAGAATGGGAGAGGAAGGCGAGAGGGAGTTGAATGTTGGCACGGTGATAATAGCCACGGGCTCTAAGACCTTTGACCCCAAAAGAATACCGGAATATGGATACGATGCGTTTGAGGATGTGATAACTGCGGAAGAAATTGAAGAAATATATTTGAATGAGCGGCTTAAAGGTGGCGATAAACTCGTAAGACCCTCAGATAGCAAAATTCCGAAACGTGTGAACTTTATACAGTGTGTGGGTTCTCGTGGTCTGAAGCCAGCGAGTAACCCTTACTGCTCTATAACGTGCTGTCTGTATGCAATGGGGCATGCACGAAAGATAAAAGAACTTTACCCTGACGCTGAGGTTTGCATACATTACGTAGATTTGAGGTCGCCATACCGCGGTTTTGAAGAATATTACAATGCAGCTATGGATTCTGGAGTGAAGTTTGTACGTGGGCTGGTGGAGAGAGTGGAGAAGCGAGGTGAGAGATTAGTCATAGTATATGAGAATGCAGAACTTCGTAAGATGGAGGAGATGGAAACAGAACTTGTTGTGCTCTCTGTTGGGCAGGAGCCGAGTGAAAATACGGCGAAACTGTCTGAGATGTTCCATGTAGGGCGAGACATTGACGGGTTCTTTATGGAACTGAATCCGAGGTTTCTCGTAGAGGAGGTAACGGGTGTTTATGTCGCGGGAAGCGCAATAGGTCCGAGGAACATAAGATACGCAGTTGCTGACGGCAAAGCCGCGGCTGAGAATGCAATCAGGCTCATGGAACAGGGTTTCTTCGAGAAGGAGGGCATGGTTCCAGAAATGGATGAGGAAAAGTGTATAAAATGTGCAACCTGCTTTGAGATATGCCCCTTCGGTGCCATAGAGCTGACGAAAGAGCGTGAGATGAAAGTTGTAGAGGAGGCGTGCTGGAGTTGTGGTATATGCGCTGCTGAGTGCCCGGCGAGGGCTCTCAATCTGAAACAGTACAAGGATGAGCAGATATTCACGGAGTTGAATGCGTGTTTAAGTTTTTAATTTTATGGATGAGGAGGTGCGAAAGGTAGGATGAAAGAGGAAAAAGATGGTATGGCTGTATTCTTCTGCCACTGTGATGGTGAGGTAAGCGGCATGGTGGATGTTCCAGCGGTGATGGAATATGCTGCGACGCTGCCGAAAGTTACTATTGTGGAGGAGCACGAGCACCTGTGCAGTAAGGAGGGCATTGCACGATTAAAAGAGGTTCTCCGCGATGGAAAAGTGGACAGGGTTGTTATGGCTGCGTGCAGTCCGAGGACGCACGGGGACATCTTCCTTAACGCAGTAGAAAGCGTTGGCATCAACGAATATCTTGTAGAATTTGCGAACCTCAGAGAGCAGTGTGCATGGGTGCACGAAGACCGTGAGGAAGCAACGGAGAAGGCGAAGGATTTGGTCAGGATGGCTGTGTTCAGAGCTATGGAGCTTGAGCCGCTGGATAGGATAAAGTTGAGCATCTTTCCCTCTGTTCTCGTCATTGGAGGTGGTGTCGCAGGGATGGAAGCGGCACTTAACATCGCATCCAAAGGCTTCAAAGTGGTTATCGTAGAACGTGCTGAGGAGATAGGAGGTAGAGTAAGAAAACTCAGCACTACTTTCCCCACGATTAGCTGCGGCATACCTTGCAGACACGATTGCCCGGAGTGCGAATTCACACCTAAGGTAGAGGAGATATATGCGGCTGGGAACATAGAAGTGCTGACTTCTGCGGAGCTCGTTGACGTTGAAGGGCGCATCGGGGACTATAAAGTGAAGGTAAGAAGAAAGGTAGGAGAGGGCGAGGAGGAAGTGCGCGATTTGAACGTGGGCACGGTGATAATAGCCACGGGCTCAAGGACCTTCGACCCAGGAAGAATACCTGATTATGGATACGAGTTTGAGGATGTCATCACATCGGAAGAACTCGAATTGATGTATCTGCAGACAAGGAAAGGAGGCGGTGGTGCAAAACTTCTTCGTCCATCCGATGGGAGGGTACCAAAGCGAGTGGACTTCATTCAGTGTGTGGGCTCTCGAGGTCTGAAGCCGGGTAGCAATCCTTACTGCTCTATAACGTGTTGCCTGTATGCAATAGGACACGCAAGAGCGATAAAGGAGATGTACCCCGATACAGAAGTTTACATACACTACACGAACATTCAAGCGCCTTACAGGGGTTTTGAAGAATATTATGCAGAGACAAGTTCGCTTGGGATAAAATTTGTGCGTGGCGCAGTCGATAAAGTCGAGGAACAAGGAGGACAACTCTTCATCGGTTATGAGGATGCGGATTTGCAAAGAAGAGAGGAGGCGACGACCGACCTCGTTGTGCTCTCCGTAGGGCAGGAACCGAGCGACAATACGACAAAACTGTCTGAGATGTTCCATGTGGAGCGAGATATTGATGGCTTCTTTATGGAAGTGAATCCGAGGGTTGTTGCAGAAGATAAAACAGGTGTCTTCGTTGCAGGCTGCGCATTGGGTCCGAGGAACATAAGATACGCAGTTGCTGACGGCAGAGCCGCGGCTGAGAACGCAATTCGGCTCATGGAGCAGGGATTCGTGGAAGTGGAGCCGGTGATTCCGGTGGTGGACGAGGATAAATGCATAAGGTGTGGTGTCTGCGAGAGTTTGTGCCGCTACGAAGGTATAAAGGTCGGCGAGGCAGAGGCTGCGGAAGTAATTGCCGCTCTTTGCCGGGGTTGTGGACTCTGCGTGGCTTCATGTCCCGCAAAAGCACTCCAGATGAAATATTACAGCGATGACCAACTGAGGACACTTCTAAGAACTGCATTCTCAATGCCAGTAGCAGTGGCTGAGGCGGAACGGGGGTGAGAAAAGATGTTTCCAAAGATAATAACTTTTTGTTGCAACTGGTGTGCGTATCCGGGAGCGGATTTTGCGGGCATATCGCACTTTAAGTATCCCGTGAATGCGAGGATAATCAGGGTGATGTGCTCAGGGCGTGTGGATCCCGGACTTGTGCTTGAGGCATTTATCAGTGGTGCAGACGGTGTAATGGTGATGGGCTGCCACCCCGGAGAATGTCATTACGAGCATGGCAATTACGAAGCGGAGAGGAGGATAAAACTACTGCGATACCTCTTTGACAAATACGAGCTTGGTGGTAAGCGACTGAGGGTAGAATGGATTGCCGCTTCGGAAGGCAGGAAATTCGCAGAAGTAACGGCTGATTTCGTGGAAACAGTGAGAAAAATCGGGGCATTTCAAGAGAAAGCCAGGGAGATTCTCGAAGTTATGAAGGATACGTTCTATGGAGAGCGACTCAGGCTTGCTCTTGGAGCAGCGAGTCGTGCTTTGGACAGTGGTGCGGATGGTGAGAAATACGAGGAGACGTTAAAGAAGATAGCAGAAGAGGAGATGAAGAAATACAGGGTGCTACAAACGCTGAGGAAAGAAGGGGAGTTATGTGTAAGAGTAGTTGCGGAAAAGCTTGGGCTGAGTCTGCGAGAAACTTTTGACTGCTTCCTTGACCTGAAGCATGAGGGGCTTATTGAAGAAGGTGACATTGGTGAAGACCGCTATATGATATATGGATTTGTGAGGGGAGAAAGATGAGAATAGGCGTTTATGTCTGTCATTGTGGTTTGAACATAGAAGCGATGGTAGATGTGGAGGAAGTGGCGAAGTTCGCAGCCACACTGCCTGATGTAACGGTTGCTCGTGACTACAAATATATGTGCTCAGACCCGGGGCAGGAGATGATAAAGAAGGACATACAGGAGTTCGAGCTTGAGAGAGTGGTCGTTGCTTCTTGCTCGCCTCGTATGCACGAACCTACTTTTCAGGTAACCATACAGGAGGCGGGATTGAACGCATACTGTTTTGAGATGGCGAACATAAGAGAGCACTGTTCATGGGTTCATACCGATAAGGAGAGGGCAACAGAGAAGGCAGAGGCGCTCGTAGCTGCTGCGGTCTTTAAAGCTTCGCAGTTAGAGCCGCTGGAGACCATAGAAGTGGATGTTACACCGACTGCACTCATCATAGGCGCGGGAATTGCAGGTATGCAAGCTGCCCTGGATATTGCAGATGAGGGGTTCAAGGTGTATTTAGTAGAGAAGGAGCCCTCTATCGGCGGGCACATGTCTCAACTCGACAAGACTTTCCCCACGCTTGACTGCTCGGCATGCATCCTCACGCCAAAGATGGTGGATGTTGCACGCCATGAGAACATAGAATTGATAACTTATGCAGAGGTAGAGAGTATAGGAGGCTACATAGGTAATTTCAAAGTGAAGGTGAGGAAGAAGCCGCGATACATAGATGAGACCAAGTGCACGGGCTGTGGAATTTGCGCACAGCACTGCCCGGTGAAGGCGTTGAATGAGTATGACCTCGGGTTGGGTTACAGAAAAGCGACTTATGTCCCGTTCCCGCAGGCAATTCCAATGAAATACACGATAGACCGGGATAATTGTATCCAGTGCAGGACCTGTGAGCATGTGTGTGGCATGGAAGCGGTGGATTTTGAGCAGAAGGAGGAGTTCCTGGAATTCGATGTCGGTGCGATAGTAGTGGCTACGGGTTATGATTTGCTCGACCCGCTCGAGAAGCCGGAATTTGGATATGGGCTGGAGAATGTAATCACAGGGCTTCAATTTGAGCGGCTCTCCAATGCTTCAGGTCCGACCGCGGGAAAACTGATAATAAATGGAAAGGTGCCGAAGGATGTGGTCTTCATAAGCTGTGTCGGGTCAAGGGAGAAGGGAGGGCGAGAATACTGCTCCCGGTTCTGCTGCATGTATAATGCAAAGCAGGCACATCTCGTCGGGGAGAAGATTCCAGATGCAAATGTAACCGTTCTTTATACCGACATGCGGGCTTATGGCGAGGGCTTTGAAGAGTTCTACAACCGTGTCAGGGAGGAAGGAGTGAAGTATGTAAGGAGAGAGCTTGATGACCCGATAGAGGTGAAGAAGAAGGATGGAGAAGAGGATAGAGTCGTGGTCGTTGCGAAGACGGAGAACGGGCTGGAAGAGTATGAGGCAGACCTGGTCGTGCTTGCGAATGCCGCGATTGCGAGAAGTGACACTGAAAAAGTTAGGAGGCTCGTGAGTGCCTCGAGGAGCAGAGATGGCTTCTTCCTGGAGTTGCATCCAAAGTTGAGACCGATAGAAACCACGGTTGACGGTATCTTCCTCGCTGGATGCGCACAAGCACCGAAGGACATCCCGGACAGCGTTGCTCAAGGCTCTGCTGCGGCTTCTTACGTCTGCAGTCTGCTTTCACAGAAGCGAGCAAAGGGAGAGAGCTGCATCTCGGTAGTGAACGAGGACCTGTGCATAGGCTGTGGCACGTGCGTCTCTGTTTGTCCTTACGGCGCGATGGAGTTCAGCGAGCGTGGCTCATACGGGTCAAGCAATTTCAGAAAGGTTGCGCAGAATATAAGTGCGCTATGTAAGGGATGTGGAACATGTGGGTCTGAATGCCCGGGAAGGGCAATAGATGTGAAGCATTTCAAAGACGACCAGATACTGGCACAGGTTGAGGGTATTCTTTCCGTGTGATAGAGGTCTGGAGGTTTAGAGGTTTAAGGAGGTGAAAAAGAGAAGATGGAAGAAAAAAAGAAAGAATGGAATGGGTTTGAGCCGAAGATAGTGGGGTTTTGCTGTAACTGGTGTTCATACGCTGCGGCAGACCTTGCGGGTATCTCACGCCTGAAGTATCCGCCGAACATCCGCATAATAAGAGTGCCGTGCACAGGCAAAGTGGACCCATTGTATATACTTAAGGCGTTTGAACTGGGTGCGGATGGCGTATTCATCGCAGGGTGCATGGAAGGCGAGTGTCACTACCTTACCGGGAATCTATATGCGAGGGACCGTGTAGAACGGCTGAAGAGAGACCTTGAAAAGGTAGGGCTTGGAGGGCGCCTTGAGATGTTCTTCATGTCCGCGGCGATGGGCAAGGAATTTGCAGCCGCAACAACGGACTTAACGGAGAGAATAATGAAGATGGGTCCAAGCCCGTTGAAAGGTAAGTGAAATATTTGGGCAAGCATCTTAACATAAGAAGAGGGATGAAAACGCGACAAAAGGCTTTTTCGACTTTTTCATTATTCTTGCATCAACTTAATATGTAACAAAGGCTATTTTATAAAAGGGAGCTAAGATGGGCGATGTGTATGTAGAACTTGAGTTGGAGAACTACGGTGACCGAGTATTGGCAGAAGAGGGATACCGCGATGAAGAGTTGGTAAGGAGAGCTCGGATTAGAGTGTTAAGTGACACAGGTTCGACAATGCTCGTCTTACCCGAAGATTTGGTAGATGCCTTAGGGCTTAAACGCTATGGAAAGATAATAGTTACTTACGCAGATGAGCGAAAGGAAGAGCGAGAGACCGCCGGTGTGCTAACGGTGCGTGTAGAAGGAAGGTCAATGGAGACACGTTGTGTCGTAGGACCCCCAGGCAGCGAACCCCTTTTAGGGCAAATCATTCTGGAAGAGCTTGATCTTCTTGTGGACTCCAGAGAGGGGAAACTAATACCAAGACCTGAATCCCCCTATTATCCCACATTAAAGTTAAAATAAAGAGAATTAAAATGATAGAGGGAAAGGAATAATGGAGAAGTCGTGGGTAAAAGGATTGAACTATAAATTTATTATATTGTTTTTCGCAGTATTAGCATGTGTCGTTTTAAGTTTTTATTTCGGTGTCATCAGGCGTGAAACAGTTGTGTATACCCATCTTTTCTATGTCCCCATCATTTTGGCCGGGTTGTGGTATCATAAAAGAGCTATTTACGTCGCTCTTTTTCTCAGCTTCTTTTACACTCTTGTGACCTATCCCCTGACCCATCTCTCGTTAGACATTTTTGAAAGAATTGCTATTTTTGTAGTGGTGGCGTATGTTATCGGAGTTGTAAGTGAGAAAAGGGCAAAAGTGGAGGAGGAGATAACAAGAGGGAGAGATAAGTTCCATAAAATACTCAGGACCATCAGTGAAACAATATTCATTGTTGACCGTGATTTGAAAGTGTTAGAATTGAGCAAGCCACAACTCAGGGCGGGTATAGAAATGGAAGGCGATATGCCCAGGCGTTATCGACGACTTCCTCCAAGCCCAGTTATAGAAAGGAAAGATGTCATAGGGAAAGAGTGCTATAAGGTGTTCTGGGGAAAAGAAAAGATTTGTGATGATTGTCCCGTTCCTTCTATTTTTGAAACTGGGGCGGGAGCACGCAAGGAGGGGTCCTTTGTTCTTGCCGATGGCACGACGATGTATCTGGATGTGGAATACGTTCCGGTCTTTGATGAAAAGGGCGATGTGATTCAGGTAATTGGAGACATGAGAGACATCACCGGGCGGAAGCAAATGGAGGAGCGGCTAATGAGTGCTGAGGAGCAACTAAGAGAAACAAAGGATTATCTGGATGACATTATTACGAGTTCCGCGGACACGATTACTGTCGTGGACATGAATGGGGTTGTGCGAGACTGGAATAAGGGTGAAGAGGGCTTCATGGGTTATCGCGCGGATGAGGTGATAGGAACATCAAACAAGAAATTTTTCGCTGACCCCGAAGAAGCGGATAGGATAATGGAAACAGTGTTGAGAGATGGGGAGCTTAAAAATTACAGAACGATTGTGTTAAGAAAAGACAAAAAACCTGTACACATCAGCATGTCCGCGGCGTTGTTAAAGGACAAAAATGGCGTCCCGGTTGGAACGGTTCGCGTGAGCAGGGATATAACAAAAGAAGTAGAACTGGAAGAGAAAATAAAAGAAGAACGGGATAACCTGAAGTTAATATTTGAAAATATGGCTGACGGCGTGTACATTGTATCAAACGAGTATGAAGTGGAGTTTATGAACAAGGTTCTAATTGATGAGTTTGGAAATCAGGTCGGCGGTATTTGCTATAAGGTGTTTCATAATAGGGAAGAGCCCTGTCCGCTGTGCAAAAATACAGAGGTAATGAAAGGAAAGACGGTGAGGTGGGAGTGGCACTCTCGCAGGATGAACAAGACTTACGACCTCATTGAGACGCCTCTGAGAAATGTTGACGGCAGTATATCAAAATTAACGATATTTAGGGATATAAGTGAGCGAAAGCGGATGGAGGACGAACTGCGTGAGACCTGCGAAAGACTTGCGGAGCTGGACAAGATGAAACGCAATTTTCTTAGTGTGGCTTATCATGAGATGCGGTCCCCTCTTGCGCCTATTGTAGGGTATGCAAGTATGTTGGAGCGCTGTGAGCTCCCGGATAAGGGGAAGAGGTATTTATCTATTATAGAGCAATCAGCAAGAGAACTTGAGAAGCTAATTAATCGGATGTTAGAACTTGCACGCATAGACGGTAAGAAAATAGAGCTGAATTTGGAAAGTGTGTACATTTCAAAAGTCGTGGCAGAAGTGGCTAAGGACCTTGAACCTGAGGCAAAGGAGAAGAAACAAGTCATCTCTATGGCAGTCCAGGAGGTAGAGATTCAAGCGGATAGGCAGAAGATAGTTGCTATTTTCTCCAATTTGATTTCCAATGCAATCAAATATACACCAGAAGGAGGAAAAATAGACATCGTAGTTGAGGACAGGGGAGAGGATATACGTGCTTGCGTTTCAGACACGGGGATTGGCATTCCGGAGGAGCATCTGCCAAAGATTTTTGAGCGGTTCTACATGGTTGATACTTCTTTGACCCGCAAATCGGGGAGTCTGGGGCTGGGTTTATCCATCGTTAAGGAATATGTAAAATTGCATGGTGGAAAAGTGTGGGCGACAAGTGAAGTTGGGAAGGGTTCGAAATTCTTCTTTATCATGCCAAAGAGCTATAAGCAATAAAAAGGGGGAGTAACATGGGAGAGAAGAAGAGGATATTGATTGTGGAAGATGCGGTATACATGCGTGATATGCTGGTTGAGATGCTGGAGCAGGAAGAGAGAAGCTATGAAGTGGTGGGCTTCGCGGTTAATGGAAGGGAAGCGGTGGAGAAATACAAAGAATTGAAGCCAGACATCGTCACCATGGACCTGGTGATGGAGGTGATGGATGGGATTCAAGCGATAAGGGAGATAAAGAAATATGACCCAAACGCTTTGATTATCGCGATCACTGCGTTGGGCACACCTGAGTATAAGGATGCAGCGCTGGATGCGGGTGCGGATGAATATCTGTGGAAACCTTTCACCATAAAAAATTTATTTGACGCACTCGAAAAACTGCTGAGGAAGAGAGAGGAATGAGCGAGGAGGTGCTATTTGAAGAGGTTTTGCGCTCTCTCAGAAGAAGCCGGGTGAGGACTGAAATCGTAATGTATCTGTATAAAATCTATCCCCGGGCTTCGTATCCCGCGGAGATTTCGAGGAACACCGGGATAGACCCCACAAATGTGCTCGGAGGGTTGAGAGGGATGGGCAATAGGTTCGATGCGGCAAATTCTCTGCTCACGCAGGGAGTTGTGGAGAAGGTAGAGCGAGAAAAAGCGACATACTACCGGCTTTCGGAACGTGGTAAATCGTTGATAGAGAGTATACAGAAGACTTAGAGGCTAATCTCAAATCGTTTGTCACATTTCAAATTTACCGCAGAGAACGCTGAGCTCGCAGAGAAAATTTCATGTGCAGATGAATGATTTT
>JAODGL010000161.1:30188-40668 GCA_025464585.1 Methanosarcinales archaeon
CGAAAAAAATAGAAAAGCTTTTATATACCTGCATGCATATTAGTATATGTAGGTGCATGCGTATGTACTGGCAAGGGGAGAAAAAGGGGGATAAAAAATAGGAGGGAAAAGAAGAAAATGAAAATAGGAATAGGTAGAATTTTGGACTCTTGGAGCTGTTTTAGCAGGAACCCGGGGCTTGCAACCCGGGTAATGTTTGATGAGGCAGGAGCGACGGTGATGCATTCTAATCCGGTGCGTCATGTGCTGGAATTAGAGAAGAGCGGTTACCTGGAGGATACCCGAACGTTAGCGATATGGACTGCGATGCTGTATTCGATAGCTTTTGGCGCATCGTATGCGTTCATATCCATGACGTATGGTGTGCTGTGGTTTTAGGTCGGATAGAGAACAAAAAAGAAAGGAGGGATTAAAAAAATGTTTGACAGAAGTGAAAAAGCGGGATTTGAAGATGTAATCCGGTCTCTTAAAAGGAGCCGAGTGAGGAGTGAGATCCTGATGTATCTGTATAAAAATTATCCCGAGGCTTCGTATCCAGCAGATATTTCAAGGAACACCGGGATAGACCCCAAAATTGTTCTTGGGGGACTGAAAGGGATGGGCAGGTTCGATGCGGCAAATTCTCTGCTCAAACAAGGTGTTGTGGAAGAGATAGAGCGTGAAGATGAGACATACTACCGGCTTTCAGAACGCGGCAGAGCAGTGATAGAGAGCATGCAAAGGGTTTAGATTACCTGGAGCATGTATATCAGGAGGGAATAAAAATGGAACAGAAGAAGTATTTATTTAGCATTTTTTATGTATGCGTTGCGGCGAGCGTATTAGCTGGTGTGCTCGTTCATGTATTCATATCATCCCATGCAGCCTTTGTATGGCAGAAAATTCCAGGATTCAGCGCAATATATGGATTTGTTGGCTGTATTCTGATCATCGTTCTGTCAAAAGCTCTGGGGCATCACTGGCTTCAGCGCGAGGAGGGTTATTATGAGAAACACTGAAAAATGCAAAATGGAAAATGAAAAATTACAGGAGGTGAGGGGCAATGATTGAATGGATACATCCGGGACTCATATTTATCTTTGGTACTCTTCTGATACCAGTCTTAAGAGGGAAATGGAAAAAGGCATATCTGCTTCTGCTGCCGATAGCGGCGCTTATAGACCTTATTTTGATGTCAAAGGGAGTATTCGGTGCTATTCCGCTTTCAGTATGGCATATCCGCTTCTCGGAATATGTGCTTACTTTTGGCAGAGTAGATAAGTTGAGTCTGGTCTTCGGGTACATATTTGTGATTGCCGCTTTTTGCATGACACTTTATGCACTGCATGTAAAAGAGGATGGACACCATATCGCTGCTTTCCTGTATGTCGGGAGCACACTTGGCGTGGTCTTTGCAGGTGACCTCTTCAGTTTATACCTATTTGTTGAGATAATGGCATGGGCTTCGCTATTCCTGATATGGTACCGGAAGACGCGGGCATCGTCAGAAGCGGGGTTCCGATATATCATGGTGCATATCTTCGGAGGCGTATGTATGCTGGCGGGGATCATTTTGTACGTGCAGAATACGGGTTCAATAGCGTTTAACGCATTCGATTGGGGGTTCGGCTGGTCGCATCTGGCTTCTTACTTCATGCTGACCGGTTTTCTTGTGAATGCCGCGGCATTCCCGCTGCATGCCTGGCTGGCAGATGCATATCCCGAAGCCACGGTCGCCGGAACGGTATTCCTGTCCGCATTCACGACAAAGAGTGCGATATACATGCTGCTGAGAGGTTTCCCGGGTGTTGAGATTCTAATATGGCTGGGAGCGATAACGGCGGTATATGGAATCATCTTCGCACTGCTGGCGAACGACACGAGAAGACTGCTTGCGTATGCACTCATCAGTCAAGGTGGCTACATGATGGCAGGTGTGGGAATGGTATCAGGAACGCTACTGGCGGCAGACGGTGCAATCGCTCATGCGGTATGCTGTATTCTCTATATGGGACTGCTGTTCATGGCTGCGGGAGCGGTGCTGGAAATGACGGGGAGAAGCAAGTTAACCGAATTGGGGGGTCTGTATAAACGAATGCCTGCTACTTTCTGGCTTTACATGGTCGGTGCTTTCTCCATCGCGGGTATGCCTTTGTTCAGCGGATTTATAAGCAAGACGATGATTATAGAATCGGCAGCCACGATGCATCTGCCAGTTGTATGGCTGATGCTCGAAGGTGCTTCAATAGGTGCCTTCCTCATTGCAGGTCTAAAACTGCCATACCTGACCTGGTTTGGGAAGAAGGAGCCAGTTGTAGAAGCGAGGGAGCCACCATGGAACATGCTCGCGGCAATGGGCATTACGGCTTTTCTGTGTGTATTTATCGGTGTGTACCCGCAAGCCCTTTACGGGATTCTTCCCTACCCTGTGGAGTATGCTCCTTATGCAGTGGGTCACGTAGTGGCAATGAGCCAGCTCCTCCTGTTTACGTTTTTAGGATTCTGGTTACTAAGGGGAATGCTTCATGCTACACCGACGATTACGCTTGATACTGACTGGTTCTATCGAATAGCGGGTAAGAGGTTTATCTGGTTCTGCGAGAAGCCACTGTTGGATTTTGCGGATTCCATTGATAAAGTCCTGAAGGACATTGCGAATTCCTTCGTCTGGTTCAGCCGAAATCCAACGGCAGCGTCAAGAATAATGGTGCTCACGATAGGTGCAGTGGTAGCGAGACCTTTCAATCCTGCGTATATGCGCTATGAGCGTGACCTGGAAGAACTCAGGAGAATGTATCCAAACGAGTCGGTGCACCGCGTTGCGATAGGAACAGGGGTGCTGCTGGTGCTCATGTTTTTCACGCTCTATCTGATTATTTATCTGACGCATGGAGTGCTGTGGGTATAAAACGGAGCCAATAGGGAATATGATTGGGGGGGACCCCCAATCTTCTCTTTCTCTTTTTTTCTTCTATTCCAAGGGATAGAATTTGCTTACACACGTTGGGTTTCTCGTCAATATGTTCCTCACGCTTATAATGCCTACGAGCTTGTCATCTTCAATCACCGGTACTCTCCTAATGCCCTTCTCTGCTAAGAGTTCACATGCTTTCTCAATAGATGTATCAGGCTCGATAGTGACCAAAGGAGAGGACATTATCTCTTTTGCCTTGATTTCACTCGGTCTTCTATTCTTCATGATAACTTTTGTCGCTATGTCCCGGTCAGTAATTATCCCTACGGGTTTATCTTCCTTTGTTATAACCACGCTGCCTATTCCCGACACTTCCATGTCCGTGGAGATCTTAGTGACGGGCGTCTCTTCATCTTCGGTAACGACTTGCGGTGTCATTACATCCCTAACTTCTAATGCCTCTATTGCCATCTTCTTTTTTTCACCCTTTTCCCTATATAAAAATTAAAAAATGGTTATGTTTTATATACCATATAAAAATTAATGATGCTATCAATGGAAGTATGATGGAGGAATAGAGATGGATAGAAAAGTACTGAAAGGGCTGCTGATAATGATTGCATGTGTGGTATTAGTAGTATCGGCGGTATTCGTATTTGTGATACATTCCTATTCAGAGCTTTTTACAGGCGTTTTATACGGGGCGATAGGAGTAGTTTTTTTCGTGGTTATGGCTAAGATATTGTCCCTAATACAAAGAGAGGGGAAGCAAGATGATTGATATAAGTAGCATACCAAATATACCGCCGGTTCTTATTTACTTTGCAGGAGCTGCGTTAATACCTCTGTTCGGAAAGGGCAGGGTGAGGAAGATTTATCTCATTATTTTAGCTGCTCTTGGGTTGATAGGTGTGGCAGCGCTGAGATCTCCTGCACCAGGGGAATGGGAATTTTCTGTCTCAGGATTTGAGCTGATATTCCTGTATGTTGACCCGTTGAGCCTTATAATGGGCTATATATTTGCCATAATCGGCGCTGCCGCGATATTATATTCATTAGGCGTGGTAAAAGAGAATGGCGAATTTGTATGTGGATTGCTTTATTTAGGAAGTGCGCTGGGTGCGGTATTTGCCGGAGATCTCTTTACTTTATACATCTTCTGGGAGATAATGGCGTTTTCTTCGCTCGGTTTGATATGGTACAGCCGGACAGAACGCGCGACGAACGCGGGAATGCGATATATCCTGTTTCATCTGTTCGGTGGCTGTGCACTTCTCGCCGGGATAATAATAAATTACATGAGTACAGGCTCTATCTCGATGGTTCCTTCGGAATCGGGCATCGGGCATTTCTTTGTAGGATCGGGTATAGGGTACTTCCTTCTGCTTGTAGGAATAGGAGTGAACACTGCTTTTATACTTCTGCATACCTGGCTTCCGGATTCATACCCGAAGGCAACGATCGCAGGTGCGGTGTTCATGTGTGTATTCACAACAAAGACAGGAGTATATGCACTTGCAAGGACTTTCCCGGGTGCGAAACTTTCGCTATTCGGTAATGAAATCCCATTTGTAGCATACATGGGCGGTGTGATGTGTCTCTATGGTGTTATATTCGCACTGCTACAGAACGATGTGAGAAAGCTTCTGTCTTATCATATCATATCCCAGGTGGGCTACATGGTGGCAGGAGTAGGAATAGGCACGTATATAGGGATAAACGGAGGAATCGCGCACGTCTTCAATCATATCTTGTATAAGGCACTGCTGTTTATGTGTATGGGTTCGGTGATATATGCGACAGGAAGGAACAACCTCACAGAACTTGGTGGGCTGGCGAAGAAGATGCCGGTGACCACGATAACATGCGTGATAGCCGCGCTCTCTATTTCGGGTGTTCTCGGGTTTAATGGGTATGTGAGTAAAGGAATGGTAATTCACGCAGCGGAACTCTCACACATGCATATTCTTGCTCTCGCTTTGATGCTCGGCTCGGTAGGCACATTCCTGTCTTTCTTAAAGCTTACTTATTTCACCTTTTTCAGGCGAAACGAAGAAATAGAAGCGAAGGAAGCACCGTTATTTATGCTCATTCCGATGAGCGTTACGGCATTCCTTTGCATTGCCTTTGGCGTATATCCGAAGATGCTGTATGAAATTCTCCCTTATAGAACGGTGGCGTTACAGTATCATGCTTTCGAAGTTGGGCATACACTCGGCACACTGGAATTATTGGCGATGACCGCATTTATGTTCTTCTCGCTTAGAATTTTAATTATGCCGCATGATAGAATAACGTATGATGTAGATTATCTGTATAGAAAGGCAGGTAGAGGATTTATATGGTTCTGCGAGCATCCATTATTGCGTTTTGCGGTTAGAGTGGAGAAGGTGGTGTTGAGAATTGCGGATTCTTTCGTCATGTTCGGCAAGAATCCATTGAGAGGAGCAAGAGTGATGATAGATACGGTGGGCGTGTCGCTGTTGAAACCTTTTGTTTTCGTTTTCAACCTGGTAATACACCCGGTTTACAGGTATTGTGAACGTGATCTGGAGGAAGTGAAGATGCGACCAGTGGAGGAGATGGAAAAAATGAGCATAGGGACGGGGTTGTTGCTGATTTTTCTCTTTTTCGCTTTATATTTGATTGCCATGCGGCTGGCTGGCTTAATATGAGGAGGACTTAAAATGGATGAAAAAGAGTCATCGAATTTTACGATTGCAGTGAAGAAGGTGGTGTTGAGAATGGCGGATTCCCTTGTCAGTTTCGGCAAGAATCCACTGAGAACAACAAGAATGATGGCTGACATGATAGGCGTAGCGCTGTTAAAACCTTTTGTTTTTGTTTACAATCAGGTAATACAGCCAGTATATAAGTATTATGAACGGGATTTGGAAGAAGTGAAGATGCGTCCTGTGGAAGAACCCGTGGAGAGTATAAGTATAGGAGTCGGATTGCTACTGGTGCTTCTCTTTTTTGCTTTATATTTGATTGCTATGTTTGTACACGGGTGGCTCAGTCCCTGAGTTGCTTTTTCTAAAGAATGGTCTGTTTTAATTACGACAAGCGATGCCTCCAACACCGAAGCTAATCCTCGACTTGCACGTGCACACGAATTACTCACATGATGGAGAGGATTCAGTGGAGAAAATAATAGAGAGTGCAATAGCGAAGAAGCTGGATGGCATCGCAATATGCGACCACGATACGATGGAAGGTTTTTTTGCTGCGCGAAAATGCGTAGCTGGTAATGATTTGAATTTAATAATCATTCCCGGGATAGAAGTAACGACTTCCGAAGGTCATTTAATCGTGCTCGGTGTGGAAGAAGAGATAAAGGAGGGATTGTCACCAGCGGAGACGATAAGAATAGCAAGAGAGAAAGAGAAGGAAAAGAATAGCACCGTTGTAATTATTGCACCTCATCCCTTCCATCCTTTCCGCCACAGCATCGGTAACCTTTGCATGCATTCTGAATTGGAGATAGATGCAATAGAAATCTTTAATTCCCGGTATTTCCTCGGCACTGCGAACGAAAAGGCAAGGAGAAAGGCAGCTCAGAGAAATATCACCGCGGTTGCGGGAAGCGATGCGCATTCCGCGGAATGCGTGGGTCTTGCAACTGTTGAAGTAGAGGTCGAGACAAAAGCAGAGCAAAAAACAAAAGAAAAGATACAGGTAGAAGCGATTTTGAGAGGGCTAAAAGAGGGGAAGGTGGAGATAAAGAGTTGTAAGAGAACACCTTTTTGGGCTTATTTCAAGCAATTATTTGGATTTTATTCAACTCTTCAGGCGTATTTATATTTATAAACGTCTTTAAACTGGGGTCTATCTCCTTTATCTCCTTTACAGATACGAAATAAATGTTTTTAAGACGCGATAAAACGTCAAAAATCTTCCTCTCCCCTTTTCCTGTCGCCTCTTTTATCGCTGCCAGCATCGGCTTCTTTCGATAGACCGCGTGCAATGGCTCTACCAGCCCGTTTCCCCATCTCGGCACCACGGCATCGTATCCGGTAGATGCTATCTCAAATAGAAATTTTACAACATCTCGGTTCACAAAAGGCATGTCACAGCCAATGACGAGCGAAAGCGAAAAAGAAGCTCTTTCTAAACCCGATAGAAGACCTGCAAGCGGACCAACGTCCTTTAGCGGGTCAAAGACTAAAATGAACTTCTGAGGTATTTTATGCTCGATTTGTTCTCCCTGCTTCTCATCTCGTGCAGCTACTATTATTTCGTCTGCTATACTTGATGCTCTATCAATAGTGTGCTGTATGAGCGGTTTGTTATTTAAGGTGATGAGGCATTTATCGAAGTGTAGAAATCTTTGGCTTTTTCCGCCTGCCAGGATGAGCACGGTCTTTTTACCTTGCAACACTTTTTCATAAAAAGAAAACCTGTACTAAAAGAAAAATAGCTTGAAACCTGGCAACTAAAACTAAACAAATACTATATATAGGAAAATGATAGATTATTATGCTATGATAGATAGGGAATAAAAAATAAGGAGGAGGTGTTGAAATATGGAAGCAAGAGATATAATCTTTTCGGTTGTGATGGTCTTCTCTGCTTTTGTGCTGGTGTATAAGATAGTATATGACTATCGTGCCAGGGATCCGGTGATCGTAATGTCCGCAGTGATATTGATAGGAATGCTTGCTATTTTGTTTTTAAGTGTGGGTGAACGGTTAAGGAAAATGGAAGAGGCGATAAATGAGAAGGAGCGGTCTTTACGCGTGAGCATGCAATCGGTGGAAGAGGAAGTACGTGAGAAAGTGGATAGCGCAACGCGAAGATTAAACGAAGTAAGAGAGGATATAGTGAAGAGAGGATATAGGTAAAAAATCACAATGACAAATACTACCAAATCCCAAGTAAATTTTGGGGTTGTTTGGTAGTTTCGATAAAACGATGTGGCGAGAGGTAGTAGAGAAGTTTGAGGGTTTTCCATCGCAAAGGAAAGTTATAGAGCTATTGTTGGAAAGGGGGTTTCAGGTGAGTTCCGAAGGAAAAGTGGTTTCGGGCGGGATTGAGATACCACATACGCAGATAGCAAACGAGATAGGCGTGGATCGGCGAGTAGTGGATATGACGGTGAAAAGAATCCTGAAGGAGCCTGAGTTGAAGAGAATATTTGGAAATATACGTTCTCTTGCATTTCTTTCTGATGTCGCTCCTTTGTTAGGGCTAAGTGTGGTTATAATACATCCTACGGATGCTAAAAAAAGAGGGATCCTTGGCGAAGTTGCTACGTTGATAGCAAGGCGAGGGATTAGCATAAGACAAGCAGTTAGCGATGACCCTTATCTCGTGGATGACCCAAAACTCACCATTATCACCGATAAGAAGATACCAGGGGAGTTAATAGAGGAGATAGGACGGATAAGGAATGTAAAAGGGGTACAAATTCACCCGCCGCGATAGAGAAAAATCCCAATGGCAAATACTACCAAAACCCAAGAAAAATGAAGCAAAAAAGGAGCAGGGAAGAAATGCTATTCTCAATTGTTCCTGACGAGGACATTCTGGAAGGGAAAACCACGGATATATACTTCCTCAGGACAGAGGAGGTGCTGAGGGAGAAAGGAGTGAATCCAGAGGTAGTGGCAGAGGTTACTACCACGAGTGGGGGATGGGCGGTGTTGGCGGGACTAAAAGATGTAGCTCATTTGTTAGAAGGGAAGAACGTGGATGTGTATGCGATGCCAGAAGGCACGATTTTTTTCCCTTATGAACCAGTTTTGCGTATTGAGGGGCGTTATTTGGAGTTCGCAAGATACGAAACGCCTTTATTAGGGTTTCTCTGTCATGAATCGGGGATAGCGACAAAGGCGGCGCGGATAAAGCTTCTTGCTGGCGAAGTCCCTGTCATTTCCTTCGGCACCAGAAGGCAGCATCCAGCATTAGCAGCGATGATAGAGCGATGTGCGTATCTTGGTGGAATGGACGGTGTGAGTTGCGTTGCCGGTGCGGAACGGATAGGAATAGAAGCAACAGGGACAATGCCGCATTCTTTGATTATATGTTTCGGTGAGGACAGGCAGAAGGATGCGTGGAAGGCGTTTGACGAAGTTATTGCGCCCGAAGTGCCTCGAATATGCCTCTGCGATACTTATTATGACGAGAAAAAAGAGGCTATAATGGCGGCGGAGGCGCTTGGAGCATCTTTACGTGCTGTTCGCCTGGATACGCCGACTTCGAGGAAGGGTGACTTCAGAAGAATTATAGAGGAGGTAAGGTGGGAGCTTGACATTAGAGGTCATAAGAACGTGGGGATATTTGTAAGCGGGGGTATAGATGAAGAGGAAGTGATTGAACTGCGAGAAGTGGTAGCAGGGTTTGGCGTGGGAACAAGCGTTGCAAATGCCAGGTGCATTGATTTCGCACTGGACATAATAGAAAAGGAAGGAGAACCTTGTGCAAAGCGCGGGAAGCGGGGAGGGAAGAAGCAGGTGTATAGACGGAAGGGTGTAATTGAAGAAGAAAAAGATGAGATAAGATTGGTGAAAGAAGCACCGCCAAAGGATATGGAGCCGTTGTTGAAACCGATGATTCTCGGGGGTGAAATCGTATCGGATTTTTCGTTTTCACTCACAGAAGCGAGGAGAAGGGTGCTGGAGCAGTTGAAGGTGTTGAACCCTTCCATATAACCACAAGATTACACGGATTTACAAAATTGATGAATAGAATTCCACGACAGGGAAAAAGAAATAAAGGAAATACGGAAACAAAGATGAAAATAGAAAAAGCGAAAGAATACATTGCCGTGCACGGCGATTTCAAAGTGCTGAGTTCCGCAGTCTATAATGGGGGTTTCGTCAGTGCGAACGCAATAATAAACTTGACCGTGAGCAACGATTTCAAAGGGAACGCTTTTGAACTCTTCGATTCTTTTCTGGCTGAACAAGGTTTGGAGAAGGACAGAGTAGTAGGGCTGATGACTGCCGTCCCTATGAAGAATGCAAGCATTATAGAGGGCGAAGATGTAACGGCTATCATAACCGCAGGCATATCGAAGCATAGCCAGCGTAGCAAATCACCTTCTACTGTCAACATAATCCTGCTGGTGGATAAGAACCTGTCTCAATCTGCGATGGCGAATGCAATGATAGTAGCGACGGAAGCGAAAACAGCCGCTTTCTCGGACCTTGATGTGCACGATGAAAAAGGGAACTTATTCACCGGTGACGCAACAGATTCCGTGGTTATTGCCGCCTGTAAAACGTTTAGGACAGAAGAGGAGATATTTGCAGGAAAAGCGACGAAATTAGGAGAAGCAATCTACGAAGTGGTAAGAGAAGGAGTAAAAGGAGCTCTTTTTCGTCACGATAAGTTGAGCGCGGACAGACCGATACTTACAAGACTGGAAGAACGAGGGATATATTTGGAAGATATGGTATCAACGGCTTTGGAACTCTACGTGCCGGTGGAAGGAGAAGCCGGAAGGGAAGAGCTAAAAAGGAGGCTGGAAGAAAAGATAAAGCAGGAATGTTCGGATGTAAACGTGGCATTGCTGCTGGCAGCGGCACTGCATTCAGAGGAGGAAGAGATAAGAAAGGGCAGAGCGGGTGAAGCCGGGGAAGC
>JAODGL010000161.1:40850-43760 GCA_025464585.1 Methanosarcinales archaeon
TGATAGCTACAAGATTTTGAGCAATTTCATCGTCTCCTCCGCAGGTATCTCGTTCTCCTTGCAGACCGCAATAGTGGAAAGATTCCTTATTTCTATATCTTTAAGGTAAAGGAAGGCTATTATCGTGCCGATATTGATAGGATAACCTCGCAGTGTGTTTTTTATCGTGACCAAAAAATAGCGTGAGAGGGCGTACTCAAAAGGGATAAGTGATTTCTCTGCCTCATAAGCAGATAAAGCCCCGGTTAACACTTCTTTATATACTGAAGAAGCGGGCATCAACTGGATAGCGGTGCTCACATTCTCCGCTGAAATCGCATCCTTCACCGCATCGGCATTGAAATCAAAAGCATAGACGTATGGTAAGAAATATTTCCTCATCTCCGCCTCTGTTATCTCTTCTGATTTGCACCGCAGCAAAGTCATGAGATTCGCGATGTCAAACTCAGTCCCAATAATCTTTCTTACTATTTCCTTATCCGTCACACCTAACCCCTCTATTCTATTCCATAGAGCACCCGCGATTTCCTCATCAAGCGCGTTTTCGAGGATTAATACACTTTTACTTTTTTCATATTCGGGCAACGCCTCTTCCAAAACCCTCCTATATGGATTCTCTAATTGTTTTATCATGCTTTCTATCGAGTTTGCTTCTGGAGTTTGAGTTTCTGTTCCTGTTCCCGTTACCGTGGTCTCCGCAGCTTTAGCTCTGATAACCGCTTTCAGATTTTTTACCTCCAGGCGTCTAAGAAACACCTCAAAAACGTCTCTTATCGCACCTCCTGTTGATTTTATCACCATTAAATGATGGTCTATTAGCTCTTCCCGTAGCGCTTTCTCTATTTTCCTTGCGTCTATTTCTGTCACAGCCGCTTTCGTTAATTTCTCTTTATATGCGGTATCCATCAGCGAAGCCATGAAATCTTCTCTACGGGTATCTACAAGTTCTCGTAATTTCCTCTCGTCCAGAAGCTCACTCATCCTCGCTCTTATCCTTGCATATACATACGCATATTTTGACGTGCTCATCTCCTCATTTCACCCCGCAACACTTTTTTATAATTCTTTTGTTATTCTTCATCTATGTAAATCTGTGGTTCAAAATACAAATCCTCGTTCAAAAAAGGAATCAAAGCAAGGATTAAACCATCCACATAATATCTTTTTCTGTCCATCACACCTTTAGTGAAATACCCAACAGCACCCTGTTTTTCTTTCGTATTCTTTTCACCAATCAAATTATCCATCACATCACCGAGTTCGACGCCTTTTAAAAGCTCTTCTGTAATCTCAGACGGCAGCTCAAAGAAAGGAGAAGTGCCATAGCCTACTCTTCCTTTATCGTCCATGATACACATCGCGCCAAAAGTGAACCACCGGTCAAATAATTTCTTTATCCCGCCTTCAATGCCTACAAAGAACTCGGCATTAAAATTCCGGGCTTTGTTAATCTTTTTCAATTCATGCGCTCTATTTTTTGCGCCTGCGAAAGTTTCATCCTCAATTGGCTGATTGGAAACTTTACTGTTCACTTCGATACCCTCTACTTCTAATTCCGCAGGATTGAAATATATAGAAAACGCTTCTTTCGTCGCTTCCAATTTCACCGCGTTCCGAGAGCCAACTAAAACTTTCATTTTTTTGAAGCTAAACAGATAAAATATATCTATGCAGTTTAATAATAAAGAGGTCACAAAAGCAGTTATAATCGCATCAATCTGTGTTTTCAGCACACAATTTGGTGTTACAGTGATTGCACCACTGCTTGGTGAGTGGGTAGAAGCATCAGAAGTCCCGTCCTTCGTTTCTGCTTTGATTTTCTCCGCGTTTACCATTGTAAGCACGCCTCTTAGTGTCCCTGGAGGTATTATATCAGATAAATTCGGGCGGAAACCTTTGATTATAGCCGGGCTTTTGCTTTATGCTGCTGCATCCGCTCTTTTTCCTTATTCGACCAACACTTATGACTGGATATTTGTAAGAGCATTACAAGGAGCAGGAGCAGGTTTGTTCTTCCCTGCGGTCACTGCATTGCTCTCCGAGGTTACGAGTTACGAGGAGCGGGGGCACGCAATGAGCTTTTATAATATCGGTTTGGGCGCGGGTTTAGCGCTGGGCCCTGCTTCAGGAGGCATACTGTATGACATATATGGCATTTTTATGCCGTTTTTCCTCTGCGTTGCCTTTGCACTTCTAAGCGTGGTGCTGGTATTGCTCTTTGTTAAAGAGCCGAAAGTAAGATTAAAGAGGAAGAGAAAAAGATTAGCTTTAGGGGATAGAGAAAGGAAGTCATTAACGCTATCTTGTGTGACGATATTTTTTGGCATAGGAGTTGCAGGTATTATGGGCGCTCTCTTCTCCCCTTTTGCTTTTGATCCGGAGAACCTCAAGCTTTCTGTCGGAATCATCGGAACGATTCTTTCAGCAATGTTCGCGGTGTTCGTAATACTGCAAACAGGATTCAACAGGCTGATGAAATGCGTAGGAGAGACCATTCTCTCGATTGTTGGATTGGGTCTATGTGCCTGCGGCTTGCTTTTGCTTTATTTTGCAACCAGCCTGGCGGAACTGTTTACAATGAGCGTTTTTCTTGGTGCGGGTCTGGGTGCGATTTCACTTGGCACCTTAACGTTGGCGTCTAAAGCGGGAGGAGCAGGAGAAAGAGAACAAGAAGGGAAAGTGATGGGTATATATTACACGGTGTTTTACGCAGGTCTCGGAGGTGTTCCGCTTGTTTGCGGTCTTCTCTCTGATATTTTCGGTGCAAGGTTGCTGTTCCTGGCGTATGCGGTGCTTCTGTTGTCGTTGATGGTAGTGGTGTGGAGGGTGAGTTTTGGAACCACCGGATTACACAGATTTACACGATAATTGCTTCTCCTATTTCCATTTTCGCTCATCCAGGCTTGCCTG
>JAODGL010000161.1:43886-46897 GCA_025464585.1 Methanosarcinales archaeon
CAGCCCTGAACGGGCTCAAACCTCTTACCATCTCCTATTCTCACAGCATAAAAAACCAATAACTGAAATTGGAGTATCTTTTGTTCCTAATATTTCTTTGGAAGAGTAAGGCATACAAGCATCAAGAAAGAACTTCATGTTTTATACCTAAAGGTCTAATTTCTTCTCCCCTGACAAAAGAAGCTGTATATTCCAACACCGCAAGAATATCTTCTCTTTTTATCCCATATTCTCTTTCAATCTCTTCGCCTGCTCAAATTTCCGTTTGGGGAACTTCATATACGCTCGGAAGTTATACGCCATTGCGAAACCGAAAATATTTAAAAAGCTTTACATCTTTTAGCCCTAAGTTCTTTCCCATTTGGGATACTAAAATAGCACAAGCCTACAAATGCTACTACAACAAGAATCCCGCAGAAAAATATATTTTATTCTGCAAGATCACAAAATTCATTGCAGATAAAGTTAAAGATTACATCGTTCGGTCAGATAAAACGCTCACTAAACTAATAGACGAATATAATTACTCGAAATATACACAAAGATGGATTTAGAAAAATGGATCGCCAAGTAAAACGCTTCGCCACTATCGTGGCTCGACCCTAACGGGGTCGCCTAACACAGCATACACGTTCGTTCGCCGAAACTTCGTATATGCTGGAACCGCTATACGCTGGCATAAAAGTTCTGGGAAGAATTTTAAACCTAATGGTGATTGGAAGAAGTTATTAAATGATATAAACGGAATAACTCAGGGTGATTAAGGTACTAACGTCGCCTGCCATAGCGTATCTGGCTCTGTCCCTTCAACACTTCGCCCAAATTTCCATTTGGGAAACTCCATACGCCCAAAACATTATACCAGTACCTGCATCAAGCACTTTTATCTCTCTTTTTCTCAAAAACGAAAACTTCTCAACATATTCGCTTAAAATAAACCTTAGCATCGGATAATTACGCCAGAAATAGGTTAAAAGATAGGTAATTATTCCGTAATCGTCCTCATACAAAGTATGTATATCGAGAATATTTTCTGCTTCTTCATTCAATTTGATATTGTTTTGCTGTGCATAATACTTCGCTCTAAATTTTCTCCTGAATAAATCAAGCCTTTCACCCTCTATCCTTTTCAGCTCGTCTATTTCTCCTCCAAAAAGCCTTTTTGCCACTTCATTTAGCCTCTCTCCTTGAAGTGAAAAGGTTTTTACTCACCTCCGTGTCAGGATCAATGGACACATTGATTAACCCTCCATACTCTCGCTCTGTAACATAAGCATTTTTTACATAGAGCATATCACACTCAGAAATATTATATGATTTAACTATTTCACCTCCCCAAAATACCAGCCTGCATCCACCATATCCATTGCAAATAACTATTTCTCTCTTTTTTGTAGTTGAGCCATCTCCCTTTTTAACACATAAAACATCCCCTACATTCACTACTCTACCATATACATTAATCTTTCTTCCGATACGAGTTCCTACCTCACATGGGTCCAAATACCCTTCTTCTATTCTAATTTCGAAATTATCAGTTTCAGCTTCTTCTTCCCTTCTGAAAATTGCATACACATATTTTATTATGTTCTTCTTTTTCTCTTCAAAATACTCCTTTATCTCCCTTGTCGTCTTTTCTGGAGTCCTTAACTTTTTCCGCTCAATAAAATATTTGAAGCAAAGACATGAATGATTCCAATCATTGGGAAACTTACATCCACTTCTATAATAACCTCCCATCTCTTTGTATAATTTTTGGAGGGTTTTCTTCTCACCTTCATAAGCAGGCTCTATAATTATCATATACCCATCGCTTTTCAGTTTTGCCCTAAACTTGTTGAGATATTCCTTCCTTTCTTCATGGTTCATTTTTAACTCTGACAGCACATTTGAAAATGTGATTAAATCGAAACGTTGAGAGGAGTTATTTATGATTTCAGAGTTCACTCGCTTTACTTCTGCGAAGCTTACATCCTCCAGAATCTTCTCACATGCAGCTGCAAAATCTTCGTTTTCTTCAATAAAATAGAGCTTTAATCTTGTGTTTTGATAAATACCAGCTTCTTTTGCACCACTGATAAAATCGCAAATACCTGCCAAAACAGTTCCCGGTCCGGTTCCGAAGTCCAAAATTTCAACAACTTCTTTCTCAGGTATTAATTTTATACCTCTTTTCAACCCTTCAAGCAAGATATATTTTATTTTTGGATAGTTTTCATAAAAATAATACAGGATATATGCTAATACATCCCATTTGCCACTGTAAATTCTCTCATCTCCCTGTATGCTTCCAGCTCCATCCCATTCCTTCGCTTTACTATAAACTCCTTTTAATCTTTTGAATTTTTTATTTATCTCCCATTCATGCCTTTCTATGATATTATCTAAACTTTCGCCAAATAAATGCGCAAGGTAATGATTAATTGACTCGTATATGTTTTCAGGAATATATGCCATGCCATTTTTCGAGATCCTCTTCTCTAACTCGTCTACTACCTCTTTCGTGGTTTTTGCTTTCCTCTGCTCTTCTTTTGCTCCCCCCTCTTCTTTCTTTTCTTCAACATGCTTTGGTTTATATACAATTATCCCTTCCGGACCGTATACTCCATACCATTCAAGACCTAACTCTCGGAGTATCGGCTCTGCTATGCTGAATATCTCTCTAAAATCTATTCTTTCGTTAATTAGCCCGTTAGAGATTAAATAATCGTTTATCTTCCCTATGGGGAATACTTCTTTCTCATTTATGATGTACAAAATACTCCGTTTAATTGCTTCTTTTATTTCCATTTTCGCTCATCCAGGCTTGCCTGTGATAGATTTCTACTCCACCGCCTGTAATCCCGCAACTTCCACGCACCCGCATCCTTCAATTCCGGAATGCCACACACCGGCTCTTTATTCGAGAAATGGCATTTCAGACAGTTACCATCACAGCCCCGAACCGGCTCAAACTCCTTACTATCTCCTCGCCTGATATAAACTGGCACATCCACGCCCTCACAGTTATT
>JAODGL010000097.1:0-1219 GCA_025464585.1 Methanosarcinales archaeon
AAGCGAAGGGAGTATGAGTGAAAAATGGAAAACAAAAAACTTTAAATAGGACACAGGAATAAGAGAAGAGTGAGGACGAACTTAACATAGGTGTTTAGGATTTCGGATTTGGGATTTAGGATTTTCGTTCACAAAATGGAATCAGAGATCGAGGAAGTGCATCTTCTTCATCCATATACTTACCGCTCTCCTTGCCTGTTCCGGGTTCGCAAAATTATTTTCGATAGCGCTATCATCGGGAATCCCTATAAAAGGGTCTATTGTATTTTTCTCCACATCCGCCACCCACATCAGTGCGTCACCAACATCTTGTTCCCGGAAGAAAGAGATAAAAGGAGCGGGGGTCTTCTCTGTTGGAACTGCGATTACAATTACTTCTCTTTCCCCTGCTTTTGCTTCAGATTCCGTAAACAATGCTTGATTCCCGTCTATGAAATGAGGAACAAGCTTTATAGAAGAGAAAACGAAAATATGCAGGCGTTTTTTTATATCTTTATCTTCCTTCTCTGCCATCATCTCAATGAACTCGTACCCATTTTCCCCGACTTTTATCTCCGAACTCTGGGTGCGAATTTGAATCTGATACCTACACCGTTCCACGAACTCCTTTACCACGTTCTTTACTGCACTTAGCGGGCTCCTTATCCTTGCCCAGCGTAAAAAAGCTTCCTCCAACTCCTCAACCATGTATCTATGCGTGGGCAAACAGTAAAATATTTCACCTTGATAATTAATCCGGGTGCGCATGTCAGGAGAAAAGACGGAGATTTTCTCTTCGCTTGTTATACTTTTGAAGATCAAATCTTTTAAATTCCCGCCTAATTTCCTCTCCAACTCTTCCCTTTCGGTACCGCTGACTGATTTTACACATTCTCCTATCTTCAAAATGAGTTCACCTTCTGATATTACCTTGTGCTTATGGCAATAGCCCGAAAGTGCTTCAAATATTTTTAACATGTTTTTCTTATGCATTGTTGTTAGTCAAAATGCCGCCTTTTTAGTTTACTCATCCTCACTCCCACTTTAACTTTTGTATCAACTTTTTCACTCCTTTCCCTGCTACTTCTACCGCCCTTCTTGTCATTTGATGCTCGTAAAAGTTTCTATGAAGACTGTTTGCATCGTGAAAGCAATCCAAAAGGTCTTCATCGCTGCGTTCCACAGCGAGTTTATCAACGAAATCCCATAAACTTCCGTGTTTGTCTAATTTCAATCCCCT
>JAODGL010000097.1:1321-4810 GCA_025464585.1 Methanosarcinales archaeon
CACAAGCCTTTGCGGCAATATGATAGAAGCAGCACCCATAATTTGATTATCCTCCTTCTATATTATGATTATTATAATGGCATATAAAAAGATATAAATTTATTTGGTGGTGTTTCATTTAAGATTAAGAGAATAGAGGAGAGGGAAATGACCAAATTTGCATCTCGCATCAAAACCATAGAGATTTCGGGCATAAGGAAGGCGTTTGAAGCTTTTTCAGGCGAGTTCTTCAACCTCGGACTTGGTGAACCCGATTTTGACACGCCAGCGCATATAAAAGAAGCCGCTATGCAGGCGCTCAAGTCTGGATTCACCTCTTACACCTTCAATAAAGGCATAGAAGAACTGAGAGAGGCAATAAGCGATAAGTTCAGAAGAGACAACGATTTTGTAGCGAGCTCTGAAGAGATAATAGTTACTTCTGGAGCCAGTGAAGCATTGCATATCGCTATTCTTTCAGTTGTGGAAAAGGGAGATGAAGTGCTGATACCGGACCCCGGTTTTGTTTCGTTCGCAGCACTGACGAAATTGGCAGAGGGGAAACCAGTAGGAGTTCCGCTAAGTGAAGACCTTACGATGTCTGTGGAAGCCGTGAAGGAAAAGCTCACGGCAAAGACAAAAGCACTCATAATAAATTCACCCTCGAATCCAACAGGAGCAGTAGAAAGCGAGGAGAACATAAAAGCGATTGCTGACCTCGCAAACGACCATCACATAACGGTCATTTCTGATGAAGTTTATGAGCATCTTATATACGATGGCTTGAAGCACATAAGCCCTGCAAGATTCTCTGACGAGGTAATTACAGTAAATGCAGTCTCAAAGACATACGCGATGACTGGGTTCCGATTGGGCTATCTGGCAGCTCGTGAAGAGTACGTGGAGCAAATGCTGAAGATACATCAGTATATACAGGCATGTGCATCTTCTATTTCGCAGTGCGCAGCATTGGCTGCTATTACCGGACCGCAGGAATGTGTAGCAGAGATGAGAAAAGAGTTTAAAAGAAGAAGGGATTTCGCTGTTGATGCTCTTCGAGATATGGGGATGGAATTCATCACTCCAAAAGGAGCTTTTTATATCTTCCCACACGTGAATGATGAGAAAGAATTTGTAGAGACGCAGAGAAGGAGAAGAATAATAGTCACGCCGGGCTCTGCTTTTGGAAGTCGTGGTAAGAATCACGTGAGAATATCGTATGCTACGAGTTTTGAAAAATTGAAGCAGGCTTTTGAGTTAATGAAGGAAACCAAATGAAATCCGAGGAGCTATTCCAACTGATAAACTTTTGCAAGACCATACAAAAAGAAGGGACAGACCCTTTTGACCTGAACGTAAAAAGGTACTTAGAAACGCTGAAAGAATACCTGAAAAAATGGAAGTCTTTCGACGACCTTCTTATAGATGCAGAAGCGATATCCGAGTTAGCAAAGATAATCGAATTGCAAGGTAAATGGATAAGAGACCGCTCCGCTTCATTCTATATAGACCCGGTTTTGATGGAACTCAAATTAAAGATGCTGGAGCCTGCTCAGTTAGCAAACGCGTTCTTCGATTCCTGGCATCCTATTATATCAATGGATAGAATTACCCCGAAGAGGCTGAAAGAGGGACTGGATTACTGGAACGCGTTATTACCCTTCAGTGAAAGGAAGGAAGAATTTCCGCCTCCATCAACTCTTGAAACCGCATTCGACATCGAGGATTTAATTGATTTGAACATCTTATCTAGGACAGAGTTCGAGGACGCAATAAAAGCAGTCTCGAAAGAGCTCGAAGAACGAGGCAGAATCGAATATCACGCTTTTATTTATGAGGATGAATTTGAAGACAGTGTTAAAAAGGCTTATCTGACGAGTTATCTGGTAAGCGAAGGAAAAGCTCAGCTCGATATAAATCCATTAGAAGAAGAAGTATTTATTTCTCCAGGCAATGCTAATGAAGAAGCAAATACTGGTGATGTAAAGTCTATTCCAATTTCGTTAAGCTATGAGGATTGGATGAGATGGAAGAGGAAACAGAAGAAGAACTGAGGAGAAGAACAGAGAAAAAGGTGAAGAAGGCAGCCCAGTTGTTATTCTTCAGAAGACATAGGGTCCCGGGGGTTAAAGGCTGGGAGCTTAAGAAAGCGCTGGGAGACAATTATATGGAAGTGATTGGGGTTTTAAACGCTGCTCTCGATAAATTCGGAATGGAAGTAAAGAGGATAAGCGAAGAAGGAGAAGAAAAAGGAGAAAGCGGAGAAAAAGCAGAGCGCGACAGGTTTATGATAGTGCTCAAAGACCACCTGATTGAGAAAGCTTCTGGTGCGCGAATAGATGATGTGGCAATGCTCTCTGCTACTTTAGCCTATATCATATCGAAGCAGGGTAAAGCACCGAGGAAAGCAGTAGAAGATTTTTTAAGTGCGAAATTCCCTAAACATAGGGTCTTCTTCGCTCTTGATAGGTATCTTAAACAAGGATATTTGGGTGAGGATGATAAGGTATTGCATATCGGATGGAGAACAAGAGCGGAAGTGGATAGGAAGACGCTATTGGATTTGATTTTGGCTGCTTGAATCGCACAATTTAAAATAAAAACTTTGATTTGATTTCACCCCTGCATGTATAGATAGGATATGCGATTAAATATGCAAAGGCACCGCCATGAAGCAACATTCCAATATCGGAACAATAAGCGATTAGCTCTAAATTCACGATGGATACCAGAACGACCGAGGCGAGAAGAACCGAACCGCTCTTCAGACCCACTCTAACAACCGTGGTGCTCGAATTCCCAAAATCTTCACCGTAATCATTTATTTGATGCGTGAGTAACGCTTCGCAGCCAATTATCATAAACAGGGAGGCAACCAACAGAGTAAGCGTATTTAAATCACCTCCTGCCAGCGTAAAACCAGCTAAAAAGGGAAACAAGCCAAACATCAGAGCATGAGTTATTATATCAACAATAAACCTTTCTTTAAGCCTTATGTATTTTACCGAATAGAGCATGAGGAAAGAAATACACAACACCGTGAATAAAAGACCAGTTAGGGTTAAAAAGCAAGAAACCGCAATTGGAATTGCGAGCAGTACACCCATGAGCAGCAAAGTTCCTTCTTTCGTTACTTTGCCCGCGGAAAGAGGATTTTTATCCATCCTGACTTTTTTCGTATTCCGTCTGTCTATTTCAACATCGAAATAGTTGTTTATGACGAACCCATAGCCTATCACACAGAAGAAGATTATGCCGACTAAAATAAGATCAATAACTCTGTTGGTTTCTTTCCTTCTTTCAGTGCCTTCTCTATATCCGCGATATAATTTCTTTTTACCATGATTATATAAATCATATTTATGAACAAATTTCTATATAAAGTTTCATAGGTATGAATTCTTCTTGCTTCGCAAGGGGTCTGCTGTTAACGACGCAACCTCCTTTCTAAATTATTTTGATTACATTTACCATGTATTCATCTCCTTTTCTAATCTTTCACTTTTGTCT
>JAODGL010000069.1:0-6521 GCA_025464585.1 Methanosarcinales archaeon
TTATGCAGAGAATATTTGCCCGGCGATACTGGACTTAGGACACGACATCTCCGTGTTTACGATGAACGACGGAACGCTAAAAACAAGAGAGATATTAAAAGGCATTGACGTCAACAGACCGATGCTCGCAGATGGAAGCGGCATACTTCCTATATTCCTGACGGAAGACCTGAGAAGGTGGGGCACGGGAATAAAATTCTTCAATGACGTGCTTATATACAACATCCTCAGCGCTACTAAATTCGTTAACGAACTCATAAAAAAAGAAGGTTATCACTTCGATATAATCTGCGCACATGACTGGTTGAGCGCGATGGCAGGGATAATGATAAAGCAAGAGACAGGTTTACCCTTTGTGTTTCATCTTCATTCAACCGAATGGGGTCGTTCGCTTGACGGTGGCTCAGAGACGGTGCTTCATATTGAGAAGACCGCGGCTGATGTTGCTGATAGGATAATAACAGTAAGCTACCCGATGGAAGAGGACCTCATAAGGCATGGCTTCGAGCCCGATAAAATAAAAGTCTGCTGGAATGGCATTCGTGTGGATAAATACGACCCGAATAGGCTTGCGAATGAGGATATTATGCGATTACGGAGCAGATATGGAATTGGACCCGAAGAGAGGATGATACTGTTTGTTGGTAG
Source organism: Methanosarcinales archaeon (assembly GCA_025464585.1). GTDB lineage: Archaea > Halobacteriota > Syntropharchaeia > Alkanophagales > Methanospirareceae > QMVO01. The sequence goes on from JAODGL010000069.1 coordinate 649, forward strand.
ATTGACTGCGGTAAAAGGTGTCGTGAACCTGGTGAAAGCAATGTCCACGGTTATAAGCAAGCATCCCGAGTCAAAGTTGGTAATTCTTGGCAAAGGTGAGTTAGAGCGGACTGTTTCAGACCTGATAAATAGATTGGACGTAGGAGAAAAAGTGAAGACGAGATTTGAATTTGTATCCGAAGAGGAAAGGATATTGCATTACGGCGCTTGTGATATATTTGTTGCTCCTTCAGTGTACGAGCCCTTTGGTATCATTGCCTTAGAGGCGATGGCGATGGAGAAGCCAGTTGTAGTTGGTGCCAGAGGTATCAGTGGGTTCCGAGATTTTGTTATCCCTTCAGGGCATGACCAGACAGGCGTTCATGTTGATGGCAGTAATTCCGCAGATATAGCATGGGGAATAAATTCTCTACTTGAGGATATAGAAGGAGCGCGAGAAATGGGTAAAAGAGGGAGAAGACGTGTAAAAAAGTATTTCACCTGGGATAAAATTGCAGAATATACCATTGCGATATACGAGGATGTCATAAAGGAGGTGGGGAAGAAATAGGGGATGCGAATAGGCATTTTCGTAGGGGAATATCCGCCGAGGATAATCCGCGGCATAGGAACTTATGCGGAGAATCTATGTCAGGCAATGGTAAACGCAGGGCATGATGTCTCTGTGTTTACGATGAATGATGGAACGCTAAAAACAAGAGAAGTATTAAAAGGAATTGATGTCAACAGACCGATGCTCGTGGACGGAAGCAACATACTTCCCCAGGTGTTAGCCAGGGAAGATCTGAGAAGAGCAGGCACGGGAATTAGATTCTTCAACGATATAATTATGTACAACATTCTCAGCGTCACTAAATTCGTTAACCAGCTCATAAAGAAAGAAGGTTATAAGTTTGATATAATCTGTGCATACGACTGGAGAAGTGCGATCGCAGGGATAATGGCAAAGCAAGAGACGGGTTTACCTTTTATCTTTCATCTTCAATCAACCGAAGGAAGTCGTTCCATGGGCGGAGGTTCTGCGATTATTCGCCATATTGAAGAAACCGCTGCTGGGGTTGCAGACCGTGTAATAACAGTATGCTATCCAATGCAGGAGTATTTGACAATGCATGGCTTTGATGCGACAAAGATAAATGTCTGCTGGAATGGCGTCAATTTAGGTAAATATGATCCAAAGAAGGTTAAGGAAGATGAGATTCAAGAGTTAAGGAGCAGATACGGGATTGGAGCGGGCGAGAAGATGGTGCTTTTTGTTGGAGGATTAGCTACGGTAAAGGGGATTATAAACCTGGTGGAAGCGATGCCTAAGGTTACAAAGAAACATCCGGAGGCAAAACTCGTTATTCTTGGCAAAGGAGAGTTAGAACGAGCAGTTTCCTATTTGATAGAAGAACTGAACATGGAGGAAAAAGTGAAGACGAGGTTTGAGTTTGTAACCGAAGAGGAAAGGATATTACATTATGCCGCTTCCGATATAGTTGTTTGCCCTTCTCTATATGAGCCTTGCTGCGTCATTTCTTTAGAGGCGATGGCGATGGAGAAGCCAGTTATAGTTGGGTCTAAGGCTATTTGCAACTCATGTGACCAGGTAATTCCCTCGGGGCATGAACAAACAGGTGTTCACATTGACGGTAGCAGTAAGCCAGATATAGCGTGGGGGATAAATACTTTGCTTGAAGACATGCAAAAAGCGAGAGAGATGGGTAAAAGGGGAAGAATGCGAGTGAAAAGATATTTCTCATGGGAGAAAGCAGCGGAACACACAATTTCGATATATGAGGACGTGAAAAGGGAAGTGGAGGCTGAGAAGAAATAAAGCGAATGACAAAAAAGAGCATCTGCCTTGCTTTTGAGGTGCATCAACCTTTCAGGCTAAGGAAGAACTTCTTCTGGAACAAGCAAATGTTCAAGAGGGACGTGAAGGTAGAAGACCTCTTCGATTATTACTTCTTTAACGAAAAAGACAGAGAAGTGTTTGAGAAAGTAGCGATAAAATGCTATCGTCCTGCGAATGAAATAATACTAAGGCTGATAGACGAACACAACGATTTTAAAGCTGCTTACAGCGTCTCTGGTGTGTTTGTGGAGCAATGCGAGAGATATGGTTTTGGTAAGGACCTACTGGAGGATTTCCGACAGCTTGCATCGAGCAGAAAAGTGGAGTTCTTAGACCAGACTTATTACCATTCGCTGGTGGGTCTTTATGAGGAAGAAGGTGAATTCATCGAGCAGGTGCGGATGCATCGCGAATTAATGCGTGATTTAATTGGATATGAGCCATCCTTTTTTGAAAATACCGAACTGTTATATAACAACCGAATAGCGAAGCTCGTGGAGAACATGGGCTACCGGGGTATTTTCGCCGAGGGCGTGGAGAGAGTGTTAAACGGGAGGTCCCCAAACTACGTTTATGCGCCCTTAGGTTGCAAAAATTTAAAAGTCATGCTCAGAAACTACCTGTTAACGGATGACATAGGGTTTAGATTCTCGCTAAAGAGCTGGAAAGAGTATCCTTTGAGCGCCTCTAAATACGCATCATGGCTCGATGCAACCCCGGGACAATGCATAAATATATTTTTAGACTACGAAACGTTTGGCGAGCATCACTGGGAAGATACGGGGATATTTGAGTTTTTAAGGGAGTTTCCCATGCATGTATTGAAATACAAGATGGAATTTTCAACACCTTCGGAGATAATAGAGAAGTATAAGCCGATAGGGGTAATAGACGTGCGGAATTTAGAGACGACATCATGGGCTGATGTGGAGAAAGACACTTCTTGTTTCATCGGTAATACAATGCAGTGGGCATGTTACGAATATCTGAGATGGCTTGAACCTTACGTAAAAGAGTCAAAGAACGAAGAACTGCTGAAAATATGGCGATACCTTGGCATAAGTGACCACCTTTATTATATGTTCACGGCAGGCGGCGCATCAGGTGACGTGCACAGTTATTTTTCCCATTTCGAGAAGCCCTACGATGCCTTTGTCGCTTTGTTCTCTGTCATTCACGATTTTGATGCCCGCTTAAGAGCAAAGATAAAAAAAGCTGATTATCCTTTCGTCTTTCGCGATGGGACAAAGGTGTGGAGTTTAAAGGGACTATGTGAATATCTAAAGAGGAAGCCGGGGGATGAAATGGATGAAGCTATAATGGGATATGTGGAAAGAGGCGATTTTGAGCGCTGGATAAGGGAAAGCGTAGGAGAAGAGGAGATAGCGAAAGAAGTAGGCAATTTGAGTTCGAGCATGGAAAGGCATGAATATGATGCGGGTGAGTTACGAGAAAGGATATGTGAGATTGTTTCCAATAGTTTCTATAATATAAATCCTTAAGCAGAAGGAGGTGTAGCATGATAGAAGAAATAGGAACGGCTGCCGGTGAGATATGGAATTTGTTGAATGAAAGAGGTGAGCTAAGCATAACCGGAGTGGTAAAAGAGATAAATGCCTCGCAAAGCACCGCGTACATGGGTCTTGGATGGCTTGCAAGGGAGAATAAGCTGGAATTCGTAAAAAAGAGCAGAGGAGTTCTCGTTAAGCTGAGGTGAGAGAACCGGAGAGACAGCAAGTGCAAAATCGCATATTGACGCTTTCGTGGGAATATCCCCCATATAAGATAGGAGGGATTGCCGAGCACGTTTACGAGCTGTCAAAGGCATTGACGAGAAAGGGGTGGGAGGTGCACGTGGTTACCTTAGGAACTTTCCCTTATGAGGAAAATGAAGGCGTGCATTTACATCGGATAGCAATTGATGCCTCAAAGCCTGATTTTATAACACGTATGAATGAAGCGATGAAGGAAATCGGAGCTTCGATTATCGAATCCTCTAACACCAATATAGATATAGTCCATGCGCATGACTGGATGGTTGGTAGCGCTGCGATAGCACTGGCATCCAGATACAAAAAGCCGCTTGTAGCAACGATACACAGTACTGAATTTGGAAGGTCACGAGGAATAAATGAAGAATACCAGATGAGAATACATGAGGCTGAGGAACGGCTCGTAAGGTCATCAGACCATGTAATCGTGTGCAGCGAGAGCATGAAGAGAGAGATACAAGGCTTGTTTGGTGTTACAGAAAAAATTTCCGTTATTCCAAACGGGATAGATACATCTAAATTCGATTCCTTGGTTGATCGAGATGCAATAAAAGAAAAATTTTGTAGTCAGAGAAGTTCAAAGCTCATATTATTTCTCGGCAGGCTCGTTTATCAAAAGGGTGTGAACGTTTTGATAGGGGCGTTGCCAATAATCTTGGCACGATATTCAAAAAAGGAAGTGAAGCTTGTGATTGTAGGGGAAGGACCAATGAGAAAGCAACTGGAGATGGACGCTGCTTATTTAGGTGTATCAAAACACATTGTTTTTACTGGATTCCTTGATGACCACGAGGTTAGAAGTTTATTAAAATCCGCAGATGTGGTTGTTGTGCCTTCCCTTTATGAGCCTTTTGGAATAGTCGCTTTAGAGGCGATGGCGGCTAAGACGCCAGTGGTTGTGTCCGATATTGATGGTCTTTCTGAACTAATAAGTAAAGGAGAAGGCATAAAAGTACCACCTAACAGCTCTGAAAGACTTGCAGCCTCCATTATAAAAGTTCTATCAGATACAGAAGCCAGTAAAAAAAGAGTAGAAGGAATAGTAGAAAAGGGCTTCAAAAAAGCTCTCTCTTTAAATTGGGATATGATTACAGCGGCTACTATGGATGTTTATGCCAAGGTTTTAGCCATGACTCCCTCACCTGTGGAAGAAAAGGATATTGAAATAGAAACAGGAACAGAGAAAGGGTGGCTATGGAAATATTCGTATTCGTGAAACACTTTTTCTTTTAGAAAAACACTTTTGAATTGTTTTTATCAAACGAATTCTGCCGTTTCTTCAATCCTTTTCATAGGCGGATTGCGCTTCTTATTAGAACTTGCCATCTTTTTGGAAGGTCAATTTCTTTATTTCTTTCTGTGGAGACCGAAAAGACATTATTTTGAAAACACAACCCTCATCGTTTGCTCATTGTCTATTTTTTTTACACCTCCGGCTCTGAGAAATATGTGTGCAAAGAGCGCCCAGCCCATCACGAAAAGAGCTATGCCCGAGCAGATACTCTCCCAAAGAGCTATTTCTCCATTCATGCTGATACCCATTCGCCATAGAATTGCGGTCACAACAATTGCAATCAATGTTCGCTTATCCATTATCGCCTTACCCAAAGCTTCTTTTACGCTCATTTTTGTCTATAATTTATTTTTTCTTGTCGCTTAATTTTTTGAAGAACTTGTGGATACTCCGCGAATGCAGCTCCTAAATCCACTGTTCCAACTATGTCCACAACACCTAAAGCCGCTATTACTTCACCTTCCCTATTCCGAACCGGAGCAACAACAACAGGTATGCCTGCATATTTGCCAGTAGTGGGTATTGTCCGCATCACTCGATTCTCCTTCAGCACACGTTCTAATATCGGACCGGTATATTCAAAATCAATGACTTCCCCTTTTTCCACTCTAACACCCTTTTTATTCTTGCTCCGCGCGGTCACCGGTATTCCAAGCAGGTCATGTACTGCTTTTGCTACCGGTGCGAGTTCTTCACCTCTTGAGTCTTCACTTATAGTTATTCGACTCTTCCACATTTTTTATTTCCCTCCCAATACCTCCTCATACACGCTTAAGGTCATTCTTGCGATATTATCCCACAAAAATCCTTCCACTGTCTTTTTTCCAATCGCGCCCATCCATCTCGCACGGTTTAAATCGCCAAATATGCTCCTTAATCCCCCCGCAATTGAATCCGGATTGGCATCCACCTTCAGTCCGTTTACCTTATGCCAGACGTAATCAAAGCCATTACGCGTTACTATAAT
>JAODGL010000069.1:6654-7220 GCA_025464585.1 Methanosarcinales archaeon
AAATCCGCACCTTTCTGAAAGACCATCCGTCCTACAAATAAACATACAGGGTCCCAAACGCCAACTCCATGCCATTTCTTCACTGCTTCCCACGGATCAATGTACCCATTGAACTTCCGTAACAAAATCCCATTTGGTATCACTGCTATTTTCCAATCTTCGAAGTTGTATATCCTTTTGGCTTCCTCCTTTATCGTTTCTGAGGTCGTGATTATCTTGTCTGCAACAAATCCGCCGTACCATTCCAGGTTTCTTATGTCTTTCGACCACCCATCATGAAACACATTCCCGCATCTTCCATATTCGGTTGAGTGAAGCGTGAAAACAGTTTTCTTTCCCCTACCATTCCTTATCTCGGCGAGCGCATTCGCAGTCATCCAGTCATGCCCATGAACAATGTCAAAATTGCCTGCTGTGTCCTCAGTCTGGAAGAAATGGTAAGCGAAAGAGTGGCACATATTGTCCATCTCGTGGATAAGATTGGGTTTCAAGTCATGAGGGCAGCGGTGGTAATGCACTCCCTCTATCACTTCATAATGAGCCTGTCCATTTCCCATCCTCGTGAA
>JAODGL010000069.1:7362-8887 GCA_025464585.1 Methanosarcinales archaeon
ATTGAATCCGGATTGTCATACACCTTCAGCCCATTTACTTCGTGCCATACATAATCGAAACCATTATGCGTTACTACAACTGGCTTTCCAGCAGCCCATGCTTCTAACGCAACTATTCCAAAAGGTTCATTCCTTGAGGGTATGCATACAACATCACAAGCCCGATATAGATTAGGGAGGTCACCTTCCAGAACATAGCCTAAAAACCGGCATGCATGCTGAACTCCAAGTTCCCATGCTCTATGTTCCAATCCGCTTCTCATGTATCCATCACCGATAAAAAGGAACTTTGCATCAGGAAACGCGGATAAAACAGAAGGAGCAGCCTCTAATAGCAAATCCGCTCCTTTTTGAACGACCATCCGCCCCACAAATAGGCACACCGGGTCCCAAACGCCAACTCCATGCCATCTCTTCACTGCTTCCCACGGATCAATGAACCCATCGAACTTATGCACCGAAACTCCGTTCGGTATCATCGCTATTTTACCGTCCTCGAACCCGTATATCCTCTTTGCTTCGTTCTTTATCGTTTCTGAAGTGGCTATTATCTTATCGGCGACGAATCCGCCATACCATTCCAGGTTTCTTATATCCCTTGAACGACCTTCGTAAAAAACATTACCGCATCTTCCGTATTCGGTTGAATGAAGCGTGAAGACAGTTCTCTTTCCCCTGGCATTCTTGATCTCCGCGAGTGCGTTTGCGGTCATCCAGTCGTGTCCATGAATAATGTCGAAATTGCCTGATACGTCCTCGGTCCGGAAGAAGTGAAAAGCGAATGAGCGGCACATGTTGTTCATCTCCTCGATAAAATTGGGATTCAGGTCGAAGGGGCAGCGATGATAATGCACTCCGTCTATCACCTCATACCACTGCTGCCCCTGCTCCATCCTGGTGAACACATGCACTTCATTCCCTGCTCTTTGAAGTGCAGCGGCAAGCTCTGTGACATGTGTTGCTACACCGCCTACTGGAATCGAATGTAGTGATTCCCAGCTAAACAATGCAATCCTCATTTTTTTAACCCACTACGGCTATGAAATCCTTTCAGCTTATCATACCGCACTGAAATGATCTCCTTGAACTTTTCTGGCGTCTCTCTTATCTTATCCGCAATCTCTTTATCACCAAGATATTCTATCCATGATGCAAGCCAGTGCGCATGTTCCACGCCGAATAAATCGAGCATATCTTTCAACTCGTCCAGGTCTTTTATGGGTATAGGCGCTTCTCTACCACTTCCTCTCAGATAATACGGGTTCTTTCCCGCTGGTTCAAACAAGCAGTCTGCGAGTTCAGAAAGTTCCCTCTTCTTTGCTTCTATCTCTGATTCCACCCTGGAAAGTTCCTTACCCTTCTCTTCTATCTCCGCTTCAATCTTGCGAAGTTCACTTTTTTTCTTCGCTATTCTTGCTTCAAGCTCAGAAAATTCCTTCTTTCTCTTCTTCTCCTCTTTCTCTGAAGTCATATCGCTCATCTATTCCCCTCTCTAATCCATTCTCTAAGCTCTTCGTAACGATTC
>JAODGL010000152.1 GCA_025464585.1 Methanosarcinales archaeon
AGCTTTATATTATCTCCTATAATATTATCGTAGTGTAAAAAAAAGACAGATAAAAGAATAAGTATAATTGGTTCTGGCTGGGTGGGCACGGCACTCGGGAAAGGGCTTGCAGGAATTGGCTACGAAGTGATTTTCTATGACATCGTAAGCAAGAATCTACCCAATTTCACAACAGATATAAACCCCGCGATTGATAAAGGGGAGAGAAGTTGAGAAGGATATTTGCCTCGTTGAGGATTTAGTTGAGAAGCCGTTGCCTGAGGAGGCGCCTTCCAATTTGGGTATCATAGGGCGGTATATCCTGACGCCAGCGGTATTTGATGCGATTGCGCATACGCCAACGGGCAAAGGTAATGAGATTCAGCTTACCGATGCGCTGCGTATCGTCCGGGAGAAAATATATGCCTATGTTTATAGGGGGAGAAGATACGACATAGGTAACAAGCTTGACTGGCTGAAATCTAATATTGAACTCTCCTTAGCGGATGAGAGGTTCAATAACAAGCTTAAAGAATTTTTGCGAACGCTTATAGCTTATATAAATGTAAAAAAGAATAGTAAAATATGTCAACCATGAAGAGGGAGCTAATGCCTATAATAATCATGAAGGAGATAATTGACCAGAAGAGCGAACTCGAGCGGATACTATCGAAATACAAGGTGAAAGAGACGGAGGAGATAGAGAAAGGGATAGAAAAGAGGGAGCTGCCGGAGCATCCATCTTACGAGGATTTCTTATCAGCTTTAGCATTGAGAAGTAATATAGAAGAGATGAAAAAGCTGGTGCGGGAGTTGATAGGGGAGATTTGATGTTCCGCAGGTATCTATCGTTTTTAAAGGTGGCAAGAGATGAATTCTCAGATATACTCATAGATGTAGAACTTCATGCTGATAGGGTGAGGTTAATTTTAATTGATAGCTCTTGGATTGACGTGAGGTATCCTGTAGAGGATAAGTTCTCTTTTCACTGGCAAAGGGACGATAAGATATACAGAATTGATACAGCACCGCATCACAAAGGCATCAAGAGTTTTCCGAGACATATTCACCTCGGCTCAGAAGATAATGTCATTGAGGATCATGTATTAGAGGAAAATGTTTCACCTGAGGAAAATTTCAGGAGGTTTATGGAATGGGTAAGAGGACTTCTCAGGGGGGGATTGAACAAATCTTTCTTCTTAAATGTGTCAAGGGTAAAACTGAACATGAACAAAGAGATTGAAGCGATAATAGAGAATCTTAAAGGCGTAAGCGAGCGTATAGAAGGCGCAAATGTGCTGGTTACAGGCGGAGCGGGTTTGTGATGTGCTCGTGGAGCAGGGGGCGAAAGTTATCTGTCTGGACAATCTCGCAAGCGGGCTGGAATCCAACATATCCCATCTGATGAATAAAGACAATTTCAAGTTCATCCAGCATGACGTGACGCAACCAATCCATTTCGATGAGCAGATAGACGTGGTAATGCACATTTAGCGAGCAGGGCATCTCCGTTTGAGTTTGAGATTTTTCTTATAGAAGAAACGGGAGAGATTTAAATAATATATGTCGTCAAATGAAGATGTATCTTATTTGGATGTTTCCCTCAGGAAAATCGCAAAAGGAGCGGGCTTCGCTCTAATAGGAACTTTAATAGGAAGAGCATTTGGCTACGGTTCAAGAATAATTACGAGTTAGCTTTATATTATCTCCCATAATATTATCGTAGTGTAAAAAAATGGCAGATAAAAGAATAAGTATAATTGGTTCTGGCTGGGTGGGCACGGCACTCGGGAAAGGGTTTGCAGGAATGGGCTACGAAGTGATTTTCTATGACATCGTAAGCAAGAATCTACCCAATTTCACAACAGATATAAACCCCGCGATTGAAAACTCCCACATCTCTTTCATCTGCGTTCCAACGCCGACAGCGAATGATGGAATTGATCTGAGCTATATAAAAGAAGCATCGAAAGATATAGGGAAGGCATTGGCAAACAAAAATGGCTACCATCTTGTAGTCGTGAAAAGCACCGTAGTTCCGGGGACAACAGAGGAAGTAGTAATTCCGATACTGGAGGAATATTCAGGGAAGAGCGTGAGAGAAGGTGAAATAGGGGTGTGCATGAATCCCGAATTCCTGACAGAGATAGCGAACTCATGGACTGATGAAAATAGCTACAAAAAGGATTTCTTCACTGAGGACAGGATTGTTATCGGCGAATACGATAAGGAACCGGGCGATATTTTAGAAGAGCTTTACAAACCTTTGGACAAACCTATTTTCAGAACGGATTTAAAAACTGCGGAGTTGATAAAATACGCCTCTAATTGCATACTCGCCACGAAAATATCCTACTGGAACGAGATATATCTTATTTGCAAAGAACTCGGGGTTAATTCTCAAACCATTGCGGATATTGTTGGTCTTGACCCGCGGATAGGTAAATATGGAACGGTGCACGGAAAAGCATTTGGGGGTAAGTGTCTCCCAAAGGATTTGAAGGCTTTCATTGCATTTGCGATGAAGTACCGTGAGCCGAGGTTGCTGAGAGCGGTGGAGGAAATAAACGAGGAGATGCGTGAGAGATACGGTGTGAGGGAATGATAAGAAAAGCGGTGATACCTGCGGCGGGATTGGGCACGAGATTTTTACCCGCAACGAAAGCGCAGCCGAAGGAGATGCTCCCTGTAGTTGATAAGCCTGTTATACAATATGTTGTGGAAGAAGCGATATCATCAGGAATAAAAGATATCCTGATTATAACGGGAAAAGGTAAGAGGGCGATAGAAGACCATTTCGGTAAGAGCGAGCTGGAGAACGAGTTTTTAAATGAGATAGACGAAATGATGAGCCATGTAAATCTCCTTTATACGAGGCAGCGAGAGCCACGAGGGTTAGGCGATGCGGTTTACTATGCAAAGAGTTTTGTAAGTGATGAGCCTTTTGCCCTGCTTTTAGGCGATACGATAACCATTCCCGAATGCACTGCGGAATTGATGAGGAAATACGATGAATATAAGACTTCTATTATTGCGGTTGAGGAAGTACCATCCGATAAAATAAGCAGTTATGGGATAATAGAGGGAAAAGAAGTTGAGAAGGATATTTGCCTCGTTGAGGATTTAGTTGAGAAGCCGTTGCCTGAGGAGGCGCCTTCCAATTTGGGTATCATAGGGCGGTATATCCTGACGCCAGCGATATTTGATGCGATTGCGCATACGCCAACGGGCAAAGGTAATGAGATTCAGCTTACCGATGCGCTGCGTATCGTCCGGGAGAAAATATATGCTTATGTTTATAGGGGGAGAAGATACGACATAGGTAACAAGCTTGACTGGCTAAAATCGAATATTGAACTCTCCTTAGCGGATGAGAGGTTCAATAACAAGCTTAAAGAATTTTTGCGAACGCTTATATAAAATGTAGACAAACGATAATAAAGGTGGTTGAAGTGGAGGTGCTATCCATAAAGTTGCCGGAAGATATTGTTAGAGCTATACAGGAAATAGAAGAAATGGAGCAGATAGATAGAGCTACGGTAGTAAGAAAACTTTTGGTGAAAGCAATAGAGAAATGGAAGGAAGAGAGAGCTATCCAGATGTATCGTGATGGAAAGGTGACACCATGGCGTGCTGCCAGTATAGCAAATCTCTCACTAAGAGAGATGATGAAGCTTGTTGCAGAGAAGGGGATCGAAATGCACTATACGGAGAAGGATTTAGAGGAAGATGTCAATGCTGCGCTAAAGGAGTAAATGTATGCCGGTTTCAAATGCCTCTCCTTTAATATATCTTGCGAAAATAGGAGTCCTGGGCTACTTAAGAGATTTCTATGAAGATGTCCAGATACCGCAGGAAGTCAAGGAGGAGATAGTGGACCGAGGGATGAAAGGTGGATACAGCGATGCATTTGAGAAGGAGATATTAGTGGATGAAGCAATAGCAAGAGATGCGGCAAGACAACTTGGATTAATCCCACATGGAACAATATATATTATTCTAAAACTTTATAATAACGGTTTTATTACAAAAGAGCAAGCAGAAGAACTGTTAGATATCCTCATAGAGAAGAACTTCCATGTCAGTGCAAGAGTGTATAAGAAGGCGATGCTTGCATTAAAAGGAGAGCTGTATAAGAAAGAATATGAACAAAGAGATTAAAGAAATACTAAAGAATCTTGGAGAGATAAGCGAAAACATAGAAGGCACGAACGTTTTAGTTACCGGTGGAGCGGGTTTTTTAGGCTCCTGGATTTGTGATGTGCTCGTGGAGCAGGGAGCGAAAGTTATTTGTCTGGACAATCTTGTTAGTGGATTGAGAGCCAACATATCGCACTTGATGAATAAAGACAATTTCAAGTTCATCCAGCATGACGTGACGCAACCAATTCATTTCAATGAGCAGATAGACGTGGTAATGCATTTAGCGAGCAGGGCATCTCCGTTTGAGTTTGAGAGATACCCGATACAGATATTGAAGGCAAACACTTTGGGGATATGGGTGGCTTTAGGGATAGCGAAGAAGCATGATGCACGGTTCTTATATACCTCTACGAGTGAGATATACGGGTGTGCGGATGAGATACCGACAACTGAAGAATACTGGGGTAATGTGAACCCGATAGGACCGAGAAGCTGCTATGACGAGGCGAAGCGATGTGGTGAATCGTATGTGATTGCATACAAAATGCAGCATGGATTGGATACGAGGATAGCACGAATCTTTAATACGTATGGCCCGAGGATGCGAGCAGAAGGCGTTTACGGTAGGGTTATTCCTCGCTTCATCGAGCAGGCATTGAACAATGACCCAATCACGATTTTCGGCGATGGCTCGCAGACGAGGAGCTTTTGTTATGTTACCGACCAGGTGGAAGGTTTGGTAAAGCTTGCTTTTTTAGATGAGGCGAGAGGGGAAGTGGTGAATATAGGTAGCGATAAGGAGATAACGATTTTAGAACTGGCGAAACTGGTAAGAGACTTAACTAACTCCTCTTCGGGGATGGAGTTTCTGCCTTTGCCGGAGGACGACCCACCGAGGCGGAAGCCGGATATAAGCAAGGCGAGACGTATTCTGGATTGGGAGCCAAAAGTTGGTTTAGAAGAGGGATTGAGAAGGATGATAGGGTGGTATAAGGGGTAGTGCCGATACATGATATGCTTGAGGTGAGATGAAAAAGCGGAACGGTGGAAAGAAAGAGAGAATATGCAAGAGATTGCTTGGATATGATAAAGACATAGTGGAGGATTTCGTCATGAGATTGGAGGTAATGAGGAGGAGATGAAAATACTTGTAATGGGTGGTGCGGGCTTCATAGGCTCGCATTTAGTGGATGCACTTATAGAGAAGCTTGAAGTCGCGGTTCTGGATAACATAGAGCCGCAGGGTAATTGCTCAATATTCGGTGGATTTACAAATTCCAAACTCCAAATCACAAATAACAAATAATACCAAATATCAAAATCCAAATGTTTAAAACAAACTTTTTCGCTGCTTATTATTTAAATGAAAACGCAACATACATATTTGGACGTGCTGGTAAACAAACTTTAAGGGTATGGTTGAAGGGCTTAAGGGAAGAGAAATAGGAGGATAAATCATGAAAGATAAAACAGTGTGTGTTGCTGGTATGGGATATGTGGGCTTGCCACTGGCTGAGGCATTCTCAAAGCACCTGAGAGCGATCGGCTACGACGTAGATGTTGACAAAATAAAGAAGCTAAGTCAAAATAACGAAGACAACATAGGATTCACCGCCGACCCGTCCATGATAAACCATGCGGATTTCGTTTTGATCTGCGTTCCCACGCCTGTAACGAAATCAAAAGAGCCGAATTTGAGTTACGTAAAATCAGCAGCGGAGATCGTTGGTAGAAATCTAAAGAAAGGTGCAATCGTGGTTCTGGAATCTACGGTCTATCCTGGCGTTACGGAAGAAATAGTGAAGCCAGTACTGGAGGAAAAATCCGGGATGAAGTGCGGTGCTGATTTCAAAATCGGGTACTCGCCGGAGCGGATAAATCCCGGTGATAACGAGCATTCGCTTGGCAAAATAACAAAAATAGTGGCAGGGATGGATAATGAGACTACCGAAACTTTAGCCGGGCTTTACGGCTTGATAACAAACGTTTACAAAGCGAAAGACATAAGAACAGCGGAAGCGGCAAAGGTAATTGAGAACATCCAGCGGGATTTGAACATTGCGCTGATGAATGAATTAACGATAATTTTTCATAAGATGCATTTGGATACAAAAGCAGTTTTAGAAGCCGCAGCTACGAAATGGAATTTCCACCATTATAACCCGGGTTTGGTCGGCGGGCATTGCATCCCCGTAGATCCTTATTATCTGGTTTATAAAGCGAAAGAATTAGGTTATCATCCACAGGTAATACTGGCAGGAAGGGCAATAAACGATTATATGCCGAAACATGTTGCGGAGATGGCTATTAAAGGCTTGAATGAAGTGGGAAAAGTGATAAAAGGCTCGAAAGTTTTAATTATGGGCTTGACATATAAGGAGAATGTGCCTGATACGAGGGAGTCGCCTGTAAGGGTAATGGTGAAGGAGTTAAAAGAATTTGGTATTGAAATCTATGGTTATGACCCTTTGTTAACAAAGGAAGAGATAGAAGAGTTCGGTGTGAAAGCTCTGGACGAGATGTTACAGATTACAGATCGGATATTACTGCCCGAAGGGCGTATGGATTGTGTTATCGTGGCGGTGGCACATGATGAATTTAGAAAGATGAAGTTGGAGGATGCAAAGAAGTTTATGAACGATAAGCCGGTATTGGTTGATGTAAGGGGGATGCTTAATGGAGAAGAGGCAAAGGAGGAAGGGTTTTATTACATGCGGTTGTGAAGAGCGATAAAAAAAGCAGGCTTAACGGAAGAGGAATTCTTGGGATTGTTAAAATAGGGGGCAAGGAAATGGAATACACGATATTGGTTTATAAGGCAGAAGAAGGGTGTTTTTGTCTATAAGAAGGATTGTGACAAGCGATGGACATTTTAAAGGATTTGAGGACGTTGAATTTATTGAAAGGAACGAATAATTAGCACCATCTTAAGGTCGAAGTAAGAGAAAAGAGAGTGAACCTAATAAATGCCAGACGACGACCATCTGAACGAATCG
>JAODGL010000042.1 GCA_025464585.1 Methanosarcinales archaeon
TTGTATTCTTACACCAGATACTTAAACAAAACTTGCGGGTCTATCAACACGCCAATCTGCGGATAAGGACTTTCAGGCAATACCCCTGAGAAATCTATTACCTTTAGCAAATCCTCACGGAAATTCTAAAGCTTCTTCCCATAGATTATCAAACCATTTGTTTAAATAAAGTACTTCCTCTCTCGATGTAAGCAATACATTTAACTCCTTATTTTTCGTATAGCTTCACATCTATTACGTTATGGGCAACAAAATCCTTTAAGTCCTCAATTGTTTTATCTGCTCTTCGTTCAGTTTCCTCTTTTGCAAACCTTCTATCATTCTTTGCTTGAACAGTTCCCTTAGTTTATAACCGGCGACCAATTCTTCTTTTGTCGGATACGTAGTTTCATTTCCCATCACAATCTTCAGAAACGGGGAATTATCATAATTACCAGGGAAATCGCTCTCTACTAAAGAGAATCCAGTTAAAAAGAAATATCCAATAGCAAATTTAGCCTCTTCTGACCTTCTTATCCGGTCTTTTAAGACTCTTATTAGTTCCCAGATATTACAAAAGAGCGAAAGAAGAAGGTTACAGGTCTCGTAAATTGATGCGCTAAAAGATGACATAGATAACGACATAAGAATATTAAGCGAAATAACCGATTCCGTAAGAAAAATAGATCTATTTTCAATATGGTTTGCATCGAGTAAAGGAACAGGAAGAGAAGGAGCTATCTGTTTATGATATTCCGAAAATTGTATGCAGTATGCTGTGGTAGAAAGAAATGGTAGCTTTTTATAAACCCTCTTTCATTGTTTCTTTTTAAAGGAGAAGTTTATGTGCGAAATAGCAGGGGTTTTCAACCACGAAAAATCCGTAGAACTTGTAATCAAGGGCTTAAAAGTACTGAAGCACCGAAAAGAATCAGACGTCTGGATTGGCACCCAAAACCGTGTTTGGTATTCAAAAGACTTACAAGAATTAGAACAAGCCGTGAAAGGGGAGAAAAGTAAAAGCTGCATTGCATGTTGCACACACAAAACTTCTCTTTTAGGAAGAGATTTTAAAGGCAAGTTTGTAGCAGATGCGGAGGAAATTTATAACCATGATGAGCTTTCATTGGCGAATGGAGCGTATGCATTTGCTTATTGGATACGTGAAGACGATTGTGATGAGTTGCATATAGCACGGGATATAATAGGCATAAAGCCTGTTTGTTTCGCACATGCCGATGGATTTGCATTTGCTTCGGAAAAGAAGGGATTAGAAGCGATGGGGTTTCCGCATGCGATTGTGCTTGACCCACGTGTGCTCTTGAAGTACAACATAAAAGAAGACAGGCTGAGTTTCGAGAAACGAGATTCTTTTGACCTTGAACCGGAGATAGAGGAAGATAAGGAGAAGATAAAGGAAGAATTGCTGAAATTGGTGCGAGAAAGCATTTCGAGAAGGATACCACCGGGCGAGAAATTTGGCGTGCTCTTCTCCGGCGGATTAGATTCTACTCTTATTGCTTATTTGTGTAAGGATTTAGGAATGGATTTTGTCTGTTACACCGTGGCGGTGGAAGAGCGGGGGATGAAAGAAGCGGAGGATTTGCGATATGCGAAGCGTATTGCATCGGATTTTGGATTTGAGTTAAAAATAAAGAGAATAGAAGTCGAAGAGCTTGAGAAATATCTTACGGAAGTCGTTCCCTTAGTCGAGGATACCGATGTCGTGAAGGTGAGTGTGGCTTTGCCTTTATATTTGGCTTGTGAGTTCGCAAGAGAAGAAGGGATAAAGACGGTTTTATATGGTCTCGGCACGGAGGAACTATTCGCGGGATACGAAAGACATAAACGGATAAAAAAAGAGGACCTGAACAAAGAATGCCTATCCGGGCTGTTGGGGATGTATATGCGAGACCTTTACCGGGATGAACTGGTAGCAAAATCACAGGGGATTTCATTACGGGCACCGTTTTTGGCTGCGGAACTTGTGGATTATGCATTGCGAATACCCGCGTCGTATAAATTGTCAGATAAGGGAAACAAGATGATTATAAGAGAAATAGCGAGAGACCTTGGGCTGGTGGAAGTCGCGAGCAGGAAAAAAAGAGCGGTTCAGTATGGCTCGAATGTTCTTAAGGCAATAGAAAAGCTCGCAAAGAGAAATGGGTTCAAGTATAAGAAAGATTATCTGAGGTCTTTTTACCCTTCTCGAAATATAAAGTTGGGCTGCCTCTTCAGCTCTGGTAAGGACAGTGCTTATGCACTATGGCTCATACAGAAGGAAGGCTATCCGGTAGAATGTTTAATCACCATAAAAAGCCTGAATCCCGAATCGTATATGTTCCACACACCTGCGATAGAACTGGTAGAGCTGCAAGCCGATGCGATTGGCTTGCCTTTGATTATGAAAGAGACGCACGGCGAGAAAGAGAAGGAACTGGAGGACCTGCGAGCTGCTTTTAGAGAAGCAAAGGAGAGATACAGGATAGAAGGTGTTATAACAGGCGCTTTATGGAGTGAATATCAAAAAGAGCGAATAGAACGGATTGCAGCAGAAGAAAATCTCAAGGTGTTCTCGCCTTTATGGCATATCAATCAGGAAACAGAGATGCGGCTCGTGGTAGCTAATTTCGAGGTGATTTTTACTGGCATCAGTGCGTACGGTTTAGACCGGAGCTGGCTTGGCAGGAGGATAACGATGGAAGATGTTGAACAGTTGGTGGAATTGAACAAAAGAGTAAAGATAAATATCGCAGGAGAAGGTGGTGAATTTGAATCTCTGGTCCTGGATGGACCTGCGTCAATGTTCCGGAAAAGACTTGTTATATTAAAAAGTGAGATAGTGGAAGAGGGAGAAAATACCGCAAGATTGGTGGTGAAAGAGGCGAAATTGGTGGCGAAATGATTAATAGAACTATACATTTTAATAAAATCCAAATCAGACATCATATCCTCCTTTTCACCCATTATTTCTTCTTATACTTATAAAACCTACGGTTTAAAATTTCCTTTTCTGATTCAATTATTATATCTATCAAATGATCGCATACTTCTCCTTCCTGTTTCAGAATCTCCGCGGCATCACCTACTTTAATTCCCCTGCCAGCCAAAATAAGCAAAGCCGCTTTACCGTAGGTTGAAACCAACTCCGCCGATTTTATCGCATCTGTAATCAACTTACTTTCTTGCTTGCCTTTACTTTTCCGTATCTCCTTCTTTATTTCGTTCTCATCCGCATTTAACGCTCCTATCCTGTTTGATTCGCATTCCGGGCACAGAAGTTTCTCCGGGTCCACATCGTTTATTCTCCTAATCTCTGCATACTGCCAGCAATTTGTGCATACAAAAGTCAAGGATTCGTCCAACAACCTTGCTTTTACGTATTTTATTATGACCCGATGCATCCTTTCCGGTGGGATTATTTCGTAGCCCCTTTTTATTACTTCGACAATCCCTGCAATAGGACTGCCCTCCTTTCCTTTTATTACCGCTATTTTTAGCACTCCCTCGTTTATCCGTTTTAAAAGCAGTGCAGTCAGTTCTATATCCACATCCTTATCCCGAGCTTCTCTAATAGCTTCATCAAATATCGCAGAGCCCTCAAAACTCCTTATCAAGTTATCCAGGTCGAGGTCGCTCAGTGATGCATCCTTTGCTAAAGCACCAAATCTCCTTGCCACATGGATAAACCTGCGTTTAAATAACCTGCTTCTGACTAATGCTTTCAATGCGAGCTTTTCGATTGGTCTGGCAGATAAATCAAGGATAATCTCCTCGACATCCTCTGGCTCCAATTCGGGTCCTTCGGGTTTGAGCATTATCCGGTAAGGGTCCTGTTGCACGCCCACAGGCGCGCCTATCCTGTCAGATATTACAGTAGCTAAGAGCATAGCTAAAGTTCTATTCGCAAGTAGCCCAAAGGAGCAGTGCAGGATTATGTATTCATTCCATCTTTCGAGCGTTAACAGCTTATCCGTCGGCACAGGATAACCCATTTTTATCTGCTGAACAACTTCGTCTAAAGCTCTTGTAATAGTCTCCTCGCTGCAAGGATATTCCTTTAAGAGTTTTTTTTCTTCCACATACCCACGAATTTTACCCACCTCTTCCGCAACTTCATAAGGAACTGGAATCTCTTCACCCACCCAGCTTGGGATGGAACCCGTGGGGTCATCTTCCTGCTTTACATAAATCCTGCCCCCGTACAGGTGCAGTATTTTCCACACACGACCGCCTTCGATGAACTTGTTCCCGGGATTGCCGTATTCTGCAACAAAGGCTTCATCTAAGACACCTACTGGTTTATCTTCCTCATTCAAGACCAAAAAATGTTTTTCTTCTGGAATCATGGATAAATGCTCGAAATAATAGCTGTAAAGCGGTTTTATCCGTTTAGGTCTCAGAAATACTTTGTCCTCGGCAGAGAACCACACAAGCCTTGGAATGCGGGAATACATGTAGTTTAAAACGGTGACCAATTCTTGCTCCCCGAGGTCGCGGTAAGGATATGCTTTTTTTATTAAGTTCAAAGCTTCTTCAAAGCTCCATCTCCTCTTCGCTATAAGTAATCCCGCTATTTGATGCGCAAGTACATCAAGCGGCTTATGTGGAATACTGGCGGGCTCTAAATCTTCCGCGAGAGCGCGGCGACAAATTACTAAAGCTTCTAAGGCATCATCTGAATCCTGAACCACTATTGCTCCATTTGCAATGCCACCTATTTTATGACCACTTCTGCCTATACGCTGAAGAAGCCTTGTCACCTGTCTCGGTGAGTTATACTGAATAACAAAATCCAGTCTTCCGATGTCTATCCCTAATTCTAACGAGCTCGTGCAGATAATGCCATGCAATTTGCCCTCTTTAATTCCCTTTTCAACACCAATTCGTGTCGGCTTAGAGAGCGAGCCATGATGTACACCCATGAGAAAGTTTAAATCCCAAACGCGGAACCTGCTGCCAAGAATTTCTGTTATCGAGCGAGTATTTGTGAATATCAGAGTAGATTTATGCTGTTCGACAAGTCTTCTCATCAATCGTAACCGGGCAGCAACTTCCGGATATGTATAAAGCTCCTCCGCCAGTTTATAATCCTGCGAATTGGCTTTTGGATAATAGACTTCTACCTGCATTGACCTGGCTACGGGGACGTTGATTATCTCGCAATCCCTCTCTGTTCCGACCAGGAATTTAGCCACTCTATCCGGAGAGCCAATGGTCGCGGATAAGCCGATGATTTGAAAATCACCTTTTTTCAGGTAGCGAAGCCGCTCCAGCGCCAGTGCTAACTGTGAGCCTCGTTTGTCGCATGCGAGTTCATGCACTTCATCTACGATTACCCATTCGACCGAGACGAGGTGCTGACGCATAATTCTACCCGGTAATATCGCCTGTAAAGTCTCCGGTGTGGTAATCAAGATGTCAGGTGGGACCATTGCCTGCGCCTCTCTTTCCCTTGTAGAGGTATCGCCATGTCGCACTCCTAACCTCAGGTCAAGCCTTTTACACCACCATTGTAATCGTTCAAGCATGTCGCGATTCAAAGCCTTCAGGGGCGTTATGTAAAGGACTTTTATCCCTGTTTCAGTCCCCCCTCTTCCTTTTCGCTCTGTTTTGATTAATGCATCCAAGACAGGTAAAAGTGCCGCTTCGGTCTTTCCCGTTGCCGTTGGTGCAATTAACAATACGTTCTTTCCTTCTATTATTGAAGGGATGGCTTTTTTTTGTGGTTCTGTTGGTGTAGAGAAGCCCTTTTCCTGAATGGCTTTTTGAATAGGGGTCGAAAAAGAGGCGAATATTTTTGGCTCCATTTCTGTTCTCTTTCAGTAATATATTTAATATTACGGTTTATCATAATCAATCCTAACGCGATGCCTCTTACTGTTATAACTAAACACATAATTATTATTCATCGGGTTAATAAACTGGGTGGAGAAATCAAGGCGGGCTTATACTAATAGCACACCGCTGGAAGGGGCTATAATAACAGGAGGCGAACCAACTCTGGACAGGGGTTTTTTGCTTGACCTTGTGCTAAATCTCAAAAGGCGTGTGGAAGTGAAACACATCACGTTATCCACGAACGGATATTTATTGGACAGGGATTACGTAATGAAATTGAAAGAAGCAGGTCTCGACGAAGTTAAGCTTGACATAAAAGCATACAATGAGCAAATCCACCAGTGGTACACTGGCATGCCCAATCGCCCGGTTCTTATGGCTGCAAGATACCTCAGTGAAAGCAAACTCGATTTCAGGGTTGAAACGGTCTTGATGCCGGGGATAGTAGATGAGGAAGAAATCGAGCGAATAGCTGCTTTTTTAGCCATGATTGATTCGGGAATCAAATATAAAATCGTTAAGTTTGCACCTGGTGAAGCGAGGGAAAAAGTAGCAAGAAGACCGGGTGACGAAGAGATTGAACGTGCGGTTAATTCTGCTTTAAAATACCTGAGGAACGTTGCCGGGGGCAAAGCCTGTGTACAGCAATTTGCTCTTACTTCTACGGAATCGAGAGCAGAGGAGATGAAAAAGTGGGTCAGGGTGTATCCTGATATGAAAACAGAGACAATAATCGCAAAACCGGGAGGGTTTGAAGTGTCCTATTATACTAAGCATATCAATCATTTCTTCAGCCAATGCTATTTAACCTCAACCATACCAATAGCATTATGCACGCAATAATCTGCGCATTCACCACAGTATTTGCACACGATAGGCTTATTCCGCTCGTCATCCCAGAAAATAGCACCCATGATACAGGCTTGTGCACAGAAGCCACAGCCTATGCATTTAGCCTCGTTCAATATCACTCCCCCTCCTTTACGCTCCCTTAAAGCACCCGTAGGGCACACCCTTGCGCATGGCGGATTCTCACATGCCCGGCAGACAACAATTACAAAACCTCGCTCTATACCACCCGCTGACCTCACCCTTATCGCCGACTTGTCAAAACCCCCTCTACCTACCCTTCTCGAACATGCAAACATGCATTCCATGCACCCGATGCATTTGTTCACATCCAGTGCCGCTAATTTTTTACCTGAAGAGGTCATCTTCCTTTTTGAATAGAATTTCTTTTATATTACTTTCACTTCTTTCTAACTTCAAACCTCGCACAAGTACAATTGGCATACCCTCTTTGAATTCGCCCATAACTAAATTCGCAGCAGCGCATATCTCGTCTGCTACCGCTTCTTTCGTTATCCGTGCGATTTTCCCGAACCTGTCCTCCTCTCCACGTCTATCCAGCAGAGCAGGAATGCCAGAAACGCCTATGCATGTTCCCGTTACACCATCGCGAAAAGCTCTGCCGAAAGAATCAGAAATTAAGACTGAAATCTCTTTGCCGCTTTGCTTCTCTATTTCTTTTTTAAGTCGTTCGGCACTTCTCTGCGGGTCTTTTGGCAGTAACACCGCTTTCCCTTCCTCAACATTAGATTCGTCCACACCCGCATTTGCACACACGAACCCATGCTCTGTCTCTACTATAATGTGGTTCTTCATCATTATTACTATCTCTTTTGCTCCGTTGAGTATAAGTTGAACGATTTTTGGGTCTTTTTCCGTCTCTTTTGCTATGCGCTCTGCTGCTTCGCTTACTTTTACAACGGAGAGGTTTACGACCCTGCCCTCGCTCTTTGATATTATTTTAGAGGTGAAGACGATTACATCGTGGTCTTCCAGGGTCATCTTCTTCTCTTCCAGAGCATCGAAGAATAGTGACGTTAAATCGTCACCTTCCTTTATCTCCGGAAGCCCATCAATGCCCGTTATTTCCAGATGGTCCGAGAATGAGAAACTTTTCTTTTTCATATAGCCAGCTTTTTAAGCCTTTCACATGCTTCCTTTATCCTTTCTTTGTTTACACAAAGCGAGAAGCGAACAAACCCCTCTCCTGCTTCTCCAAATCCTATCCCCGGCGTTACTACCACTCCTGCACGTTCCAGCAAGAGCATGGAGAAACGAATGGATGAGAACCCGGGAGGGACTTTTGCCCATAAATAGAAAGTGGCTTTGGGCTTTTTCACTTCCATTCCCGCTGATTTTAACCCATCAAATAAAATGTCTCTTCTTTCTCTATAAATCGCCACATTTGCCTCTATACAGTCTTGATGACCATTTAACGCCGCTATTCCCGCTGCCTGAACAGCCTGGAAAGCCCCGGAATCAACATTGGTCTTTACAAGCCTTAAACCCTTTAGCAGCTCCGAATTCCCTATTACATACCCTATTCGCCAACCTGTCATGTTATAAGTCTTGGATAGCGAGTTGAACTCTATACCCACATCTTTTGCACCTTCAACCGACAGAAAACTCGGTGCTTCATAGCCTTCAAAAGTTAGTTCAGAGTAGGGGTTATCATGAAGAATGGTGATGTCGTGGTCATGTGCAAAATCCACAATCTCTTTAAAGAATGATTTTTCTACTGCTGCCGCAGTGGGATTATTTGGATAATTCAAGAACATGAGCTTTGCCTTTCTCACCACTTCTTTATCAATGCTTTCCAGGTCCGGCATGAATTCGTTCTCTTCCCTTAAGGGGACCGAATGTGGAATGCCATTCGCTAATAGTGTTGCGCCTTTATACACCGGGTAAGCGGGATCGGGAACAAGGGCAATGTCGCCAGGGTCTAAAAATGCGAATGCTGAATGCGCTATCCCTTCCTTTGACCCTATTAAAGTTAGAACTTCATCCTCCGCGTCTAAATGCACACGCTTTCTGCGATTATACCACGCAGCTACTGCTTCACGGAAAGCGAGCATTCCATCGTAAGAGGGATACCTGTGGTTTAGAGGGTCCTTTGCAGCGTTGCAAACTGCTTCTACCACGTGTGGTGGTGTCGGCAAATCAGGGTCACCGATACTTAAATCTATTATATCTATACCCTTCCCCTTCGCTTCCTTCTTCCTCGCATCTATTTCTGCAAAAAGATAGGGTGGCAATGAACTTATTCTCTTTGCATACATACCTTCTTTTAACTCTATCTATTTATCAGCATTAAATAATTAAAAATAAAAAGGAGTAAAAGCGAAAAATGGGGACAGAAGTAGAAGGATACGTAAAACTGCCGACTTTTTTAGAACAGGGCTTCTCGTATTTGAAGCGTGACGTCCTGTCTAAACGAATTTGCTGTCTTTGTGGCACCTGTGCGGCATTTTGCGATAAGATAAAAATAAGAGAAAACGAACGCAAGCCGGAGTTAGTCGAAGAGTACGATACGATATGCGGGCTGTGTTATGCTTACTGCCCCAGGACATTCTTGCCCCTCTCAGAAATAGAAAGCAGGATATTTGGAGCGGAGGAAGCGAGAAAAAAGGCAGAAGAAGATGCCCTTGGTATCTATCGAAGCGGTTATGCGGTTCGGTCAAAGAAGGAGGATATAAAAGGGCAGGACGGTGGTGCAGTTACTTCTTTGCTCGCGTATGCCCTTGATAAGAGTGTAATAGATTGTGCCGTGATTACAACTACGAGAGGTGATTGGAGACCGATAACAAAAGTTGCAAAGAATTACGGTGAATTAAAGGAAGGTGCAGGCACGAAATATACGATTTATCCAGGTGTAGTGGGAGTAAAAGAGGCGATAGAAGCTGGCTGCGAGAACATAGGTTTTGTAGGGCTGCCATGTCAAATACAGGGTTTGAGAAAAGTTCAAACTTTAGAACAGCCGTATGAAGTGGGCAAAGAGCGCATAAAATTGCTGTTAGGTCTGTTCTGCATGGAGAATTTCACGGAAGAGCTGCTGGATTTCGTGAAAGAGAAAGCGAATTTAGATTTAGAAACAGTGCGGAAGTTCGACATAAAGGGAAAAGAGCTTTTGGTTTACGATGAAGAAGGTAAAGTTCATGCTATTGCATTGGACGAGATAAAGCGTTACGAGAGCGAAGGATGTTCGATTTGCACGGATTATACCGCTGAACTTGCTGACATTGCCGTAGGCTCCGTGGGCTCTGAAGACGGGTGGTCAACGGTTTTCGCTCGCACGGAACGAGGAGAGGAGATAGTCGAGGGTGCACGGGAAGAAGGGTACATTGAAGCGAAAGAGATAGAGGAGAAAGGGTTGGGGTTGATACGGAGGTTGGGAGAGAGGAAGAGGGAAGAGAGCAGGAAGGATTATTAAAGACTTGACGAATTTGCAACGTTGTAAGTGCTGCTCTTTCCTCTTATCTATTTTCAATTGGCTGTTTGGCAGGAATTGCCTTCTTTGGATATGTTCTTTGCATATGTTAAGAACATCGAAAAATTTATAAGGTGAATGTATGAACTAATTACGGAATTTGCTACTTTTATAGCTTGTCCAAAAAAGGGAGCGATAAAAAGGGGAGGGATGAGAAGAAGTGGTA
>JAODGL010000058.1:0-4671 GCA_025464585.1 Methanosarcinales archaeon
GATAGAGAAGGGCAAGGACGTAGAGGAGAGAAATTGCCCAATGGAAGAGCTTGGGTCTTGTATTAACTGCGCGCAGTGCAATATAATGTGCGGGGTGGGCGGTGCAGGAACGTTCTCCGACGGTACATTAAATCTCAGACCTGATATAGGTGGTGACCTTGCGGAATTTTGTGACCATGAAACGGCATGGCAGCTTGTGGGCGAGGTGGACAGCGTGTTTCTTGAGCATGGCATGCCTGACAAGCTGTATAAAGGCGATGAGGAGGAGATAGAGGAATTGAAGAGGCGAGCAGCTTCGGTTGGCGCCAGTTTCATAGAGATAAATCAAAGGCATATAGGTTCAGATAAAACAAAAGAAGTGATAAAATCGTTTAAAAACAATTTGGTGGAGCATGGTATTGAATTTATGCTGAATACATGCGTTGCTGACCTTATCATAGAGGAGGGAGAGGAGAAAGGGGAGAGGGGGGAGGGGAAGAGGGTATGCAGAGGAGTGACAACTGACAAAGGCGATAGAATAAGGGGCAGATGCATTATATTAGCACCTGGTAGGGTAGGCGCATCATGGGTCGAGAAGCTAATAAAAAAACATGGAATAGAAGCAGAATATGCGGGTATAGACGTTGGTGTGAGGGTAGAGGTACTTGCGATAACCATGAATCCAGTGACAAAAATAAACCGCGACCCGAAGTTTCATATAAGAACGAAGCGGTATGACGATTTTGCAAGGACTTTCTGCATAAATGAGCGCGGATTTGTAGTTAAGGAAGTATATGACGATTTTATAGGCGTAAACGGGCATTCGATGAAGACAAAAAAGTCTGAGAACACTAATTTCGCTTTCCTCGTGCGTGTGGAGCTTACAAAACCGGTTGAAAATACCACCCGGTATGGGCGGTCAATAGCAAAGTTGGCGACCACTATCGGTGGGGGGAAGCCGATAGTACAGCGAATGGGCGACTTGAGACGAGGTAGGAGGTCTACATGGAGAGGGATAGAGCGAAACCTCGTGAGGAACACGCTTATGGACGTTACTCCCGGTGATATTTCTATGGCACTCCCTCATCGAATCACGATGGACATCATAGAAGGCCTGGAGAAACTGAACGAGATTATACCTGGCGTTATGTCGGATTCAACTTTACTTTACGCACCTGAGATAAAGTTCTATGCAATGCGGATAAAAGTGGGCGGGAATATGGAGACATCGGTGAAGAATCTTTTTGCCGCGGGTGACGGTGCGGGTCTGTCAAGGGATATAGTTAATGCGGCAGCTACGGGTATCCTTGCGGCGAGAGGTGTGATGCGAAAATCCCAAATTTTCTCGTGAAAATCCGTGTAATCTTGTGGTTATAAAAAGGAGCTAAACAAATACCGCTTACCAATATTGTGGTTCTACGCTTTTTCTCTTTTTTTCTTCATCCCTGAATCTCCAAATACCTTCCTTTGGTCTTTCCAAAATTATCTTCAACTCCTCTATTGTCTTGTCACTAAGAAGAACCTCGGTCTCCAATTCTGAGAGAACAGCCGCACATCTTATAGGACTTGATGTCTTTTCATCGGTTGTCACTTGAATTTCTACACCATCTTTTACATAATACATTCGTACAATACCTCCAGCGGTTTCATAGGTCTTTACAACTGCACCCTCAGGAAGTGTGGGGTAAAATCCCAAAAGTTCAGCGACTCTCAGAGGTAGGATAATCTCAGGGTCTTCACTCTCGAAACCTGTGTTAAGCAAAGAATTCAGGTCTATAACTGCTCCTGATTTAAGAGATTTCACTTTCAGTTTTACCCTTACCCCCATTTCCCTCTCTCCTACTCTTCCTTCTTCGAGCCGAGAGTAACTCAAGAGAAATGACTTTTCCTACCCTCGGAACTAACTTCACCTCTTTTATCTTGCCTATTCTCTCCATGATTTTTTTTATTAGCTTCTTGATTTATAAATATTTAAAAATATAAAAGCCTGAATTGAATACAAATGAAAATAATAACTTTGGGGTTCCTGCTCGTGCTCATAGGAATTCTGGTCATTCTTGCAGGGATAGTTAGCATGGCTTATCAAACCTGGAAGACCGGGGGCGAGGGCGTCGTGAGAGGCGGTGGCGTCATTATGATTGGTCCAATACCCATTATATTCGGCACCGACATTGGCGCATTGAAGCTCGTGATGATTTTGGCGATTGTGCTGATGGTGCTCGGAACTATTCTCTTCTTTCTTCCACTGAGGATGTTGTAGTCCCCAAGTCATAGATGCGGGATGTTGAGCTGATACATCTAAATCTTCAGGAAAGCCACAAACCTGTTGATTGAAAAAGGCAAAGATGTAACACCCACGATAAGTAATGCTATCTCTGGATGTCCAAAAAGAGAAAGAAGGAAAATGAGAAACCAATAAGAAGTAAGTGATTACATTTGAGAAAGGTCTATTAACATATTTAGAAACGAGCCAGAACTCGTGATGCCGAGAAGCATTTCTTATAAGCTGCCATTTCTCCATGTTCATTTCAGCATCCCTCTCTTCTCCATAACTAATCTTTAGATTGTCATACAAAGTATTGGTATTTTTTTAGCTAACCACAAGATTACACAGATTTTCACACAAACTTTCTTTAGAAAAGAAAGTTTGATCAAAGAAACTGGTTTTTGATAAAACTTTTTTCTAAAAAGTTTTAGTGTTAATCTTGTGAAATCTCGTGGTTTTTTACATTAGCTATACAAATACAAGTATAGAATTGAAAATGAAGATTGCTAAACTTATCATAGGGGATATAAATAGATTAACGGGAGGATATTTATACGAGAGGAAATTGGTTGAATATCTAAGGGGTAAGGGCGTTGAGGTGGATGTAATCGGCATTCGTGAAGTACCTTATCCCTATATACTGCATCTATTTTCAAATTTATCCTTCATATTCCAATTTTTAGGAAAAAACTATGATTTCGTGCTGGAAGACGAGATGGCGCATCCTGCTCTTTTTCTCTTCAATTTCTGGTTACGGTATGTGAAGAGAGCCAAAATCGTGGTCATTGTTCATCTTCTGTGGTGGAAGGCAGCTAAAGGCGGGAAAGCACATTTCGTCAGATTTGTTGAAAAAATCATGTTCAAGAGCGCTCACCTTATTATCGCTAACAGCAAGCACACAAAAGAAGAAATTGAAGGCATGGGTATTCCCGCAGAATTTATAGAGGTGGTTTATCCTGGTTTTGATGTGCTTTCAGGGACAGGGAGAATGGTAAGGAGACCCCATGAAGGTGTAAACCTCCTTTCTGTTGCAATTTGTGACCCACGTAAAGGACTGGATACGCTTCTGGAGGCGATTCATCGCCTCAATAACCCGAAGATAAAGCTTGATGTGGTTGGAGATGATAGCATTGACCCTGCATATAGCGAAAGACTTAAGGAACAAGTAGCAGCTTCGGGACTTGAGGAAAAAGTGGTATTTCATGGCGTGGTGAGAGCGGAAGAGTTGAGGAGATTCTATTCTGAAGCGGATATATTTGTTTTGCCGTCCCTTTATGAACCTTTTGGAATCGTATTTGCAGAAGCGATGTCTTTTGGCTTGCCAATCATTGCCACCAACGCAGGTGGGATACCTGAACTGGTGGAAGAAGGAGAAAATG
Source organism: Methanosarcinales archaeon (assembly GCA_025464585.1). Classification (GTDB taxonomy): domain Archaea; phylum Halobacteriota; class Syntropharchaeia; order Alkanophagales; family Methanospirareceae; genus QMVO01. The sequence goes on from JAODGL010000058.1 coordinate 3,625, forward strand.
GATTTCTTGTACCGCCCGGAGACGTTGATTCGCTTGTTGATGCCATAGATAAACTTGCTTCTGATGCGGAGTTAAGAGAGCGATTTGGTAGGAACGGTTACGAGAAATCCAGGAAATTAAACACGTGGGCGGATTGCGGTGAAAGAATATTCCAGTATTTATTCACGATAAGAAGCAAAAGCAGTAGGTGATTCCCAGACTGTGACTTCCAATCCCTTAGTCTGTCCCTTCCCCTTAGCTGAAAGTGCATGCGCTAATTTCTCATAGATGTATTTACAAACATTCTCCACCGTGGGGTTGACTTCCTTAAGCCCTTCTACTTCGTTCAAATTATGATAATGAAGCCCGTTTAAAATTTCCTTCAGCCCCTCTTTAAGCCTGGAAATATCAAAAACCATTCCAAATTCATCCAATTCCTTGCCCTCTATGGTAACCTGCACGCGGTATCTATGCCCATGCAAACGTGTTTCTGGTCCGAAGTCACCCTTTAAAAAGTGGATAGCCTCGAACTCATCCTCTATTCCCATCTTATACATAGCTAAGAATCACCTGCAACGCTTCTTCAGGTTTTTTATCTATCAGCTCATACGCTTCTTCGGCGTCTTCAAAGCGATATACACGAGATACAGATAACAATTCGTCTAAATTAAGCTGAGGTAAAAGCTTGAGGACGAGAGCCATCCTTCTCCTGGTGTTCCATCTCGGTGTCAAGGCAGGGTCAATGAAGGAAACCTGTGAGCTCTTTATCCGTATCCTTTTTCTATGAAACTCCGCACCTAAATCAAGCGTTACTGGTTTGGTTCCATACCACGAAACAACCACTACCTGCCCTTGAAAAGCTGCTAATTTTATCGCATTATTCAATGCAGATGGTGAACCACTCGCTTCTATTATCACATCCGCTCCAATACCATCCGTAAGTTCCATAATTGCCGCGGGTAAATCATCTATATCGGGGTCGAAAGAGAAATCAGCACCAAATTTCAAGGAAATATCCCTCCTTTTTTCTATTTTATCCACGGTAAAAACCTTATCAGCACCTGATTT
>JAODGL010000058.1:4804-11406 GCA_025464585.1 Methanosarcinales archaeon
TCTGAAACTTTTTCGCCAGGTTCTACAACCTTACCAACGTTAGAATAGCCGTATTTCACGGGGAAGGGGAAGCGTCCTTTAACGGTCTTTATTGAAGAGTCGAGTTGAAGACCCTCTGCAACCTCTCCTCGATATATCAACCGTTCGGTTCCATGACTTATTCCGGAATATAGCGTTTCTACCAGGATTTCATTCTCTTTTGGGGTGTCCAATTCTTCTTCTCTAAATCCCACTTCCTTCTGGTGAAGAAACCAGAGGCTTTTTGTTTTTACCATTAAAATCCTCTTCTAATTTTTTCAATATCTCTTCTACAATTGCATCGCTCTTTGGAATGAGAATCTGCTTCTTTTCGTCTTTCTTTGCACTCTTTCCTTTCAGTGCAGTGACAACGTAATTTGCTTTTACCTCAGCTTTTAATGTATCCATTTAAACCGCAACCTCTCAAAAAGTTTTATGTATATGTATATCTCTTCCTAAATAAAATATTAAAAGCGAGAGATGATAAAATCAATTCAATTTCACGTTTCACAAACAATTAAAACCCGAGAAAATGGGATCAGAACAGCCTGAGATTTTTTTGAATGTTATATGAAATGGCTGTTTAAACAGATGGACATGAATCTAAGAAAAATCGCAATGCAGAAGGAATTAACAGGCAACAACCCCCAGCAGATACTGTTCGCTGAGGAAATACCAACGAAAAAAATCCTTTATCTCCCTAACTCAAAAAGGGAGAAATTAGAGAATAAATTCAAAAATCTTATACACGAAGAGTTAAAGTTAGGTTCCGTAGTTTCATACGTAGGAAATAAAAATAGCCCCTTCCTGAGAATTTATAGATATAAAGAAGCTTTTACATTCGATTTTGTAATGGGCTTTTTGAGACGGTTTGAAGCAGATTCCACTGATTATGTGTTTGACCCTTTTTCTGGGTTGGGAACAACGATGTACACGTCCATGATTTACGGTATTCCCTCAGTGGGAATTGATAAATTACCCATAGCTTATTTTAGCTCAAAAACCTTGCCATTACTTTTACTATTGAAAGAAAACGAACTGAAGGAAATCTGGACTTCTCTAACACCCAAAATACAAAAGAGTGAGCCCGCCGAAGTAGCATTAGACGTCCCTATCATGAAAGTTGCATTTGATGAGCAAACGCTTTTAACTCTCAGGAAACTTAAATCCGCTATTGATGATTTATCTAATCCTTATCGTGACATTTTCCTTTTGCTATTCTTTTCTATTTTAGAGGAATGCAGTTTCACCTCAAAAGATGGGCAATTTCTAAGATTAAATCGTAATAAGAAAATTTCCAGCCCTATTGATGCAATGAACAGAAAAATCGCACAGGTAGAAGAAGATGTTCGCCGTATGAAACTGCTTTCCTCTGACATACCCAAGAATGATAAATTTATGCCCGACGTGTATCTTGCCGATACACGGGATTTATCCGATATACGATTCAAGAAGAAACCCACTATTATTATATTATTACCTCACCGCCTTATGCTAATAGATATGACTATACGAGGACTTATGTGCTTGAGTTATGCTTTCATTTTGTCCAGAACTTTGAGGAACTGAAGGCAATTCGCTTTAGTATTCTGAGGTCGCATATTGAATCCAAAATACGGAAAGACGAAGCTCCGCCGCACGCTGTAATAAAAGAAGTGGTTGAAATTCTCGGAAGGAAAAAACTCAATAATCCAAAGATACCGAGCATGATTACAACTTATTTTATAGATATGGAAAAAGTTATAACGGAGTGGTTTAAAGTCCTGGCTCACGGTGCAAAAGTTGCTATGGTTGTAGACAATGTGAGATTTGAAGGAGAATTGATACCAGTGGATTTAGTGCTTTCTGAGATGGCAGAGGAAGCAGGATTTGAAGTGAAGGAAATTATAGTAGCACGATATAAAGGTAATAGCTCTCAACAGATGAAAAAATATGGGAGAGTCCCAGTGAGAGAGAGCATAGTTGTTTGGGAGAGATAATCATGTTATCAGATGAAGAAAAAGAAAGTTGGACAATTGACCAGATTACGAAGAGTGAGTTCTTCCATCAGAAACTCCATGAGTGGGGATTGCTTGAAATCGCTTATGAACTCGAAAGCGTAAAAGGAGAAGACCTTGAGTGGAATAGAAAGGATTTAGGGATTACCACCAGAGCGTGGAATAGAGTGATTCACAAAGGGATTAAACCCGTAAGAGTGTTTGCTCATCCTGAAGTTCTTATACAAAATCCAAAATGGATTGGCTATTACAGAATGCTCACTATGGTCTCACAAAAATCAATGAGTAGGGTAGGCTTGAGCATAAACAGATATGAAAAAGGAAAAGGTCAGCTTAGTGATGAAACCGCTTTGCATATCTCAAAGCATTTGAATAAAATTGTCAGCATTCTGATTGAACATGATGAGAAGATAGATGCCAGAGAGTTCGATTTGTGGCGAGGGACGGCTGCAGGCTCGCAAGCGCAGGGTTCATGGCAAAATACAAAGGGAGACAGGGCTGAAGTGGTTATCAAGGATTTAATTGAAAGAAGAATTCGGGAAAAAGGCTTGGTGCTTGAAGAAATATCCCATGGGAAAGGGGAAACTCTAAAATTACGAGATGGTAGGCAATTTATATTGGGAAGCGAACCGGATATAGGTGTTTATAAAAACAATCTTATCCTAATAGCCGTGGAAATAAAAGGTGGTATTGATCCCGCCGGTGTGCTTGAAAGGTTTGGAGCGGCTTTAAAAAGCTTAAGGCGAGCTAAGCAGGAGAACGCAAAATCAATAACGATATTGATAATGCAAGGAGTTTCTTTAACAAGCAAAGCCGAAGAAGAAATCGAAAAGAGTAAGAGCATTATTGACTATTTTTTCACAATTGAGGACATAATAGGCAATGAAGACATTAGAAAGAGGCACAGAGAATTCACCCTCGCTTGTCTTCATGTAAACTGCCCATTGCCCAGTTGGTTCCATCCTCCTGCTTACCGCTATGGAATCAGCTAAATAAACAGGTATCTCTATCCCCTCTCTGGGTCGGTATCTCAGGAACTCCGCCATAGCGATGAGATAATTCGCCTTTGATGCCAGCACAGCAAGCGGATTCAGGTCAAACCCCTGCACGTTATTCACTATCTTCGGTACTCCTTCTTCTAACTCCTTCATTTCGAACAGCATCTCATCCCCGCCCTTCATATACGCATCCTCAATACCCTTTAAATAGGAGCAAATCAATTTGTCTGCGAACAGAGTAATAATCTCAGAAGTGAGCAATTTCATCAAGAGCGTGTAGTATGTGTGGATTGCAAACATCAGTTTCTCAACATCAATTATTCTATATTCTATTCTATGCACATTAAATAATTATCAATCTTTCGACATTGGAAAAAAATGAAAGAAAAAATTCATGTTTTGGTTGATGAGGTTTCGGTTTCTTGAAAGAGATATTTTATGGAAAAAAGCGAAACAGAGCTAAAGAAAAGCCCGGAATTTGAAAAACAAATAGGTATATGGTTTTACTTTACGAGAACCGAAGGAACAGGAGGGGTGATAAAAACAAAACCCGCTGACTTCTACGTTCGTGAAATAACAAATAGAGAAGAGGGAAAAGAAGGAAAATATCTGATTGTCGAGTTGACGAAGCAAAACTGGGACATGAACGGCGTGATAAACGAAATCTCTCGACGCTTGCGAGTTAGCCGGAATAGAATCGGATTCGCAGGCACCAAAGACAAATTCGCAGTTACCACGCAGAAGATAAGCATTTGGGGGACTGATATTGCAGAAAAGGAACTGGAACGGATAAGAATTGCAGATGTCGCGTTAAAACTAATAGGAAGGTCAAATAAAGCCGTTTCCCTGGGTGACCTTTATGGAAACGAGTTCGAGATCGTTATTCGTGACATAGAAGGCAGTAAAAAGGAGATAAAGCGAAATATCGAGGCGATAACGAGCGAAATAGAAAATGCTGGCGGAGTACCCAATTTCTTCGGCGTTCAGCGTTTTGGCATTCGCCGTCCGATAACGCATACGGTAGGAAAGCACTTGATAAAAGGTGAAATAAAAGAAGCAGTGATGTCTTACATTGCGGATATTTTCGCGGGCGAAAGTGAAGATGCGAAACGAGCAAGGCTGCTGTGCAAGGAAGGAGGAGTGAAAGAGCTGAAAGAGGGATTGAAAGCGATGCCCCCGTTCCTGCGATACGAGAAAGCGATGTTAAATGAACTGATAAAAAGCGAAAGCATAGATGAAGCAAATTTCCTTTCTGCTTTTTCCGTGCTTCCAAAGAACTTGCAGAAACTTTTCGTTCATGCTTATCAATCTTACCTCTTTAATCTTGTTTTAAGTCACCGGATGAAGCAAAACCTGCCATTCAACGAGGCGCTGGTAGGCGATGTGGTCTGTTTTCGGAATAAGTTTGGACTTGCTGAAATACACAAGGATAGGGTGGAGAGAATCACAGAGAACAAAGTAGAAGGGATAAACCGGCTGATAAAGCGTGGTAGGGCTTTTGTCACCGCTCCCGTCTTTGGCTATGAGACTGAATTTGCAGAGGGAGTGGAAGGGGAGATAGAGAGGAAAGTTCTGGAGGACGAAGGCGTTGAATTGAATGATTTTTATATCGAAAAGATTCCAGAAATAAGTTCTAAGGGGACAAGAAGACCGATATTAGTGCCAGTACAGGTGAAGTTAAGTGACGAAGAAGTTAGCGATGACGATATGAACCCGGGTCGGAATAAAGTGAAATTAAAGTTCTTCTTGCCAAAAGGGTCGTATGCAACGGTTGTGTTGAGAGAATACATGAAAAATCCCTTATAGTTATAGCATATTCCCAGGATAATCTTCTGGATACAATACTTTTATCCCGTGCTTTGTAAATTCAGCTCTTATATCGTGAAAATGCCTCTTATTTGAATCTTCAATTTTATGTGGTAATAGTAAACCGTATCCTTTGACTTTCACTCCCCATTCCTTTTCCCACGCATATTTTGGGATTACAAGCGTATCACAAGTCTTATCAACTTTGTTTGCAAGTTCTGGAATATTCGGTATAGCATTAGTGTCAACAACTACATAGCCCATGTCAATCAAAGCACTCCCTCGAGTAGCTTGCGTTCAACATCAATGAATGAGGGCACTCCTCCTTTGATAAATCCATTTTCAGATAGTTCAAGTTTCTCTGTCGTAGTATAGCCATTCTTATCGCGTATAACATGATAAACAGCAATATCACCTGGATCAAGTTTCAATTTGCGCTCCTCTTCGCCACGAAGCGTTAAACCTTCTACTTCTGTCCCTTTAACAATATCGGGCAGAGCTAAAAGCAAAAAAGAACTGTGAGTCGTTGCAATCACCTGTTTACCCTCATTGATAGCATCGGCAAATAGTGCTGGTAGTAAGACTTGATATTCTGGATGGAGACTTAACTCTGGCTCTTCAATCATTATTGTGCTCCCTTTCTTGGAATGGAACAACCGTGCTATAATTGTTAATACTTGCTTGCAGCCGTGACTTGCAGACGCAGTGTTTAGTTCAGTCTTCAATTGTGGGTCTATATAATGACTTCTGAGTTCATCCACCTCTCCTTTTCTAGCAAGACCCGCTACTAAGTTGTCAAGACCGAAAGCAGATCCCCAAAACATTATATCGTTTATGATTTCCGTGCGTTCAGCACTATCAGAACTAAATAAATCTGATAAAACTTCAACTACTCTCTCACCTAATTTCCCAAGTTCACGAGATTCCTTTACGCTTCCTGTATACGCAATGGCACCTCTCATGCCAGATAGAAAGTGAATTTTGTTATTAATATCCCGTAAGGCATCTAAGCATTCCGTATAGAATCTATCAAGCTTTTTTAATTCTCCTTCTGATTTGGATAAGGAGACATGATGGTGTGAATACATAAATGGGCGTTTATCTAATACATAAAGCTCTTTGGCACTCCCAGTTTCTGTATACCCTAATTTTGGAGGGGTTGTTGACTCGCGTTTAGATTCTCCAGATAGTGAATCATACTCTTGATAAATGCCTAATATTGGTTTTTCATCTAACTCCAGTTCCACATCATAGTTCTCTTTGTAATCGCTAATTTCACCATTACCTCTACATTTCAACTTATATCCCATGCTCCTTATTTTTGGTCGTGTAAGTCCAAAAAGTATCCAATCAATATTATCAGCGTAATTATTCAGATCTTTTACTCTGTCTTCTGTTAATTCTACTTTTATATAAATTTCAAACTCCTTTTTCAGGTCTTTGTTACAGAGAAGCTCATCAAATGCAGCAACTCCATAAATTTTTTTCTCATAATCTTCTAAATCAACAATAAGTGGACGATGACTTTTCGATGCTAGCCAATCAAGCGTATAAAGAACATTTGACTTACCTGAACCACTGGGACCTACAAGTATTGTCAAAGGCTTGAGTTCGATGTCTATTCCTGCGTCTCCAATGCTTCTGAAGTTTCTAACTTCGAGTCTTTCAATCATGTTTCTTATACTGGTGTTTGAATATTTAAGCTTTTCCCTTATGATTTGAGGGAGACAACGCTAAACATTTTTTTCATTATTACGGTAGCCATTTCGTCCCTGTTATCTTC
>JAODGL010000040.1 GCA_025464585.1 Methanosarcinales archaeon
GCGGTATCAAGTGCAAGGCTAAAGTAACAGATCGCATCGATCCGCGAGTTGTTCATCTCTATCATGGATTTAAGGAGTGCAATTGTAACGTATTGACTGACCATAAAGTCTGCGACCCTATCACCGGATCTATCGGGCTGAAATCGTTGTTGTGTAAGGTGGAGAAAATCTAAAAATAAAGGTCAGTGTTCCCGAAGCCCGACGCGGGCAAGGCGGCAGGGAAATGAAAAGGAAGATAACTAAAAAGAAAATCACGGTATTAACTGTATTGCTTGTGATCAGCATTATTTTAGGATATGCCATCTTAGAGTCAGCTTCTTTCCCAGGAAAAATTGCTACCTCTGAATACAAAGTAACGACAGAGGGGGGCAAATCGACATTCCACGAAGGCGTGATCTACCGTTATCCTGGAATGGTCCCACTTCTTTCAGTCTCAGGGGACCATTATGAAATGGGGCTTCAGTATGGGGTACTTCTGCGACCAGAGGTTATGAAAGCTCTTGAATCCTATGAGAAAATCTTGAGACGGGAAGCTGAGGAAGAAGGTATCCCCTACCCTATCCTTAGTGCCGTATTGAAATACAAGGCGAAAAAGTTGTCCAAGAGTTTACCCGATAGGTTTTTAGAGGAAATAAAGGGGGTTTCTAAAGGCTCGGGAGTCCCAGAAGATGCTATAATCACGATAAGCTTGTTTTACGATGTAAGTATGGCAACGGGCTGTACCGGCATACTCATGAGAGGTGAGAATGGCACCATTATTCACGCACGGAATAATGACTGGTTTGAGGGTGAAGAGCTTGGAAAATTAACTGTGGTCGTCAGGTACAATGCCACTGGATACAATTCTGTTACCCACATAGACTATCCGCTCTGGATGGGGGTGGAGACCGGATACAACGATAAGGGACTGGCTTTCTCCGAGGAGACCTATGGCGTTAAAGAACCAAACCCCAATGGTTTCTCCATAGTGTATTTGGCACGGATTGCACTGGAGGAGTGCTCAACCCTTGACGAAGTTTACCGGCTATTCGGTCGCTATTCGGCAATTGGCGGCTACGGTACTGTCTGGAGCGACCGTGATGAAGGAAGAGGTGTGGTTGTAGAGCTTACACCAACAGCATGGGCTGTTAAGGAGATGGAAGGCTCTATATTGTGGAATTTTAATCACATTTATGACCCTGAGTTACGCAAACAACAGCGTGCCAAAACTAATATAGACGGTTGGAATTGGGATCGCGAGGAGATAGCCTCTGCCTTTCCCATGAAACCCGAATACGAAATCAAAGATGCAGTCAAGTTTTTGAGGGCTCAGAAAGCTCCCGATGGAACCGATTACTCCTGGTACGGAACAAAACGTTCAATATGCAACGATTGTGGGCTACTGATGATGGTTTTCGACCCCGATGGTGATGGATTTTACCTCGCCACTGGTCCATCCTATGCCGCATGTCGAAATATATATCATGTACATGGTGATTTCTCACGACCTCCAGAACTTTTTATGGAGGCTGTCCTGATTAAACCAGCCGTAGAGGAAGCCGCCAGGATTAGAAACATGCTTGTGAGCAGAGAGGAAAAATTGCAGGCATATGTCGACTTAGCCCAAAAGTATAAAGATGATGCTAACACCTATTTCTTGGTAGCATATCATAGTTTCCAGCAATCCAGTTGGGACATGTTTGCCGACTACGCCGAGAAAGCCTATTCAATGAAGCCTTTTGTAACTGAATACAAACTGTTTGCAGGAATAGCAGCCTATCAACAGAAGGAACCGGACAGGGCAATAAAACTCTTGGAAAGCATTGAATTTTCTGAGCTACACCCCTGGCAGGAAATCTACAGACTGAGGATGTTAGAAAAGGCATGGGATTCGAAAAATCCGGAGATATCTAACCAATATAACGCACAAAAACAGGCGATTCTGGACAGATACGATGCTCACTTGTATTATGAGAAGGAGATTGCTCCGCTATTTGAGGAACTTGATACAGGGGGTAAAGAAAAATGAGTATACCCTTCTCAAAACTCTCAAGCACATGGTTCTTTTTTGCACTGACTTTTGGCTGGACCTGGCTTTTCTGGATACTGGCTGTGCTTTTGGGTCGGAATGTTATGGAGTTTCCAGTTGTGTTACTTGTCCTGCTCGGCGGAGTTGGTCCCGCCCTGGCGGGTATCCTACTGACCTACCTCACGAAAGACCGGGAGGGGCGGCGTGATTACTGGCTGCGCGTGATTGATTTTAAGCGGATTAGCCTGAGATGGTATGCTTTGATCTTACTCGTATTCCCTATTCTTAATGCCATAGCCATCTTATTGGGCGTTTTCACAGGCGGAAGCATGCCTCAATTTGAAACTGCTATGCGCCTTTTGTCTCAACCTTTGACAATCTTGCCCTTTGTGATTTTCATCTTTATTTTCGGTCCTCTCCCTGAAGAACTCGGTTGGCGTGGTTATGCACTCGACCATTTGCAGGCGAAATGGAGTGCGCTTGCCTCAAGTCTCGTCCTCGGCACAGCCTGGGCGCTGTGGCATTTGCCACTCTTCTTTATGAAGGGCTTTTACCATCATGAAGAGCTAGGCTTTGGCACGCTGGGCTTTTGGTTATTTTGCATCTCCGTCATCGCTATTGCTGTCCTAATCACCTGGATTTACAACAACAATGGGCGTAGCACCCTGTCCGCCGTGTTGGTCCACTTCATGTGTAATCTTACTGGGAATCTTTTCCCACTTGCGGATCAGGGAGAAGTCTATAAAACCTTATTGCTCATCACAGCAGCAATAGCAGTCACAATCATCTGGGGACCAAAGACATTAACTCGCCAGCAGGATAGGAAGAAGCGGAAGATGGGTTCCACAGAATGGAAAGGAATCGTAAAACGCTTTCTTGGTAAGGGCACCTGCCCGCATCAGCTCTCATTTATTTCAGATTCTCCTTTACGCAGGCTCATTCTTTCTCCCCAGAAGCTGGCTGATCACCTTCATCTCAGAAAGGATTTACGGGTGCTTGAAATAGGTCCGGGCTCAGGTTATTTTAGCGTTGAGGTTGGACGGCGCACTCTGCAAGGACATTTAGAATTGTTCGACCTGCAGCCAGAGATGCTTGAAAAAGCACGTCGAAGGATTGAAGCAGCAGGATTGCATAATGTAGGATTTACCCATGGAGATGCTATCAATCTTCCCTTTGGTGAGAATGAATTCGATGTTGTTTTTCTTGTCGCAGTTTTAGGTGAGGTCTCTGATCCAGAAGCGTGCCTGCAGGGCATCTACAAAATTCTCCGATCATCAGGTCTTCTCTCCATTACTGAACAACCAGGAGATCCAGACTTCTTACCTCTGCCTGTTGTCCGTTCGTTGGCTGAACAACAGGGGTTTAAATTCGTTGAGAGCTACGGCAAGAGAAAGAATTACACTGCGAACTTCAGGAAGCCGGTTCAGATAGGCAAAAATAACGGTAAAGAGGGAAAATGAATAAAAAGGAGGAAAATTATGTCGCTCACACCAGCTTTCGAAATAGGTTTATGGAATGCCTGGATTTTCATGTTCTATCATCAGTTATTATGTATCGTTTTATTGGGGTCAAAAGGATTGCTTATAAAAAGCAGTGCTGCTACCCCGCATAAAAACACCGGGAAGAAAATCGTCACTTTCTTGGCGCTAATTTATTATATGAAGTTTCCATGCTCAGCTTCGCGAGTCTCAAAATCAAGGAGGAGATAACATGCCAGAAAAGATAGAATGTCAAGGGGTTATGCTGAAAAGTAGTGGCGGCATGTCAATGTCAATATGGTAAAATTCGTTGAGATAAAGGCAAAAAGCATCTTACAAAAACAGAAGTTCAGGGACAACTGGTTCTGGAATCGTTATGGGATTAATCCTTATCGTGGCTGCCAGTTCGCCTGTAATTACTGCGATGCTATCACAGAAAAATATCTGGTACACAAAGATTACAAGGATTTTTCAAGGATAATCTACACGAAGAAGAACGCTCCCTCAGTCTTAGAAAAAGAAGTTAGAACGCGGAAGCCTGATGTGGTCGCTATGTCTGGCGTTACAGACCCTTATCAGCCCGCAGAGAAAAAATATGAGCTAACAAGAAAGATACTGGAGATTCTTGGAAGACGCAAATTTCCTGTTCATATTATCACAAAAAGTGATTTGGTGTTAAGAGACATTGACTTACTGCGGGAAATAGCAGAACATACGTGGTGCAGTGTTTCCTTAACAATTATAACCTTCAATAAAGATTTGTTGCCCTATCTGGAACCGTTTGCACCTTCTCCGGAAAGAAGATTAAAAGCCGTTGATAAATTGAACAAGGAAGGAATACAGGCAGGTATTGACTTTACACCCATTGTGCCATATCTTTTGGATAGTCCAGAAAATATTGAAGAAGTGATCAAAAGAGCATCCGAGTATGCAGAATATATTCTAATCGGTGCAGGAATGACTCTGAGAAGTAATCAACGCATAAGATTTTTCGAACTTCTGAATAAACACTTTCCAGAACTTGTGGGGAAATATGAGAACTTATATGACAAGCAGGAGAATCCGCCACAGGATTATATTGTGAGGTTGAATAGAGCAGCATACGAGTTTTGCAAGAAATACGGGATAAAGAACTACATTCCACCACCATGTTTTGAAAGAGCGCAAAGAGAAAATTTTGATGTGGCAAATCATTTATTGCTGATAGCCTTTTTCAAAGAATTCAAATCAGCAAATCCTTATTCCGCGTGGGCGTATCATAAAGCTTCTCAAACGATAGAAGATTTGAATGAAAGTATAACAGAAATTAGTAAAAGAAAAGCGCTTGAAGAACTTCCCGGCGTTGGAAAGAGTATTTCCAGAGTCATAGAAGAGTTTCTGATTAACGCCAAAAGTGAAAGATTGGAAAAGGAGATGAATACATGGTATAATAAGATTAAGTAAAAGGAGACAAAAATGGAGTAAATAACGATGTCAGTTCACTATCAACCAGTGGAATGTAAGTCCTTTTTGCATCACTTCAATAAGAAGTTTTTGCCGTTTAGTTGGGGTGCGAACCCTTACCGCGGCTGTGAGCATTCCTGCCCCTACTGTTTCGCGCGCTACACGCACGAATACCTCGGATACAATTCCGACACCGAGTTTGATAACATGATACTTGTGAAAGTAAATGCGGCTGACGTTTTGGAAAAGGAATTATCACGCCCGGGATGGAAACGCGAAGCAGTTAATCTGGGTTCGGTTTGCGATCCGTATCAACCAGCAGAGAAGAAATTTGAAATTACGCGGCAAGTTCTAAAGGTTTTCGTGAAGCACAAAAATCCGCTGTTTATCGGCACGAAGTCGAACATGATTTTGCGTGACCTTGACTTACTTTCGGATATGGCAAAACACACTGCATTAATCGTTTACATTACGATAACAACGCTGGATGATGATATTCGGTGTAAAATTGAGCCGCGAGCGGCAACGATTGATGAACGCCTCGACGCAGTAAAACAATTATCAGATGCGGGTGTAACAGTGGGCATATTATTTATGCCGATATTCCCGTATTTAACCGATGACCGCGATAGCATAAATGATGTGGTGAAAGCAGTGAGTGATGCAGGGGCAAAGGATATGGTCCCGGGAGTTTTGGACCTGAGGGCATCATGTAGAAACCGTGTGTTGTCCCTCATCAAAGAGGAATTTTCTGAGTTGCTGCCAAAATATCTCGCACTTTATAAGACGGCGTACGCACCAAAGGACTACACCGGGAAAATCTACCGGGCTGTTGAAATCGCACGGAGAAGTTGTGGCTTTAAGAAGTTCAAAATGCCTGCGCTTACGGAAAAACAGACGACACTTGAGGTGTAGGTAAAAAAATACAAAGGGGGAGGAAATATTTTGGGTGAAAGACCAGGTGAGGCGCAGTACGCTGACAGCCATACTGTTGCATTTTATGTGCAACTTGAGCGAAGAGATTTTTCAACTTTCAGAGCGGGCAGAAGTCTATAGCACCCTATTGCTCATCATCGCAGCGATAGCAATCACCATCATCTGGGGACCAAAGACATTAACTCGTTAGCAGGATAGGAAGGAGCGGAAGATATATTCCGCAGAAAGGAAAGGAATCGTGAAGATTGATTTAAATTCAGGCAAAACTGGTAGTTATGCTCTGCCAGTTCTTACGCAATGCATAAATAATCGCACCAAATCCCAAGCTAATTGCTACAATACCTATTAACAGACCGACAAAGGGAATTCTGAAGAGCAGGCTTAAAATGATGAAACCAAGGACAAAAATCAGTAGGTCGTTGGTCTCGAATTTAAATTTAAACAGGTCAAGAATCTTTCTGCCTACGGCGAAGGATACGAAAAGACCGGAGAACATCAATGCTATGATAAAAAGCATTCCCATAATTAATGCAACAGGAAAACCAACAATGGTTACAGCAAGCAAGATTATCAAAATTACAGATGCGATTATAAGAACAAATCCTACTACGGTATTTTTCACAGGAGATTTCCTTACTTCCTCTTCAACGATAAAGAATTGTGCTGGAAACAATTTGAGCAAGATTATACCGATTATCAGGAATCCAACGGTCACGAGAATACTAAATATATTCATTAAATTTTGTAAACCTTGCAGACCTTCACTTTTCTCGAAATCTACACTGCCTGCACTTCCTGTATTTTGAAAATTCTCAGCTCTTACGGTCAGGTTGCCTAAAATCTTACCAGCATTGGAAACATTACCACCGGCAATGACTGCATCTCTGCTAATAACAGTGGTAGAGTGGATGTTTACATCTCCCCCTGCAATGACTGCATTTTTTGCATCGCCTATCAAATCTATATCTCCACCGGCAGCCACAATTTTTCCTTCAATATCGGAATTAACTGATACCGCCCCACCTGCAACAAAAACATCCCCGCTTACCGGCGCATTGATTATAATAGTGCCACCGGCAATTACAGCGCTCGCAACTGGTGCATTGATAGTTACTGTACCGCCTGATGCAAAAACATCATCATCTATTGGCGAATCAATAGATACCTGATCCCCGGATAGCATCTTAAGTGCCTGAACATTGGGTAAGAGCAGGATTAACAGGAGGAAGATAATTATTAGCCGCTTCAGACCACCACCTAACGTGAGTTCAAGCGCCATATTTATAACCTTTTTGTATTTTGATTTCATGGTATATAAAAGCTTTTCTATTTTATTTTTTCGATGTTCCATTTTTGAGATGTAACTCCACCCCCATAAACTGAAGACTGAGGCAGGGAAACTCATTCCGAAGTCAAATGTACTTCCTCAACGCACTTTCCGGTTGGGATATGCTGAGTTGGAGAAAGAGCATACACCAAGGCGGCAATTAGATGAGATTCTGGGGCAACTCCTCAGATGTAACCTTACGTCGGAGGTGTCTTTTGTTTTAATGAAGAAGGATAAATCACTCAATACTGCGGTTCTCGCTTTATATATTGTAATCTTATCAGGCGCGGATATGCTCGTTAGAACTGGATGAACAGAAGAAGACCTTTACTGTAAAAGACGTAAAGGGGATAAAGATTTTAATTTGGAGATTGCAACAGGCGATATCACGAATATTTATTTTGGCTGAAATAAGATAAAAGCATGAAGGTTTTGGGGGTTGTTGTAGTTTTAGCGATGGTTGCGAGTGGATTTGCTTCTGCGATGGCTTCTGCAGAGAAATGGGTCCAACTTCTTAAGCCTTTGTGCCTTCCACCGGTGTCATCGATGTGAAAATAATCTGAGGAATCCAAACCAGCCTCAAAAATATCCTGTTTCTCTTTGCTGAACTCCTCCTTCTTTTCCTTTGTCAGGATGTCAGATATTTTATATCCAACAAGTACAAGTATTTAAATACTAAAATATATAGATTAGTGATGGTAAAGAAAGACAGAGCGATACAGCGAAAGAAAGAGCAGGTGAAAAAGATTGCAGAAGGAGCAGCTATGGGTTTAGGGTTTTTCGTTATGCTTGCTTCGTTATCATATCGAGCACAAGTGGCGGCACTCCTGGACGTTGTCCTTGGCCCTCTCGCTAAGTTTGTGCGTCCAGAAAATTTTTTAATTACTATACTCATCTTATCGGTTATTACAGGCGTCTATACCTCGGTGATACAGAAATACACCATGAATTGGGAGCTGATGGAAAAGTCGAAGGAGTATCAAAAGCAGATAAGGGCGCTTCAGCGCGAATTAATGGAGGCAAAAAAGGAAGACAACAAACATAAGATAAAGAAAATAGAAAAGAGGAGAGCGGAGGTGATGAGAAAGCAAACACAATTTTCTGGCGAGATGATGAGGCAGCAATTTAAGCCCATGGCTTATATTATGATTATTACTCTACCTATATTCATGTGGATGTGGCAATACGCGAGTGTAAACCTATCAGGAGTGAGTGTAGTTTTTCCCTTGATAGGTGTGAAGGAACTTTCGGAGTTTTTTATAATCCGTTTGAGAATGCCTTATTGGTTACTCTGGTATATCGCATGCTCAATACCATTAACGCAATTGATAAGAAAAATGCTGGGCATAAGGAGCGGGATGTAGAAATGAAAAAGAAAGTTGAAGAGATTATGACAAGAAAGGTAATTACGGCACGGGAGAACGATTCATTACTGGATGTTGCGACGGTATTAAAAGAGAATAAAATAGCAGGGGTTCCAGTTCTCAATGAGCAGGAGGAAGTAGTTGGAGTGATTAGTGAGGCAGATATTCTAAAGCTCCTGGAGAATTTTCACTGGTACACACCCATCTTTACGGCTCATGACCTTATACATCTATTTGGCGAGGACTTACATGATATAGAGCAAGATATAGAAAAAGCGAGCAAGACGAAAGTAAAGGACGTAATGTCAAAAAATCCCAAGACTATACCGCCAGATGCGTTAATTGACGATGCAGCACAGATTATGCACTCAACGGGATTTAATAGATTACCCGTTGTGGATGAAGCAGGTAAGCTGGTTGGAATAGTTGCCAGAGCAGACATAATCGGGTCACTATATGAAAACTAAATTGTAGACACAGATTAACGCAGATGATTAAAAAATCAACACTATAAAAAATAAGGGAGAAGGAAGGGCAGTGCAAGCAAAAACAAATGTTAGAGTCAAAGAACTGATGGTAACAGATGTAATCTCATTCTC
>JAODGL010000128.1:0-1094 GCA_025464585.1 Methanosarcinales archaeon
CATGTCCGGCAATACGTTTGGAAAGATATTCAAGGTGACGACCTGGGGAGAGTCACACGGAGCAGCGATGGGTGTGGTCGTGGACGGCTGCCCGGCAGAGCTTGAGCTGTCAGAAGCGGAGATACAGCACGAACTGGACAGAAGAAAACCCGGCGTAAGTGAAATAACAACAGAGAGGAAAGAAGCAGACGAAGTGAGGATATTATCAGGCGTGTTTGGAGGAAAAACGCTTGGCACTCCCATTTCTATGCTCGTGTGGAACAAAGACGTGGATTCAAGTCCTTATGTGGCTATAAAAGATATTGCGAGACCCGGTCAAGCAGACTTTACATACCAGATGAAGTACGGAATAAGGGACTACCGTGGTGGTGGAAGAGCTTCTGCTCGTGAAACCGTTGCGAGAGTTGCCGCAGGTGCAATAGCGAAGAAAATCTTAGCCATGCACGACATACAGATTCTGGGGCACGTAGTGGAAATCGGTGGGATAGTAGCGAGGGAAGTAGGAATTGAAGAACTAAAAACGAATGTAGATAAGAATGCAGTCCGGTGTGCAGATCCGGAAGCAGCGGATGATATGGAAGCATTAATAAAACAGGTAAAAGCAGCAGGAGATAGTATAGGTGGCATCGTGGAGGTAATTGCGTTTGGCGTTCCGACGGGTTTAGGCGAACCGGTATTTGATAAGCTGGACGCAGAACTTGCAAAGGCGTTGATGAGCATCGGCGCAGTGAAAGGAGTTGAAGTAGGTGTTGGCTTTAAAGCGGCAAGGATGAAAGGCAGCGAGATGAATGATGAGTTTATCATAAAAGAAGGGAGGATAAGCACGAGAACGAATAGTGCAGGTGGGATTTTAGGTGGTATCTCAACAGGAGCGCCCATAGTATGCCGAATCGCAGTGAAACCAACTCCTTCTATTTCAAAACCACAGAGAAGCGTTGATATGGTTATGAAGAAAGAGGTAGAACTAAAGATAAAAGGCAGACATGACCCCTGTATATGTCCACGAATAGTTCCTGTTGCGGAAGCGATGGTTAGGCTGGTGCTGGTGGATTATTTGATGCGGAACGAAAGTATTAAATAGTTTAAAACTAAAA
>JAODGL010000128.1:1108-4014 GCA_025464585.1 Methanosarcinales archaeon
AAATTAGTAACATGCTTTCAAAGATAAAAATAGGGAACTTCAAAAGCATCGAAGAGTTAGAGCTTCGGCTTGCTCCTCTTACTATATTCGTGAAATGCACATAAAAGATGCAGAATATCACGATATTGGATACATGTACGCTTTTAAGCCAAAAGATCAAGAAGTTCGTCAGGCGGCTTTTGCAAACGAAAAAAAGTTAGTTGAAGTGGGTTATTTGAGAGCAAGAGAGTCATCGTGGAGACGAGAATTTTAGTATCCTGAAAAATTTAAACAATTCTTACAATCAGTAGGCCAAACCGAGAAAAAGAATGTAGAGAACATTTCAGTTTCGGCGGATATTATTCTAATTTACCACAGAAAACTTTTTTGTTTTAGCACAGTCTTGTCGCGGGTATCCAGTCGCTGTATGTTTTGCCGTTGGCGTCTATGAACGAAGTGCAATTGATTGTTCCTCCGGTTACGTCCTTACTTTTCGCATGGATTATCTGTGGGTAAGAGCCTGTTGTTATTTCATAGTAGTATGCTCTGCCGGCGAATAGCTTAAAGGGTTCGTCGAAGGTTATGTTGTGCCAGTTTCCGCCGTAACCTGTCCAGTAAGCTTCTTTACCTGCCCATGTTTCGTTCCATATTCTTACATGTTGGGTATGCCCGCCTGTGCCTGCGCATGGGTAGGTGTAGAGCTTATGCACGGTTATCGTTTGGTTTGGTATTATGAAGCCGGTATGTACGCCGGATATGGAGGGGTATGTGCCTGTGCCGGTGTCGAAGATTTCTGTTGGTTCACTGATACTACCACGAATCACAAACGAGTGCGAACCTTCACCAAGCACCATCGAATTCTGCGACTTCATATCAATTCCATCTAACGTCAAAGCAACATCTGCGGGTATCTTTGAAGAATCCCATGTTAGAGTCGTTGTTTGTCCTGAGGGGACGCCCACGCTGAGATTCCAGATTAGTCTGTCCCGGTTTATCTCTTTCGCATAAATATCATCCAGTATCAGTATGACCTTCCCCTGAACTGGAGTCTGTGTAAAAGCATCATATTCTGAATCATAACCGTTCGTTGCTGCTGGATGGACGCCAAAAGTGACAGGTTCCAACTGGTTTGTTGCCGAGATTGTTAGATTCCATTCCTCTGTTGTCGCTGGAGTTATCATTGATTTCATCCTTGTTATCGCTGGAACTGCCTTCGCCATTGCTGGAACTGCTTCCGCTTTCATCTCGGTTGTGAGCGCTTTACCCAGCGTAACAACTGTATCTTTTGTGACAAACACCCATGCTGATTTACCCGGCTCAATAACATCTGTTTCTACAAACGAAGGAGCAACCCACGTGACTGCGGGTCTTTCCGGAACTTGATTTGGTATATCAGATATTGTCAGATTGCTCATGCTAACAGTGCCGACCATGTTCCAGCCTGCTTCTAAAATCAGTGTTGTATTGGTGATTGGCTTACCGGTGACGGTTATCGTGGTATCCGATGGCGTGAATACCCAATATCCTATCTTCGGCTCTATTTCTTCTACTTTAACGAATGAAGGTGACTCCCAGGTCACAACAGGCATTGTATCCAGCGTAGGAATGCTGCCAAATATCGCATACACAGAACTATTATCAGGCACGAGAGGAAGAGAAACCATGTTCCAGCCGGGTTTCAATTTCAAAGAGAATGTCGTGCTTTCTATCAGGTTAGCGGTTATCAATAGATTATGGCTTCCTTCGGTCAGTTCAGCACCTGGATATAAAATGCGGTTCCCTTCTCGTATCGTCAAATTGACAGTAGAAGGAACATTCCATGATAAAGTGGTTGTTTCACCTGCTGGGACTCCTACGGAGAGGTTCCATGAAACGGATTCGTTATAGCATCTTGTTCTCTTTATGCTCGTGGAGTAAATATCATCCAGTATAAGTATGACCTTATCCTGAATCGGTGTTTGTGCAAAGACATCATAATCAGGGTCGTAGCCATCGGTTGCGTTCGGATGCATTCCCACAACAACAGGTTCTAACTGGTTGGTTGCGGTGATTGTCATGTTCCAGGCGATGTTTGGTATGACTTCTTCAATCACCCTTATTTTCTTTGTGGTGGAGTTTGTTAAGCCGGAATTGTCGGTTACGGTGAGAGTTACCATGTAATTGCCTGCTGAAGAATAGGAATGCGTTACTATTCTTCCTGTTGCGGTATTCCCATCACCAAAGTCCCATTTGTAATTCGTTATGTAGCCATCTGGATCGTAAGAAAAAGAGGCATCGAATGTTATTAGCTGTTTCACAGCAGGGTTCGGAGGTGAATATGTAAAATTAGCAATAGGTGGCTGGTTTAAGGTATGACCAACTCTCACAAACACCAATTTCTGATCGGATATATTCTGTGAATCAACATAGACATACATAAATGTGTTTGGGGTTACGAAAAAGTTCTTCCTTATCGCTGCACTTAGTCCTGAACCTGCGAAAATAGGAGCATGCCACTTCCCTTCTCCTTCTTGATATGAATAATAAGAGGAATCCCACTTACTGCCGTCATAATGCGACCAGAGTATGTAAACAGTGCCATTTGTGGTTATTGTCACACCTCTGGGCTGAAGCTGCTGACCTTCCAATGTGGATGCAATTACGGTTGAATTACCCCAGTTCTTAGAGACAGCCAATGTTGTCCAATTTAATTCTTTTGGATATAGGAGATAATCCGTTCCTCCCACCCATTTATTATAGAAGGCATAAATATTGTTCGCCCCATCAATAGCGCTCACTACTCTTCTGAGGGCATCCGACCTACCCGTGTGCTGGGAGAATGTACCTGTAAGAGAAGCAGAAGGTCGTATGCCGTATAAAATGTAAGGTAGATAAATTCGCCTTGGAGAGTGATAATATTCAAGTCTGTAACCATCCGCCCACACTGC
>JAODGL010000039.1:0-5677 GCA_025464585.1 Methanosarcinales archaeon
CTTCCGATTATAATAGAAGGTGCTGAGATGTTTTTGAAGGAGTGCAGGGAAACAGGGTGATAAAGATGTCATGGAAATGCTACGAACTTAAAATTAAAGCTAAATCTCCAATCCACATAGGCTACGGTTCTCAACTCGGTATAGTGAGCAGAACTCGCTATTACATACCGGGTAAAACAATGTGGGGCGCTGTAACTGCGATTCTGAGCAGGAACATTATGGAAAGCTACGATGCAGAAATATACAAGAAAATTGGTGAGTTTGTTAAGAACCATCTGATTTTCAGCTATTTCTATCCTGTTACGAAAGCTAATAACGTTTTATATCCGAACTATACGGATGAGGGTTTGAAATTTGGCGGCATGAGCAAGGAGGAGTTTGAGAGAGAGTTTATCACTTCTTATCTCTCGACGGCACTGGATAAAGGTTCGAGTACAGCGGAAGAGGGTTCTTTACATGAGTTCGAGCTCATTTCACCCGTTGAATTCACCGGCTATCTATTCACCGATCTTGAGAAGAACCATGCCAGTGCGATGTTGCCCTTTTTTGTGAAGGAAGCAGACGAAGAAGAGATAATAGTTCAACTCAAGGGCGAAGATGTCGAGATATTTGATGCGATAAGGGAGATACAGGTGGGGGGCGAGCGAAACTATGGATTCGGGTGGTTAAATTTGAATGAACAGCCGATAGAAACCGATGAAATATTTGCGAAATACAGGATTGAGCTGAATTCTGATTATCCCGGGGTAGAAGTTAAAAAAGAAATGGTCGCTCTTTCGCATGTACTCATGGATGGGAACGAAAGAATTGAGTGGATAAAAGGAGACATAGAACCTTTAGTGGGGAGAGAATGGGATGATGAAAAAGGAAAAGGAGCAGGACAGAAGATAAGCGATGTGAAGATTTGTTTGACACCCGGGACAAGATTCGGTCTGAAGGAAGATGAGAAGATAAAAATAGGGGAGTTGGGCATCTGGGAATTTTTTGATGTGAACAGGGGGTTTATAAAAGAATGAAGCTTCCGAAAAGTTTATAAGAAGAAAAGAGGAAATGATTGATGACATGGATGAATATAGATTGTTAAACCTGGGGGCGGTGCTCCATGATATAGGCAAAGTTATTCAGCGGGATTTAGGTAAGGTAGAAGGGGGACATTCTGAGTTGGGCTACAAATTTTTAAAAGGTTTAGACGAAGAGCTTGCTCTATTTGCAAAGTTTCATCATAAAAGCGAAATTGACAGTCAGAGGAGCGAGTTCGACAATTTGGATATAACCAAACAAAATCTATTATGGATGGTCTATGAAGCTGACAATCTATCATCCACTGAAAGAGAGAAACTAAAAGGTGAATTCAATCCTAAAAACCCATTAATAGCGGTTTTTTCAAGAGTGAAACTTGATG
Organism: Methanosarcinales archaeon; assembly: GCA_025464585.1. GTDB lineage: Archaea > Halobacteriota > Syntropharchaeia > Alkanophagales > Methanospirareceae > QMVO01. The sequence continues at coordinate 1,403 of JAODGL010000039.1, forward strand.
AGGAAGTGAAGGAAGAAAGGGCATATCCATTAACAACGCTGGTTTTCGATGATTTTATTTTCCCGGGATTTGGGAAAGACAAAGTGGAAGATAAAATAAAACATAAAAATTACGAGGCGATTTACGCTGATTTCAAACACTATTTTCCTTCTCTTTATCCAGATTTGATATTGGCATTCCTGGAAAAAGAAGCGACTTTTATCCCAGCAAGAACAGGAGAAGATGAAGATGTTTCGCTCTTCGACCACTTGAAAACAACATGCGCAATCGCATCTTGCATGTATCTTTACCATAAAGATTCACTAAGCAAAGATATAAAGAAACAGATTGAAAACAGAAGCGAAGAGAAATATCTGCTTATTAGCGGAGATATTTCAGGTATTCAAAAATTCATTTACAATATAACTTCTAAGGGCGCTTTAAAACTTCTGAGAGCAAGGTCATTTTTCTTAGAGATGATCTCAGAGGATTTTGTCCAGGAACTGCTGGATGAACTGAACCTTTCGAGGGCAAATCTGCTCTATTGCGCCGGAGGGCATTTTTACATGCTCGCACCAAATACAGGAGAATGCAAAGATAAGGTAGATAACTTGAAAAGAGAATTAAATAGAAGGCTTTTGGAGAAATTTGAAGGAAATTTGTATTATGCGATTGATTACCTTTCTTTTAGTGGCAATCAGTTTAAGGACTTCTCGAAATTACGGGTGGATATTGGAAAGAAAGTTTCAGAACAAAAATCAAAGAAATTCAGCGAGTTTCTGATTGATGCGCCAGACAAGTTTTTAAGAGAGGATTGCAGGGATACGGATTATCTGAATAAAAATAAGCGGTGTGATGCATGCAAAAGATTCGTTTCTGAGTTGAAGAGAGATACAGAAAAAGAAGCAGAGTATTGTGAAGATTGCTATGCCCTTAATAGTATTGGAACGAAACTTGCCAATAAGAAATACAGATTCATATTGAGATATAGAGATGTTGAGAACTGTGATTTAGAACTGCCATTTTCCAAGATAAAAATCATGGAAAAAATAGAAGGAAGGAATTTTAATACTGCTTTCCAGATAAATTCTTTCGGTATTACCGGGGAAGTTTTAGAGTTGAAGCAAAAAGCGGACTTCAATTTTGTTCCACTCACACTTGCAAGATATTCTTGTGGAAAGGACTTAGATACTTTAGCAAATGACTCAGCGGGAATAAATAAGATAGGTGTTTTAAGAATGGATGTTGACAATCTTGGGAGAATCTTTAAAGAAGGGCTGAGAGGAGAATTAAGAACAATCTCGAGGATAACAAACTTATCGAGGTTTTTAAATTATTTCTTCAAGGGCTATCTGAATTTGCTCGGAGAATTTGAAGAGAGGAACGTAAAGGGTATCTGCAATAGTGTCTGGGGCGATGGGAGATTAAGAGCGAGGAAAAATAGAGATTTTACCATTGTCTATGCGGGTGGGGATGACTTGCTTATAGTTGGTTCGTGGGACGATGTTCTTGAGATTGCACTCGATATTAACGCCCTATTCAGGAAGTACGTTGGAGAGAACGATAATATCACGATTTCTGCGGGATTTTGCATCTTTGATAAGAAGTTTCCTTTTTACAAGATGGCGGAAATATCTGGAGAGAAGGAGGGAATAGCGAAAAATGAAGGTAAAAACAGAATATGGATGTTTGAGAGAGGCGTCAAATTTGGCTACGAAGATGAAGTAAAGGAGAAAGAAGGGGTAATTACGGAATCCATTGAATGGAACAAATTTCTTGGTCTCTGGAAAGATTTTGAACATTTATTGCCTTTATTAAAGGAGAAGAAAATAAGTAAAGGGGATATTGCGAAGTTATTGACTATAAATAATCAGTATAAGGAGAACATAGCGAACATCAATTGGGCGGTTCAGCTTAGTTATTGGTATGGGAAATTAAATGAAAATGATAAGAGGATATTCAAAGATATAGTTAAAAAATATTCTGTTATTAAGAGGGAGCATCCCTCGGATATTTTTTTTATTGACATTCCTTTGAGGATATTGGATTTTGCAACGAGGGGTGAATAGAAATGGAAGAAATTGAGAAACTGTTGAAGGATAGTAGGCATGTAGAGTTCGTGGAGCAGCTAAACGAATTGGAAAATAGAATTCGTGAAGCAAGGAACAGGAATAAGAATTTAGAAGAGAAGTTGAAAAGAGAAAAAAGAGAAATCGTGCAATGGTGTGGGAACTATGTCAAAAACAAAGAAGTCCCTTTGCAAGAACAGGATTTGGTAGATTTGAGTTGTGTCCTTGGCGTTTACCTGGCAAAGAAACGAGATGAGCTAAAGACTACCCAAATAAGAAAGATACTTGACCGGTTTAATTCAATAGAGAGTAATAAAGACAAATTTGATAAAAGTGAATTGATAAAAATGAAACCCATTTTGGCATATACTGCAGCAAGAAACAAAGCAACCAAGGAATTAATAAAGATATTAGATAATTCAATAAACCAAGTGAAGAGTTTTGAAGATTTTGAAAAGATATGCGAGTTTTTGAGAGGAGTGGTTGCATATCATAGACTTGCAGGAGGGAGCGATTAAAATGCTGCTTGGGAAGGTGATAATAAAAGGGGAGATGGAACTGAAGACGGGGTTGCACATAGGTGCATCAAAAGAGACGATGAAAATAGGAGGGATTGATAGCCCGGTTGTGAGAGACCCAATTACAGATTTCCCTTACATACCTGGGAGTTCGCTGAAGGGAAAAATGAGGAGCCTCTTAGAGCGATTGTTGAATAAAGCTTTGGTGGAGGTTAGCAAATCGCCGGAGATAAAAATACACGTTTGCAGTGATAAAGATTGTGAAATTTGCAGATTATTTGGTAGTTCAACGAAAGAGGGAAACATACCTTCTAGGGTTATCGTGAGAGATTTGCAATTAACGGATGCGAGCCAAAAAGATTTGGAAAACATAGACACCGGACTAAAATATACGGAATGGAAGTTTGAGAACGTTATTGACAGAATAACAGCGCAGGCATCGCCAAGACAGATAGAAAGAGTACCTGCAGGCAGTAAATTCGATTTTGAGATAATTTACACCATAGAAAATAAGGAGCAGGTAGAAGAGGATTTAGGAAATATCAAGAAGTGCACAGAACTTCTACAAGATGATTATCTCGGAGGTCAAGGTTCAAGAGGCTATGGTAAGGTGGAATTTGCAAACACAAAGGTAACGGTAAAGAAGATAGAATATTACTTAGAAGGAAAAGAGGAAGCAAAAAAGGAGTTCGATGAAATAGGTGATGCGATAGAATTCATAAAGCAAGATGAGGATAATTAAGTTAAATTTCAATTCGCCATTGCATGTTGGAGAGATAGGGATTGGATTGGAGGAGTGTTCGCCAATAATCCATTCAGATACGATTTTCAATGCGATAATAAACGCTTATGCTTTAATGCATTCTGAAGAACAAACAGATGAGTTTGTAGAAAAGTTTGAAGCTGTTAAAATTTCCTCCGCTTTTCCTCGCTCCGATGGCGATATCCTATTTCCAAAGCCAAGAATCAAGATAAACACCAAAATAGACATCTCTGATTATGCTAAAGAGTTGAAGAGAACAGAATACATCTCAAAAGGGTATTTTGAGAAGATAATAAACAATGAAGAATTTAGTAAAGAAGAAATTGAAGAATTAATAAAAGAAAGAGAGTTGTCTAAAGACTATCAAATTCCCAAGGTGTACCTTGATAGAGAAACAAAAGAATCAGATTTCTTCTTTATAAGTTTAATCAAATTTAAGGAGGATTGTGGATTATGGTTTTCGATTGAGTGCGAGAGTGGTGTTTATAAGGACATTGTCTCCTGTTTAAGACTACTGCAAGACGAAGGGATAGGAGGAAAAAGAACGTGGGGATATGGATTGTTCGAGTTTCGCGAGGATAATATTGGTCTGAGATTACCAAATAAACCGAATTTGCATCTACTTTTGTCTTTAGTTTACCCAAACGAGAACGAAAATGCATTATTTAACGGAGAGAATGCATCCTGGGATTTCGTAACAAGGGGTGGATGGAGAGCGACCGGGATAAGAAAACCAAGAATAAAAATGGTCAAAGAGGGGAGTGTTTTTGATAGCATGCCCATTGGGAAGATATTGAAATTTGATACATTAAAATTTCATCATTACGGGTTGGCATATACCGTTCCGGCGGCAGGAGGAAAAGGAAATGGCTGAATTAGAAGTTCTTTCTCCATTGCATATAGGAAACGGGAATGTATTAGGTTTGATAGATTTCGTTTTAGAGGA
>JAODGL010000039.1:5797-6533 GCA_025464585.1 Methanosarcinales archaeon
GGAAACGAAGATAGAGGTAAGGGAGTTCATCAAAAATGCGAAGAGGAGACCGTATTTACCGGGGAGTTCAATTAAGGGAGGAATAAGAACTGCATTGCTATGGAGGGTTCTGAGGGACGAACAGGGTAGAGTCATCAAATATTGCGATGAATTGATGAAAAAGAGGAGAATAAAAAGAGACAATGCTTGTAAGGATTTGGAAAAAGCGATTTTTGGAAAGAATGCACATGAAGATATTCTCAGAGCGTTACAAATCTCAGACACCGAGCCTTTGGAACAAAATAATCTTAATGTGAGCGAGATAGAGATAATAGGGAATCCCACTCCAATCCCAACTTATGTAGAATGTTTGAGTGGAGGAAGCAGAGCGGAGTTTAGTTTGCGAATAAACGAGAATTTATTAGGCGAGAAATTATTTGAGAAGCACATATTAAGGGGCTATTTGAATGCTGAAAGGATATTAAAGATATGCAATGAGTTTTCTGGCGTAGTGATAGAGAAGCAATTGGAGTATAATTATAAAGATAACACGATAAAGTTCTTTGAAGGATTGAAGGGTAAGGTAGAGCGTTGTAAGGAGAATGAAGCGATATTAAATATTGGATGGGGTAGCGGCTGGTATTCAAAAACGATTGGATTGGAAATGGAGAAGTATAGATCATGGGACAAATTGAGAAGAGCCAAACTTAGCCTCGGAAAGAATCCGAGAACTAAAAGATTTGTTTTGAAATTTCCA
>JAODGL010000110.1 GCA_025464585.1 Methanosarcinales archaeon
TCTTCTTTATAGCGCTCATACAGTTCCAGGTATTCCCTCACCAGCCTGCCGGAATGCTCTGTTATCCTCCGTATCTGGTCATGGCTGTATCCTTCATTATGGAGGGCAGCGACTCTGGCGAAGTCCTTGAGGTATCGTGTGACGGAGTCTGAGGAATGCCGGGTATTTCGCTTTATATCAGTGAATTCGTACCCCTTCAGGTATAATTCCACTATCTTCGCTTTATGCGATGTCCCAAGACCTATGTCCTATGTCCTCCATAATCTGCAGCTATACCCTCTTTGTTGCCTATTTCCTCATGCAGCTTCAAAGCTCTCTCGTGATATTCCAGTGCCTTATCAAGCTCGCCTCGATGAGTGATTCTTTATTAAATTGCCAAGCTGAGTTTCACTTAGTTTGAGCTCATCTGATGTTTCATATCGTCTCATTAAGCCAGCAACCGAGTTTTTGGCTTCCTTATATGACTTAATCTCTTCAATTGATATTTTATATCCGAATCCTTTGTGAAGTAGATTTAATACTCCGGGAAGCTGTTCTAGTCTTTGCACGGCATCTAAAAGATGTGTTACAGGCCTGCTCAACCACCAGTCGCGTATCCACTCATAAGGCTTTTGAAGCAAGCTTTTATTGTATGCACTTGGATCTTTTGGAGTTATTAAAGGGCGCACCATATTCCTGGCAAACGACAAAAATTCCTTGATTCGAGAACCTTGTTCCGAACCATACTTCCTTGTTACCGCTGCCAATAATTCTTTCTTCTTTTTCAGCTCTTTTCTCTTCTCTGCTAGAGTATGAGCATTCCGAATTCTACTATCAATCTCGTTAAGTCGGTGACGCATAATTTCGAACTCCGACCTTATATTCAACAAAGCGTCAAAGAAATTAATCCCATCTACCACTTTCTCTAATATTATATACAAGAATGGAGGCAGAGTTAGGTATGTTCCAGGAATGTCTTTGAGTATCTCTTCAACCCGTACATCAAAGGCAGCCGCTATATGTTCATACACTTCGCGAGAGAGATTAGAGTATAACCTTTTAACGCATGATGAGACATATGGAATTCGCACAAAATCAGGATAGAAAGTCAGCTTATCATAGTCCGCTGAGCATAAATACACAACTGTTCGGAATAGATACTGGCGAAAAGCGAGATGATGCCCTGTGCTCATAAGATGGATAATATCGAATAAATTGTAATCATCGGGAAGGTTTTTGTTCCTCGATCTTATTTCATTAACCAGTGCCTCAATTTCCGAATCATCAAATCGTGCTAAAGTAGAAGCTTCAATGATTCGATCTGATCTCAAAAGCTGAGGATCATTGTGAAAACACTGGTCCATTAACTCCTGTGATTCAAATATTTGTTGTTTTCGTGATCGAAAGGGTGTCAATTTCCAAGAGAAATGAAACCATGCTAAGTTTCGAAATAGAGAATACTGATTCATCATCGTTATAAGTTCATGCGTGCCATAAGAAGGCTGATAGAAGTAGATTAAGTTGTTCTCGGTTAAGAAGTCAATAATTTGTTGCGGAAAAGCTTCATCTGGTATGACCCCTTTTATTGTAACGACTCGTGGATGGAGTATGACTGCGTCAATCAAGTTTGATAAGTCAAATAAACTTTTCACTGATAATTCTCTATGCTGAATAAAATCTTCAGCATTTCTTAGAAGTGTAAATGTCACTAATGCATCGCCACAGGCAGGTTCGCTAAGCTCAATCCTTGATCTGCTCATCTATTGTGCCCCCTTAATAACCTAAATAAATGGCATCATAATAAATAATGCACCTTAAATAAATGCGGAATAGAGCGGCTCAGCAGTTACATGTTCTCGCGGTTAGACGAGGCAATTAAACTTCTTTAAAGAACCAAATTATGTTATTTCCCGGCCACCAGATTTTTGACATTTTAACCTCTTTCAAGTTGTTTCTCAGAATTTTTCGATAAAACTTACATGCCCTTGAATTTTCTTCTTCTGTTTCCGTAAAAATCAATACTTCTCTGCATCCCCGCGATTTCCAATATTCATTCATAATCTCTTTAGATCTATGCCACAAATAACGTCCATTTCCCTGACCTTGAAAATCTCTTTTTACAGCAATCCAAGACGACATTAAAACGAGTTTTTCGTTATACCTATCATAAACTTCCCACCTCATAGCGCCTATAATTTCACCTTCTCTTTCTAACACAAACCATTGCACATACGGATTTGGAGGCCACCCCAGTCCTTTGATCCACTCTCTCATTTCTATAAAAGAAATCTCTGGAAAAATCTCGTCTCTGACTATTTTGGCTATTATGTTAAGTTCTTCGGCTTCGGCAATTCTTACTTGCATTTTACCACCTTTTAAACTTCAATCTTGTATCCTATATTTCGCACTAATATAAAGTTTACCCCATTTCTTTATAAAAAGTTTCCACATAATCTTTATGTATACTGTGGAAAACGGGCTATATCTTCCTTTAATGTTTTTAAAATAAACACGAAGTAAAGTGTTGTTGTAACTACACCTACCTACTATTCACCACACTATGAGCGATTGAAGGGATGAAAGGATCGCCTCTGAAAGCATCCTGGATCGCGTTGAGCACACGGCGTCCATTCTTTCGTAGAGTAGAGATATAACCACGGATAGCACAGAACATATTCGCCCCTTCAGCTGTCCGGAAGGTGCCTGATACCTTCTGTTTCACCTTCATCATGCGCAGTCCCTCTCAGCCTGATTGTTGTCAAAGGGCACATTGAAGTCGTACATGAATGCCAATATTTCCTGCTTGTGTTCCTTTAAGCGGTCAAGCAGCTTTTTAGGTGGGGGTCGCTTGACTTTACCCTTCTTTCACCTTTATAGTGGGCATTTTCTATGAGTCTCGGAACTTTTTTCATCACATTTAAAAACATGTCAGTGATTCAAGTCTCATAGGGATGCCTATGAGAATTAGCAAAACCAAAGTTTTTGACTTTCTCATGAGATGCCAGATCGAAAAAGGGGGTTATACTGGCAACGACATTGCAGAAATAGCCGTCGCGAGCTATGAGAAAACGGATAAATTATTGGACATCCACCGATCCGGCTTTCCGCCAAGTGACATATCTGGGGCAACGTACGATCCCCATAACCCTGGATGACCTAGTTTTAATCGACCAGCGGCTCAAAGATAAGCCTTTAGGAAGGATGTCCGATATCCTTCGCGAGATAAATGATAACCGGGAGAAACAGGGAAAAGATCCAATTCCTCAGTCAACCTTTTACCGCTTCATCAGTAGCCGAAAAGAGTCTTACGATGCTCCACAAGAATTACAATGGTTAATCCTCTATGGGATTAATGCCTCTGATACATATAATTTAGCCAACGCCCGTGCTTCTTTATCCACCGTCTTCACTTACAACGACTTGAAGCCCTTCGGAGGTATTGATATTGACGGTATTGCCTCACGGTTGGAAGAAGCTCAAAAAAGGTTCCAGCAGACGTATCCGGGCGTAGACCCGTGTGAATGGTTCCTCCGTGTTCGACCAAGATCAAAGGTAATCCGGAACCATTTGAGCAGAATCAAAGCCAATGAATCCCTTTCAGACCAGGCACTCCTTGTATTTGAAGCACAAGTTGATTTCGTCGTGCGTCTTAAGGACATCCTCATAGATGAGCTAATCCACAGAATGGGTCGGATACAGCAGGCTATGGACAACGATAGACAAAGGATCGAGAACAGAATACGTGCTCAATGGATAAATAAGTATCGCAACATTGGGTATAAAGTATCACAAAATCCCAGCGAAGAAAATCTCGCCAAACTGAAAGAACTCATAGACCGTGGGAAAACCGAATCTGAGGAAGCAGAGCTGGAACTCATGAAACAGCACAAGAGCGACTACGAAAAAATCTACGAGCACCTCGAAAGACTTACAAATAACTTCTCCGATGATGAAAAGTTGATTGAGGGCGCATACCCCATCAATTTTGAAAATGAAGTTTTTCAAATCCCCCTTCTTGATGATGAAGAAGATGATCCGGATTATCAGTTATCCAGTAAAATACCATTTCAACAAGTTCAGGATCAGGTATCGGAGTTGGTTGCAGGGTATAACCCTGCATGGTTCCAGAGCCATCAAGAAATCTTTGAGCAGATGACGGACGGATTGTTTGAGATGGAATACGACGAATTAACTTTCCGGAAAAGGCTGTACGAGGCTATTGGTTTCCTTGGGCGGAATCTGAGATATTCTGACTCCCCTTCTTTCTCAGGGCTTCAGTATTTCATCCAGCGCTATTTGAGCGATGCCACGTTAGACCTCGAATTCAGACATCTTTGGAAGGTCTATGAAGACCTTACGGGTCATAAAACCCCCTTGATCATCATTGATTCCATGGGAATAGACAGCCGCCGAAAAAGTCTTTTTGCAAAAATCCACGGGCGTTATCATACCATTGGATTTGCAGACGTTAGGGCAGTTTCCCCTCATCCCTGTGTTTTCCAGCAATTGCCGTTCCACGGACAGTGAGGCAATGAACATTGTGGAAATCGTCAATCACGCTAAAAGAGTGTTGGGAGATGGATTTAAATTCTGTACAGGAAATGCCCACACCGTTAGCAGGGTAGCGGCAGGTCTTGCTTTCGCAGATCATAAGGTGATCCTCTTGGGCAGGAATCCAAATCCCCCAGAGAAACCTGGAAAGATATGTCTCTCGCGATTGTTCAGGCATCTCGATTTGATAAATAAGGCAGGGAAACTGGTTCGTGAGGATAGTGAATTTGGTAAAATCTTTGCTTCCCGAGAGTATGTCATTGTAGATGGCGTGAATGTCAGAAACCTACTGCGAGATTTGGGGATGCTCATCCTCTGGAATACCGAACAAAAGGGATATGACATCGCTGATTTAATCCAGCTGGTTGAAACTTCAAATAGACAAAAGAGGGTGGTAAGAATCGTTGAAAGGGGTGTTACGAGGGTAAGCGAGCCTAATGTGAGTTTGGTGTTGAAGTCCGCAGAGTTGATTTTGTTGATGTCCGCTATCGTGAACATACTAAATGGTAAAAAATCGTCGAAATGGGGAGTAATGAGTCCTGTAAGCATGGAAAATATTGCTCTGTTTGTTCCCGCTTAATTATGGAATACGGTAGAATGAAGGTAAATAATCAAAAGTTCCTACTCGGAGAATTTCCCCACTATGAAGGTTTAAGTTTGTTCTCCACTCGCGAGCCGGTTTCATCGAAATTCACCACATCAGAATTTATCAATTGCTCTTTGATTGCTTCATTGGCTGGCTTTACAGCCTCCGCGCAATCGCAATTTGCCTGAAGGTAACTACCCAGGTCAATCGAAAAGAAGGATGGACGGCGTGTCCTTGACGAAATTTGAGATAGATTTTGGTGTAAATTCCTTTAGTCCCTCCTTCTTTTCCAAGAAATTGTCATAAGGGTAAGTAGTTACGAATATTGAAGTTATTCGTCTATTAACTGGATTTCACTTTCCGCGATTTCTTTTCCAACCCACACTTCGCTATTGCAAAGCTCATTACCATAATATATACAACATATATGAATTGCTTCGTTAACCAAAAATTTGATTCGGCTACACGAGGCTTGCCACATACTGTATTTGCCGAATAAAATCATAATCTTACCATCATGCTCCGCTTCGTATAACTTTGCTTTTTGATTACCTAAATTTATGGAAGGTTCCAATTCTTCCCGAAGTTTTTTCTTTACAAATTCTATGGAGATTGTATCTGGTATGCAGAATCTGGATTTTTTTATTATATTATCCCAAAATTTCTCATCAATTAACTCAGCCCATAATATTATCATATCACTTTCAAACCCAATGAGCCGTATTCCAAACTCCGTTTTTATCTTCTTCTCCGGTTCGATTTGAAGCAGAAAATACTTTTCTCCACTGAAATTATATTCTAAGAGACCTATAATAGTATAAACTTCATTAAATATTTTAATCTTGGTTCCTTTAAAACTTTTAAGACCAAAAAAACCCCCTTTACTTTTTATTTTGAGCAATATATTTTTGCCTTCAAACCCTTCTGGAATCCCTAAACTCCAAATGACCTTTTCATACTTCAACTCCGCCCACTTCAGGAAAGGTTTATAGAGCAATGATGCAAATGTTATTAGTAATGCCGCCGTAACTGATATCATAATAGCTGAGACTATATCTATCATCTCTGAAAACACCCCCTATGGGTGCATTACGCGTTTCTTACAGGGTTGTATATCTCCCTTCTGGATAGCTTTTTCCTTACTGTTTCTTGGAATAATACTGCTGTTCCTGCATTCTAACACTTCCTCTACAAAAAGCATTCTCCGCTGTAAGGATCAGGTAATGCACCCGTGATAGGATGCATTACCTATTTTTTATCAGAGGGTATAGGGTTATTTAAATTTTACTATTAGCTCATAAATAAAAAAAGCGGTATACAGAAGCACAAACAATTATCCTACCTCTTCCTCCTCCACTGTAATAGCAGCCTGCCTGATCGCCTCCTCGATTTTGTCTTCATAATCAGAGACAGACATCTCGCCATTCACCGCCGTTATCTCTACTTTCACTTCCACCTTATTGAACTTACTTTTGATATAGGTTACCGTTTTCACGATGTCTGACAATTTGCCCGTAGGAACGTTTAATTTCAAGTGTATTGTATTATACTTTTTGCCATCATACTCCCTTTTAACTTCCACCTTATCCTTAACTTCCTCTTTACCAGTAAGCACATCTTCCTTGTGTTTAAACTCTTCATGTGAAATCTGGCACAAATCCGATTTGAGCAAGATTTCATCTTCTATCAGCTCAGGCGAGCATTCAACTTTGAAATGCCGACATACTGGTTTATCATCTTCTATAGCTCCAAGTCCAAACAATCCCTGTTTCACACCTTCTATTATACAATTTCTAAGCACGTCATCAGAGACAATTCTGAGCTCGCCGGGTGTTTTTACGATAGATTCAAGTATATTCTTTGTCCCAACGTAATTCCTATCCTTGAGATATTTCTCCCTGAGCGATAGAGGAGCAAGTTTCTCCAGGATTTGTCCTTCACTTCTTAACCTTTCATATATCTCCCGGTCTATGGTGGTCTCGGCACCGTAAGTAGGAAGACCTAAATCAATTTCCGTAAAGTTATCCATTGATGGAAGAAGAACAATGCGGTAAAGATTCCTCAAATGCTCTTTTGCTTCTCCTTCTGCTTTCTTACGTCTATCTTTGACGTCCCTCTTCTGTTCAGGGTTCAAGTTGAGGTTTTTATCTGCCTCTACAAGTTGCCATGCGAGTTTCCTCTTCAATAAACTCTCAAAGTTTATCCGCTCAGAATCCACAGGACAAAGGAAGATGAGCGTATTGCGATACACTCTCGGACGTTCACCATAATTCTCCAGTATCTCTTTGCATTTCTCCTCTCCCTGGCTCTTCTGCACGATTAATTTCAGTTCTCTCGTATCAGGTACGTCTTTAGTGTTAACAGGCCAGAGGAACACATCAAAATAGTCTCTTTTGAGGTTATTTCTTAAAAGTTCTTTCTCCTCTGCCTCGAGTGCCTCATCACCTACACTTTCCATTTTGGTCAGAAGAATGCGGTTCAAATTCGGCTGGTTCGTGAAGAGGAATTTACCATTGCTACGGATGAAAAACAGGTTCTCCTTTAATTTTGAGAGTGCTTCTACGATGATACTGCTCGGAACAGAAATATCGGCAGAAGAGCGTTTTACCTCATTAATAGTCGCCCCTCTTTCTGGACCACCGGAGAAAGAATGCATGAAGATTGTGGTTGCCACCCTTGTTCCGAAACGGAAAGGGGTATAAGCATCACCAAGGCTTCTATCTACTCGCCGGGCTCCCGCGTCGCTTGATGTGATGTCTGCAGCGATGACGCTGTTATACTCAGGTCCAATGTATCTCAAAAGTTCACCTTTGATCTTATCATTGCTCAGTTCAAAATCTGCTAAAGTGATATATGGGCGTTTTGACTCACGCATTGCAGCCACGACCAGCGAAAGAAGCCTGAGCACTCCTCTTGTACGTTCAAATTCGGGATAGGTGCCCCATTTCATATACAGAGCATCAATAACATCGGGTAGAAATGGGTAGCTCTTTACATACCGTTCACGATAGCTCGTTTTCTCTACACCTTCTGGTAGTATATTCTCCCTTTCGGCATAATCCATGAATTCCTCTATAACTTCCCTCGCCTCCTCTTCGTTTACCATACTGAAAAGTCTTCTTCTAATCACTGGATATATCTCCTCATCGTGTACGGGCGTGTATACCTTCTCCACTCTGCCAGAGCGCTCCAGTAGCTGGCTGAGCAGTCTTTGATCGTGCTCTTCGTAATGTGACCTGGACGGATACGTGAGAACCAGAAAGGTTCTGTCAAGAGTTCTAACGGTATCGGTTAAACGCCGCAAGAAGGTCAGCACCTGTGAAGCTAAAGTCGAATCTTCCACTTTTATTCCAGAAGCTGCGATTGCGTATTCAAGCACCTCATCCATTAGAATCAGCAGAGGTTGATGTGATGCAAATAAGCTTCTTAATTTTTCACTTCCGGGCGAGGTTCTGCCTTTTAATTTCGCCACTCTGCCTGTAAGTTGCGATTCTATCTCCTCCCATATCATTGTTTCTGTTGCGTCAATGGCATTTCCGTCTATCACCACTA
>JAODGL010000211.1 GCA_025464585.1 Methanosarcinales archaeon
GATTGCCTTTCTCCTTGTGAAGCTACCGAAGATGTAAGCCAGCACTATTCTATTATCTTCTTCAAAAATACTCTTTAATTTTTCCAGAATCTCTCTCTTCCTTCTCTCTTCAATCCTGGAGTAGTATATTTTATCTGAGCACATATCTATCCTCCACGCTCTTTGCGAACTCCTCAACGCACTTGAAATTTTCCTTAACCGCTGAGTAAACTCTGAAGTCATCTACGACCCAATATCTGTGAACGAGCAAGTTCCTCATCCTTATTATTTTGATTAACTCTTCCGCACATCCGACTATTCCTTTGTCTCTTAAATACGCGATGCAATCGTTATACGATTCAGGCTCCGTATCCTAAGTCCTCCATGGATATATGGATGCATATACTCCCTTTATAAATCACTTTCTCCTCTTATAATATATCCCCTTCATGCTATACAAAATCTCTTTTAATTTAGATCTATCTTTTCTTCTCCCTCTTTCGCAACCAATTCAAAAGCTCCTCTAGGAGGTCCAATGAAACGATGATGATAGGGCATTTTATTCCCCCTTCTGCACCGAACAATAGGTCGCTCTGCTTGTCTAAGGCTTCTATCGTTTTTTGAATCATTTCCCGGCATGTCTTCCCAATCCGAACAGATGGGCAGTGTAGTGCAACACTCACCACACCTCTCGCACTCGAAATATTTCAATATTTCCTTTGCTAACCGAATATATCTTTCCCTCTCCTTTCGCATTAGTTTTTGAGAATAGCCTCGCCGTAATGTTTAATATCCATCGCTATATCCTCTTTTACATCTTTTATTTCTGCTCTTATTTCCCTCATGCCATCCCTCAAAGAATATCTTATTTCTGATAATCATTACCACTACACTCAATTTCTTCATCCTTACAATCTTTAAATCTTCCTTCTTTAATTCCTCCATCATTTCAAGTTCCCCATTCTCTTTCTCCTTCTCTCTCTTTCCATCCTTTTACTCTCGTACTCTATTTGATTCCCAGCCAGCGCTCCCAGGATACCGCCAACGAGTACACCCACTGGGCCAAAGGTCAATCCTAATAGGCACCCTGTTACCATACCCGCAAAGGCTCCTCCTCCTGTTGTTCTTATCACTTCCTTCTCTCCCGGATTGTTTATTGTCGTTGGGTTCTTATTAGAGACTTCTCTCCTGGTATTTTTCTCAATGCTTCTGAAAGTTTCAATCACATCCTCTGACAATGGGACTCCAAAATACAAGAAATAACTTCCGCAAGATATTGAGCAATTACCGCTAAACCACTAAACCGCTAATTACCTTTCATTCTCCCGGATAGAACTTCCGCACATGCTTCGGCGCTCTTGTCAATATATTTCTCACGCTTATAATACCCCCGAGCTCATCATTTTCGAGCACCGGCAGCCTTCTTATATCATTCTTAGCCATGAGCTCGCATGCCTTCTCTAATGGTGCCTCCGGTCCGATGGTAATCAAAGGCGAAGACATGATTTCTTTTGCCTTGATTTCACTTGCCTTTTTATCTTTCATTATCACTTTTATTGCCATGTCACGGTCAGTAACGATTCCTGCGGGTTTACCACCTCTCGTTATCACCACACTGCCTATTCCTGTCACTTCCATGTCCTCTGATATTTTATTGACTGGTGTGGCTTCATCTTCAGTGACGACTTCCCGCGTCATCACATCCCCAACCTCCAATAACTCCGCTACTATCCCTTCTTCCGCAGGATAGAATTTGTGCACGTACTCCGGCGCCTGGGTCAATATATTTCTCACGCTTACAATACCCACAAGCTCATCATTTTCGAGCACCGGCAGCCTTCTTATGCCCTTCGCTGCCATGAGTTCACATGCTTGTTCCACAGGTGCTCCTGGTCCAATGGTAATCAAAGGAGAGGACATTATCTCCTTTACTTTTACGTCTCCTGTCCTTCTCTTTGCACAAACTTTTATCATCATGTCACGGTCAGTAACGATTCCTGCGGGCTTACCACCTTTCGTTATCACCACACTGCCTATTCCCGACAGTTCCATGTCTCGCGAGACGATAGTAACCGAAACATCTTCATCCTCGGTGATTACCGGACTGCTCATCACTTCCCTTACTTTCATCTTTTCTTTTCTCCTTTCTACAACCACGAGATTACACAGATTTTCACAGAAAATTAATCATGTGAAATCTCGTGATTTTTACCTAAAATCAAAACTATATAAAGTTTAGAGTTTTGGATTTAGAATTTGGGATTTATTTGTAATTTGTGTCTAAAAAATAAAAAAGGGAGAGAAAGAGCTCCTCCCCCCAACCTTTGTCCTGTTTTTGCTTGGTTGTTCTTCGTCTGCTTGACCAAACACTACTTATACATATTTATTTTTTACCAGGTTCTCTACCGTAGTAACCAGCGACAATCAGGTCGCGCTCTCCTGCAATCTTGGAGAATTCCCTGTTTGCTCCTATTCCGAACTCCTTGGTCACGTATCCACGGTCGAACGGCAGGTCACGGTCCGCAAATGCTACCTTCCACAGCGGCGACAGCACCCATGCGTCATGGTTCGCAACGTGTGCACCATTAACCAGACCACCGTACGCACTCTGGTGTCCCACGTTCATCGCGTAGTTCGGATAGTTCACGCCTCGCATCTCAAACGGCATTCCCTCGTCGCTCTGGTATGAATACGAGCCGCATGCGGTGCACTGGTCTTGCAGGTCATAGCCGTAGAATCCCAGTCTGCCCACACGCTGGTAGTGTCCCAGTTGAGACAGCGACCACGCACTCAGGGTCGGCTGTGCAAGTCCTGTCGCGCATGCAACGGCACTACCGCATCCCGCCGCTGCACAGCACGCCCTAACAGACCCACCGAAGTGCGACTCCGCCACCGTCGGGTATGCTTCGTATTGCGTCAGGCAGTAATCGTTCTC
>JAODGL010000213.1 GCA_025464585.1 Methanosarcinales archaeon
TCTGCATGGAAGGAGGAGAAGGAGCTCTCGGATGTGTTTGTGCACTGGAACGGATATGCCTACGGGAAGAATAATTTTGGTGGCGAAGCACATGATAGTCTTGCATCACAGCTTAAAACCGTTGATTTGACTTTCAACAAGACAGTTACAGATGAATACGACCTGTGCGGCTGTTGTTGCTATTTTGGAACACATGGAGGTCTAACCAACGCTGCGAGGGAGATTTCAGAAAAGGATGTCTGCGCATATTATGGTGATACGCGAGACCGGGATAAGATAGAAGTGAGAAGCCTTGCAGACGAGATGAGAAGAGTAGTTCGCTCGAAGTTGCTGAACCCAAAGTGGATAGAAGGGATGAAGCGTCATGGATATAAGGGCGCAGGGGACATATCAAAGCGAATAGGAAGAGTTTATGGTTGGGAAGCGACCACGCACGCGGTAGATGATTGGATATTTGATGATATAGCAAGGACGTTCGTTTTGGATAAGGAGATGAAGCAGTTCTTTGAGGAGAACAATCCCTGGGCGTTGGAAGAGGTAGGAAGAAGATTATTGGAGGCTTATGAACGAGGGCTGTGGAACGCAGATGAAGAGGTGATAGAAGGATTGAAGCGTGCATACCTCGAGATGGAAGGGTGGATAGAAGAGAAGATGGGAGAGGTGAAAGGAGATTTTCAAGGAGGGGCAATAGATGTGAAGCCCTTTAAAAAAGTGTTTACGGAAAATGCTTCGCGGACGATGGAAAAGGTGAAGGGGGTAGAAAAAGAGTGGAAAGAAGTCGTTTCTTTGAAGAAGGCGCGGTGAAATAGATAGCTCAAATTTAAAAATCCTCTTTCACGGTCAATCAGGCGAATAAGCACTGTATTGACCATATCACGAGCGAGAAGTCATCGCAGCCATTTCTAACTTTTTATCCCAATAACTCGCTACCTTCTCCGTCTTCTCACCCGCAATTCCAACATATTTCTCCGGATTAAAAACCTTCTCCCTCTGCTCATCTGTAAATTTCCGTAAATAGGATAAAAACTCGTCATCGCGCTCTACAACCTCTCGTAACGATTTATTCTCCGTATAAGCCTGAAAACTCTTCTTCCGCACATATTCATGCGCATCCGGATGCCCGTAATAAGAAAGGAGAATGTATATCGGTTCAGCAATAATATTATCCGCAGAAATCATAAAATTCTCCCGCATCTGTTCCCTATCCACTACTAACCGCTCTGAAATCCGTCGCAGCTTTCTAATACAGTAATCAAAGACCACCAGCAGCTCTTGCGTATAGCGCTGCGATGCCGAATTCGTAAGGTCACGCTGATGTTCAGAAATCTGGTCGAGATACGCGGTTATAACCTGCGGCATGAATCTTTTCCAGAGGCTTTTCACACCTTCAAAACCAATAGGATTCCTTTTATGCGGCATCGTTGATGACCCTACCTGCTCCTCCGCCACCTTTTCCATCACCTCGCCCACCTCTGTTCGCTGAAGATGCCGCATATCATCGCAGAAATTGGCTAAGACAGAGAAACTGCTTATGATAGAATGAACAAAATCAGACATAGGTTCTGGCGGAACGATTTGCGTGGAGATCGTTGCAGGTTTTATATCGAGCAAAGCGAGCACTTCGCGCTCAAACTCCTCCGGGTTGTTATCAATCAAGCTTGTCGCGTTATACGCGCCAACAGCACCCGAGAATTTACCCACAAGGTTCTCACTCGCTTCCTTTACCCTCAATATCTGCGAACCCCATCTGTTCACATACTGCGCAATCGCGAACCCGAAGGTAATAGGTTCGGCGTGCTGTCCATGCGTCCTCCCTATTTGTAGCGTGTATTTTTCCCTGCGTGCTAAATCTATCCAGGTTCGCTCCAATTCAAGCATATCCGGTATTATCACTTTCTTCACCGCGTCTTTATACCTGAGCGCATTTGCTGTATCCACGACATCATAAGAAGTAGCACCGAGATGCACGAATGGTTTTGCTTCTTCGCTTACCCTGTTCCTTATTACATTAACGAGCGCACGGATGTCATGTTTTGTACGTTTCTCTTCTTCGTACACTTCTTCCGCATTTACCTTTGACGCTGCTTCTGCTATTTCAGCGCATAATTCTCTACTCAGAATGCCCCTATGCTCGAAAACTCGCGCAACTGCTGCTTCTACTTTCACTTTATACTGCACAAAAGCTTCCTCTGATAGATATTCCCTTAATTCATCCACTGCATACCGGTAGTCCGTAGGAGAGAACTCCGAAAAGTCCATTTCTTCTTTCATCTCTGAAAAATACCTCACCCTATAAAAATCTATCTTACTATTACTATTCAGTAGTTACAACTCTCTCATACCTCTCCTCCTGCCCCAACTCCTTCGTCGCATCTATTCCCAGCTTTGTCGTGAGCCCGTTTTCAGCAGAAGGGTCAAGTGAGGAGCCCTTCGCACCGGGTATGAACACCACATCCTCATTCCAGCGCACCCTCGTTGCTATTGCATACTCCACCTCATCAGGGCTAAATATGTCTATATCAGAGTCCACAACGACAACCGATTTAAGACTTGGATGAGCTGCGAAAGCAGCAATAATCGCGTTTTTCGCCTCTCCTTCCCCTTCTTTCTTTATCTGTACCACGGCATGCAAATAGCAACAGCCGCCTTCTGTCAAAAACACGTTCTTCACCCGTGCCACACGCTCCACAGCTCTAAATATCAACGGTTCGTAAGGCACACCCATAAGCAGCTTGTGCTCCCCGCCTGCCGGTAGAATGGCATGGTAAATCGGGTCTTTTCGGTGATACATCCGCGTAAGCGTGATAACGGGCTCTTCGCGTATACGGTCATAAGTGCCGGTAATATCCAAAAAAGGACCTTCTTTTGCTCGTTCTTTGCCTATGAATCCCTCCAGAGCGATTTCTGCATGTGGAATCGCTACGCCATTACTCAGTTTGAAGAGTTCCACTGGCTCTTTTGTCAAAGCTGCGGCATAGTTGAACTCCTTACCCGGCGGGACTCTTGTTGAAGCTGCTAAAAGAACCAGCGGGTCTTCTACACCTATGGCAATTCCCACTTTTAATTCCTCTCCTCTTTCTATCGCTTCACGATGCATCTTGTACAGGTGACGAGGAGGAACAAGCCTCGCGGCTAATCTTTTATCATCCAGGACCATCAACCGGTGAATGGATGCATTCCTCACGCCATCCAATTCCGCAACCACCACGCCCCCCGTTATATAAGCGCCACCATCTCCTGGAAAATAGGTTAATATTGGCAACTCGCTTAAATCAGGCTCCTTAATTACTTCTTTTGTCGGTGAATCCTCAACTATCTTTACTTTTCCTTCGTTACCGATTTCCGCCAGAAACGGTGCGAGTTCGGCAGGTGATGTGCCAAGCAACTCCGCCAGTATCTCTCTTCCGCCCAGAGCGTTCATTATGACTTTATGCTTGCCGTCCACCGCGTGAAAGAAAACCGGCTTTTTGGTGCCTTTCCGGTCAAACTCGGCACAAATAGATGCAACCTCGTATTTTGACTCCACACTCCGCTCTATCTCTATTATCTTCCCTGCCTTCGCCAGCTTATCTTTAAATTCGCGCATTGCTCTTTTATATGTATAAAGTTTATGGACATGACGACTTTATAAATCCAGTAATTGCTCAATATCTTGTGGTATAAATTCTAAGCACTAAACTCTAAATTCTAAACAAATTCCAATATCTAAACCCTATTGCGTTAAGGTTAAATACAATTAACATAAAATCTATTATAGGTTAAATACAAATTTGAATATAACCAAAACATGACAGAAATTAAGGATGTGTTGCGGGATTTAAATCCCTGGTGGCGGGGAGAATTTGAGATAGAATATAAGCAGCGGGAAATTTATGAAGAAATTAAAAAATTCATGCCCCTGCCGCAGATAATTGCACTTACGGGTTTAAGAAGAGTTGGAAAAACGACTTTAATGTGGAAAATCATAGAAGACGCGATAGAAAATGGCTTCGATTCGCGGAATATAATTTACTTCTCCTTTGACGAATTCCGCGAAGCAGAAATAAGAGAGGTTTTGAGGGGATATGAGGAACTAATGGAAAAGGACTTCCGTGGACGACGGGGAAAATATCTGCTCTTGCTCGATGAGATACAGAAGCTAAGCAATTGGGAAGATCAATTAAAGACCATATACGACCTGTTCGGGAAACAAATCAAGATAATAATCTCGGGTTCAGAATCGTTATTTATAAGAAAGAAGACAAAAGAAACGCTTGCCGGGAGAATATTTGAGTTCAAAGTCGAGCTGCTTTCATTCGGTGAATTCCTTCGGTTCAAAGGAGTTGATTTCGAGCCCATCGGCATTTATGAGCGTGAATTAGCCAGGTTGTTCGCCGAATTCACCTTGACCGTCGGTTTTCCTGAATTGGTAAACGTCAAAGAGAAAGATGTGGTGAAGAAATATGTTAAAGAAAGCATAGTAGAAAAGGTTGTTTACAGGGATATACCGGGATTGTTTAAGATTAGAGAGATATCAGTAATAGAATCACTACTTAACGTAATTATGGAAGAGCCAGGGCAACTAATAGAGCTTTCAGAATTGGCACAGGAGTTGAAAATTTCAAGACAAACGCTTTCAAATTATCTGTCTTATCTCGAAGAGTCGTTCCTCATTAAAAAGCTGTACAACTATTCAAGAAGTAGGAGGAAGACGGAAAGGAAACTTAAAAAATATTATCCCACGATAATCTCTCCAGACCTCCTGTTCAGAGAAGACGCGCATTCTAAATCGCGCGTATTTGAGTGGTTGGTAGTAAATCAAGTTAAAGCAGAATTCTTCTGGCGCGACCCCTACAAGAATGAAGTTGACGTAGTGATGACAAACGGAGAACCAGTGCCAATAGAGGTGAAATATGGGAAAATAGATACTAAAGGATTGCTTGCGTTTATGAACAGGTTCAAAGTCGAGCAGGGTTACGTGATTTCGCGGGATAAGGAGGAGACGCGAAAAATTGGTGAAAAACGTATCTCGGTAGTTCCGGCATTTAAATTTTTCCTCGTGTTTGCTAAATCATAGACCATAAACCCCTGGTTGCGGAGTTCTTCTTTTTCCTCAATGCTCTCTGCTATAATGCTATAATACTCTTCACCTTTTACGTGCCAATCAACGAGCTTTGCCTTATCCATAAGCGTTCACTCAATCTGAAAGTACCCCTTTCTATTTCTTCCCGGTGCTTGAACACGAAGTTGAACCAGAAATCAAATATGCTGTCACGTATCAAATATACCCCCTTCTTTGGACTGCCAAAAATAGAAACCTGCCGCTCTATAACCCCCAACCTGAGCAGATTCTCAAGATATGGATAGATTCTCCTCGTTTCCACACCGGTAAAATTCGCTATCTCGGTGGGTTTTGTATAACCATAAGCGATGGCATTGAGAATGGAGAAATAAGTCTTGAGTTCTTTGAATTCCTGCATCAATAAATTTACTAATCATAATTAGTCCTAAATAATATTAGTATAAAATGGCATCATTTATTTTGAATTTTACACTTTGCAATTTGCATTCTTTCATGAATGTGCCACATTATTGTATCCCAAAAGAGTATCCTAACACAATTGCAAAAATACCACCAAATAGCGTAGCTAAGATGTTCACGTGATGTTTATTCACCCTACGATTTTTATAAAATGGTTTGTCTTCAACGGTTGCGCCAAGAAGGCTGTCTGTGATACAACCTAAGAACCCGGACAGGAGGCAAATGCATGAGAGCAAAAATACAGTTCTTGTGGACATTTGTAGATCAAACCAAAATGCAAGACTGACAAACGAAATCAAACCCGAGCCGAGTAGCGCAGCGCAGAGACCTGGTAGACTAATGCCCCCATTCGTGCCTACCGGCACTTTTTTTAGCGTTGTGACCAACCTCGGATTACCCTCCGCCTGCCCGATTTCTGTTGAAAATGTATCCGCGCAAGCGGTAGCGACTGCACCTGAAAAGCCGAGCAGGAAAATCGTGTTATGGCTCGGACTGGAAACAGGAAGAGCGTAGAGCAAGGCGAAAAAAAGCGGTGATAAGCCGTTGCCAAGCACGTTATTTATGTCCCGCATGCCCTTTTTCCCCTCTGCAACACCGAGTTTTGCTTTTTTATCATATTTATATCTCGTGACCAAATTCCCAAACAGAAAGAATGCGAGCAACGCAAGTATACCGGCATAACCAAATTTTAATCCTAAGGTTAACAGAATGAACACGCCGAGCGTGAGCGTTCCTATAAAGGCAGAGGTGTTTATTTTACGCTTTAAGTAGGCATAAAGCACGAGCGAAAAAGCTATCAATACTGTAATCACAGTTTGCGCACTGAATAACATGGTAAATATTGAATATGATTTGCTTTTTATAAAGCTTTTCTTATCCCGGATTCATGTACCTTTCCGGATCATCACCAGCGCATCCTCATCGCCGTAATACCCCGGGATTATCGTTTGCAGGGAGAAGCCCAAATGCTTATAAAACCCCTTTGCCACTTCGTTGCTCTCCCGAACTTCCACACTCGCATTACCTTCCGTTCTTTTCAAGACTTCTCCGACAAGCTCAGTTCCTATCCCCCTTCTCCTATACGCGGGATGCACTGCAATAGATATTATATGCCCGCCGGGATAAAAGATAATATAACCCACGATTTTATTCAACCCCTCTTCATTATTTTCAGGTATATATACCAGAAAGTTATCAGGGTATGCCGATGCATAATACAAGAAAGTAAATTTGCTGTAAGGCGATTTTGGGAATGCCCTTTTCTCTATCTCCAGAATGTCTTTCAAATCCGAGTATCTGAATTTCCTTATCATTTCTTTCAAAAAGAAAGCTTTTCATTCTCCTGCCTATAATCAGCCAAAGTCCGTCTTTTCAAGGTACCGTCTGGGAATACCGTTATCCAGCCCCTCTTCACTTCTATTTTCCTTTCTCGTACGCAACTCTTTCCTATCACCGAGTTCTTCATATATTTAGCAACAATCGAGTAGGCATGCTCTATCTCCTCGGGATACGGATTCCTTGATATTTTCTCGTGGCTCAAATTCGTGTTGTATCTGTTTATTCTGTAATCTATCTCTCCCTTCTTGTCTATTTCCGATAAAAACTTCGCTATCTTCTCTATTTCGGATTCATCCACAATCCCCGGTATATACACGGTGTTCACCACGAGCTTTATTTTTCCGTACGCATTTCTTATATTCGCTAATATTCTTTTATTCGAGTATCCGGTGTACCATTCATGCAATTTTTCATCCCACGCCTTCAAATCAAACATAACTTCAGTTAGACCCGCTTCGATCAGCTCAGTCAGGTACGCATCGCCTAAAAGATACCCATTCGTGTCAAGCACCACATCACTAATAAATTCTTTTAGCTGCGAGACCAAATCTACGAGAAAACGTCTGTTTAGCGTAGGTTCGCCGCCCGTTATTACTGCTTCTTCCAGCGGTGTATCACCATAATATTCCCGTGACGATTTCTTTATCAGGTTTATTAGCTGCCCGACACGCATCGGCTTACCTATTGGTTCACGAGCAAAGCTAAAACATCCTCTACATTTGAAGTTGCAGTCAGAAAGAGTAATCCAAACCCGTGGCTTTAGCTCTGACAGCGTAATAAACGGGACGTATCTGTATCCGGACTCAACTTTCTGCGTTGACATTTGTTTCACAAATCTCTATTTATTTAAAGATAAAGCAAATTAATAAAAAGCTGAACCGCATGCTGCGGTCTTCTTCATCGCCGAGCTTCTCGCTGTCCAATTCGTGTAAAATTCTTGATTCATATTCATATCGTGTAAAATACGTTCTTTTATTCACAACCATCCTTTTCTGTTGAAGTATATCAGCATACATATTGATATAGCCACCATTACAACCATGATAGAGACATACCCATAAGGCGAATAGAGCTCGGGCATGTTTAAGGGCTTGTCCGTCCCACCGCCCTGGAAATTCATGCCGTAGATTCCCGTAATGAATGTAAGAGGTATAAATATCGTTGCGATAATTGTCAGCACCTTCATTATTTCGTTCATTTTATTAGCTAAGGACGAGTGATAGACCTCAAGTGCCCCCTCTGCATTTCCCCGTATATTCTCCATCGAATCCAACAGAGAAATCGTATGGTCATAGATATCCCGGAAGTAGATTCGGGTTTCGGGTTTAATGAGCGGCGTATCACTTCTTTCCAACTTCTCCACCACATCCCGCTGCCCCCTGACGAGTCTGTGAACATGTCTGATTTGCCGTATAAGCATTCTAATCTTCTCTAAGGTTCGCCCAGTGGGTTTTTCGATGACCTCTTCATCAATTTCATCCATCTTATCCTCAAAATCTTCTATAACTGCGACATAATTATCTACAATAGTATCCAAAATCCTGTAAAGCAAAAAATCTCCCCTTCCCTTTAGTATCAACGGCTTCTTCTTTAGAATTCTTTCCTTTAGCTCTTCTATACGTTTTAGTTGCTTATTGTGGATTGTTATCAGCATATATTTGCTGAAAAAAATGCTTAAATGCCCGGTTGAAATACCTTCCTCTCCGGCATTTACCGTCTTTGCAATGACGAATAGGTACTCATCGTACTCATCTATCTTGGGTCTTTCCTCTGCCTGCACACTATCTTCGATTGCTAATGGATGGAATCCAAATAGGCTTCCAAGGGGCGAGAGTTCTTCTATTGTCGGTTCGGTAATGTCTATCCAGAGCACAAAGTTGTCCTCCTGTAATGCCGGTATCTCCTCAAGCGATTCCAATTCGTATGTCCGTTGCGTCGTAGCAGAGTATTTAATCGCTGTAATCTTCATTCTCTTTTGCATTCCCTTTTCTACAACTAACTCAAAGTTAATAGTAGCTTTAAATTTAAATGTTTCGATTATCTATCTTTCTATCTCCGCACCCGCTATAAAAACGAGAGCATAACAATGGCAATCGAATGCAGTAAAAGAAAATGCCCAAATCCTGCTATAATCCATCAGAAATACTCCGGGCTGCACCTGTGCGAAGCCCATTTCGTTGAGGACGTGGAGAGAAAGGCGAAAAAAGAGATAAGAAAACAGTGGCTAATAGAGCGCGGGGATAAGATTGCTGTGGCACTGAGCGGCGGAAAGGATAGTTCAGCTCTTTTATATATGCTAAAAAAGATTTTTCAGCCACGTAGTGATCTGGAATTCTTTGCGATTGCGGTGGATGAAGGGATAAAAGGATTTCGTTCGGTGACGTTAAAGAATGCGGAAAAGATAGCAAAGGAGTTAGAAGTAGAACTTCGTACTTTCTCCTTTGAACGCGAGTTTGGATTCACGCTGGATGAGATTGCAGCGGAAGGCTTTGAACAGGCGCCTTGTACCTTTTGTGGTGTTCTAAGAAGGAAGATAATAGAGACAAAAGCGAAGGAATTAGGCGCCACAAAGGTTGTAACTGCTCATAATCTGGATGACGAAGTTCAGACGATTTTAATCAATTATATACGGGGAGATATAGAGCGGTTAGGCAGGTTACGAGGGCGAAGGGATGAGTTTGTTCCGAGGATTAAACCGCTGAGAGGAGTCCCGGAAAAGGAAGTTGCCCTGTATGCGCTTGTAGCAGGAATAGCGATAAGTACGATTCATTGTCCTTACGCAGCGCTATCTTTCCGGTTCACGGTGAAAAAAATGCTGAACGTGTTTGAAAAGAAACATCCAGGGACAAAATATTCTTTGTTGCGTGGTTACGAAAGGCTATCAGAATTTTTGCCGACTGCGCAGCAGTCAGGGAGGGAACTTTTGCGGTGTGAGCGGTGTGGCGCCCCGTCGGCATCGAGAATATGCAAGGCTTGCGAGATAGTCGAACGGATGAGGTCGTCGCTAACCCCTTGAAGCGCCTCTCAAAAACGCATTTGATATACGCCGATTGCTGTTGTAGCTCTTCCTCTTCTCTTTAAATGCCCGCAACCTCATTCTTGTCCATCCATCGAGTCCCTTGTACAGCCAATTGACATTCGCTATCTTGAAGTAGTTGCCCCATCCAATAACAACCGGAATGAGGCTCTGAATCACCATTTCAAGATTAATCGGCAGGTTTCTACGCG
>JAODGL010000215.1 GCA_025464585.1 Methanosarcinales archaeon
AGTAGTTTCGTCATCATGCAATAAGTTTGTAGAGACACAATATTATTTTTTATTTATTTTTTAGTACTGTTGATTATGTGGGGGTGGTGTGCAGGCGATAGGGTGTGTCATCTGAAACCTGAAAAAAAATAGTTGGCGCTAATATTACTTTATGTACAATGAAAAAGTAATTGTCTTAATTTTATTCAGATCTCAAGGTTCCCCGAAAAATCCTGGATACTCATAAAACCACACAGAGATAGCTTCCGCTTCTCCGCTGCACCCTCTTATCACCGTTTCAATTTAGGATACAGCACGATATATATACCTTCATAACACGTCTAAAGATTATTTAATGGTCACTGCATACCATCATCAGCACCACCGCTCGCAGGAGCGGTGGTTGGGCGGCAGTCGGCCGCCAGGCCGACGTGGGTGGGGCTCTTAAGAGCGCGAAAAAAGTAATTGGAAAAAAAGTAATTAGAAAAAAGTAATTGTTTGAAAATCATTCATAGTTTCCTGCCAAATAAAAACATGCCATCCTTTCCGAAAAAACAGAACATCCGGTCACACGGCGCAACAACCCCGCCGGAGGCGGCGCTCCTGGCAGAGACAGGTTTTCAAAATGCCTGAGTTTACCACGAAGTTGTGCGGATAACTATAGGATATACCGTTTAATGGAGTCGTTGAATCCATTTTCATCCTCTCAACTCTTGAGGCACTTTCTGAAAACCCATCCCAACATGGTGGAAATGCTCGTCTTCTGTGATGACCTGCCTTATTCCCCGCTCCTCCATGATGACCATTGAGGCAAGATCGGTGAATGAAATCCTTGGTTTGTCCTGAAATCGTTTACGGAGTCTCCAGGTGGAGGTAAACCGCTCAGAAGTGACCCGTTCTATTGTGAGACCGCCCTGTTCAGCAGCCATGAAAATCCCTTCCATAAAGTGAACAGCTTCCTCAAATACCTCTCGCCGAAAGAGAAGTGTTATAACTTCATCAATGACATAATCACTGGTGTAAAGGTGTGCACCCCTGGCTTGAAGCGTCTGATAGAACGTTTTGATTTGCTGATGATGGGCATTTTTGCGGTGCCCCAAAGCCAGCCAGCCCCAAGTATCTATAAAGACCTCCTCATCCATCATGCCGGATCCTTTCCATAGAGCTCTTCTTCTATCTCTTCAGCAGAAAGAGGACTCCCTGAAAGACAACCGGCAACTTTAAGGATCGGGTCTTCTTCCTCCCTTTCACTGGTAGCAAGGAAATCCACGAAGTGCAGAACCTCCTGGAGTCGCGACTTCGACAAATGTGAAATTTTTTCGAGTAGCTCCTCCTTTAGTGACTCAGTGTGTTCCATTGTTCCACACCTCCTTCTCTCTTATCTTCTCTGGCAGGATTATCTGTCCTTTCTCTCCTATTTTAACAATTTCTTCTACCATTTCCATTTCAATCACCTTCTCATGTTGAGTATTGTTTTCTAACTATTTCAATGTGGTTCACCCACCAACCAGCCCTTTTGAAGGCAGCAATATGTTTATCACCGCTTGCCCCTGGGAGCTATGTGTTGTTCCCGTAATATCTAAGGATATGTCGAGTTTGTGATGAAAAGAAGGTATTTTAAGCTGTTCCCCAGCTACTTTTAGCCGTGACTTCAAACATCCAACAATTGCCTCGCTTATATTCTCAATTGCCTCTTTAAGAGTTTCTCCTTCCGAAAGACAGCCTGGCAGGTCGGTGCACTCAACTACATATCTTCCATCTTCATCTATCTCAATTGTGATGTTAAACTTCATTTTCACCTCTTAAAACTTTGTGAATATATCCATATAAAACTTTCTTCCGTCCCCCGAAGTTGGAGTATGCGATGTATCTTGTTGTAAGCCTTCGCCCAATCCGAGCGTGGAAATTTGGTTTACTATTTCGGACATGGTATATCACTCTCTCTAACCACAGATTACGCAGATTAACACAGATTTATTTTTCCATCGCACGATATTCTTCATGTTTCTTTCTCCTTATCAACTCTGTGGCATTTAAATATAACAGTTCCTCCTTCAGTATATGGCTCTCCGGGGTCAACGCATTGAATATATGCGTACTTTTCATCTTTCGACAATCCAAGCTTCCTCGGGTCAGCTCCGTCCCTTAATGCAACGACATAATGAAGTAAAGAAGCCAGGGCATGAATGCATATCGCATCTGTCTTCTCCAGGACTATCTCCGGTCCGTCTATTACTATCTTATCACCCTTCTTATAAACCGGGCATTTTCCTCTTATCTCCGATGCTTCGATTATTAGCATTGTGATATCACCTCAAACTAATTCTTTCTTATTGTAGTATTTCATGATAACATAACATAAACCACACATGCAAATAATAATGCTACTAAGGCAACATAATAATCATCGCATTGAATAACCCTTACTGCCATTCATGCCAGCTAAAAGGGAAAAGCAAAAGCACACCGCCGCTAACATGCATCAACAGGAAATCAAGTGCGAGCAAATTTTCCGTGAAGGCTTTTGCGAAGCAAAAGGGTTTTTGATAATAAGCACAAAGAAGGGAGAAGTGAAAGAGCGATTATTGCTCTGCTCTTTAGGATTTTTAACTCCATTCACTTCACTTTTTCTAAAAGTTGGAAATAACGTTCCCTGCTCATGCCAGCAGTTCTCATATTTGTACGGATATGTGTTACAGGCACAAGTTTTGGGCTGCTTTTTATCACAAGTGGGCGTTTAACACCTGGTTTTGTCATTATTATATGATCCCCTTTCCTCCTTACAGTAGAGAAGCCATCTGCCTCAAAAATCTTTATAAGAATAGTGTAGGGTATGGGCGTAATCTTTTTGCTCATTATATCTTAACATGACAGGGCAATCTTCTCTTTTATAACTGGCTCTTCAAGTATCCAGTTCTCTTTCACTTTTACAAGCCCTGCATCCTCTAAAACCTCTTCTAATGTACCCATTGCTTCGCATTCCTCTAAGAAAGCTTCCAGTGCCTCTCTTAGTGACTCCTTTGCACTCTCAATGTCATCCCCAAAACTTGAAACGTTAAGTTCAGAGCAAACCGCTACATAAACATCCCCTTCTTTAAAAACCTTAATCTCCAAGCTAATTTTAGTCATCCTTTTCTCCTCTCTTATATTCTATCATACTCTCCCATAATAAAAATCTTTCTTCTTCGCCTCCCCTCCATCAAACATCCCGCGCACACCAACACACTTTCTAAAGAA
>JAODGL010000200.1 GCA_025464585.1 Methanosarcinales archaeon
ACTTTAGAGAAGAGATGAACAGGCGGCTTGACGAGACGAACAGGCGAATAGATAAGTTAGACGGTAGAATAGATAAGTTGGACGGTAGAATAGATAAGTTGGACGGTAGAATAGATGAAACGAACAAGCGAATAGCAGAGCTGGATACAAGACTTACAAGCAGAATAGACGCAACCCTGAAATGGATTATTGCAATTCAAATACCCACGTGGATGATGATTATCACGATGTGGGTCACGATAATACTGAGGATTGGTTAAAATAAATGAATATTTTTTAAGACACAGATTTACACGGATTTACACAGATTGAACTTGCTCAATAAACGGTCAAATATCAAAACAGACCTTTTCTTAAATGCGTTTTTAAACAGATGCTCCAGGAAATCAACCCTGTCAAAATCAGGGGTATTGAAAAGCTCGACAAGGCGGAAAAGGAGCTGAATACTGCGAAGCTTTTTTGATTAAACTTTTTTAAAAAGTTTAGTGGACAGAGCGCGGTAAGTATAACAGACCCTGAAGCAAGGTTTATGAAGAACAAGAAGGAGCGAATCGAACTGTCATACAACCCACAAATCACCGTAGATCACGATTCCGGGATAATCGTTGCCAATGACGTTACACAGGATTGCACGGACCACGCACAGTTAGAGCCGCAGGTGAATAGTACGCGGGAAAACGTGGGGGAACTGCCGGAAGGTGCAAAAATGAGCTTTGATAACGGATATTTCAGTGGTCCTTATTTAAATATCTTTATCGACTTTTGCGATAGCATCGTCTGATTGTTTACCTTCACTTTTATTATCTCCCCTTCAACCCCCATTTTATTCCATGCCTCACCTAATCGCGCTCCCTTCTCCGCATCCACCAAAGCAACAAAAGACGGACCCGTCCCCGATAAGCTCACCCCCTTCACGCCGCATTCTAACGCCTTCACCATTGGCTCAGGGCTAAAATTCAATGCCGCACAATATAAAAAACCATTTAACGTCATCGCCTCTTCGAATCTCTCTTCTAACGCCAATTCATACGCAATATCCACCCATGGAGCTATCAATCTCGACCTTTTCACATCCGTATCGGCAGTAAAGGCTTTTTTCCCCGGAACGAGAACGAGAACCTCAAAATCCTTCTCCACCCTCTTTATCAACTCCCTCTTTTTATTGTCCGTTATTACAAATCCACCGAGCAAAGAAGCACAGGCATCGTCAAAGGCTCCTGTTATTGACACGCCAACGTCCAGAGCAGCATCCACTCCCATTCTTATTGCGTCCAGCACATCCATTTCCTCCTTTGCTTGGACTCCTATCGCATCCAGCGTAGCAATCACAGCCGCATTTGCCGCTGCACTGCTGCTCTTTAACCCACTTCCAACCGGTATCTCGCTTCTCGTCTTCACATAGCCGCGTAATGGCAAATCAAACTTCCTGAGCACCGACTCCACACATCTCTCTATCAATCTTGTATCAGCACCTGTTTCCCTTTCTCCTTCCAACTCTATCTCCCCCTCTATACCTCTGAAATCATCACCGAGCTCCACTTCCGCATACGTCCATAAATCTATGCCAAATGCAGACCCTTTGTAGGTTGCTATTGCATTTATTACCGTCCCAGCACCACTTGCTTTTCCGTATCCCCTCGCGCCCATCCTCTCATCCACCTCTCTATCTCTTTTACCGGATTTGATACGATAAATGTTACACCTTTACAAGGTGACTCTTTTGAGTACAACTTTATCGCCTTTCTGTATTCTTCTGTCATCCCCTTTGTGTCCATTACTGTTGTGACAATCAATGTATCGTTCACCTTTGTGCAGCAAATGGTATATTTGCTCGTGGAAAAGCGCATACTGACCTTTTCATCGCCATCCCTTCTTTTTTTCCTCTCCAGGTATTTCCCTGTACGAATAACATTCACGATAGTATTAGCCACAACATCTCCTGATATTTTTCGATACCACGCCGGTCTTCTTTCAAACAATCTCTCTACTGCATGTCTGGTTATTATTACTTTTATTTTATTGGACATCCCTTCTTTGACTTATATTTTTTAGTGTTTTGAGAAGCAAAAAAGGTTCACATTAATATTACCACCAGAAGAATTATAATACACTTTGAAATCACACTACTCATGTAATTTATAACCGTTATTTTCACTCCAAGCTTTCCAAACAGGGATATATACATGGAAAGGCTGTATTTCAGATATACCAGAGTTATAATTAACACACTTCCAATCAGGAGGGTTAAAATAGCTTGTTTCGCGGTTATCACACCTTTAGTCAGTAGAGCAGCGACAGTGGCGTATCCCGCAGAGAAATGAGCTAAATCCGCAATGAGTGCGGTTATACATTCCCCTGGTAAATCTAATACCCTTAAAATCGGTTCAAAGAATAAACTGATATAGTTCATTACCTCGAACCTGAACAGCAGATCAACGGCTAAAAATGCTATCACCATGATTGATATTATCTTTTTTAACGTGGTAAACGATTTTTTTAATGCCGTTTTCAAATGCTCGCTCGGGTCTTGCGATATCTCGTGAATAGCAACATTTATCTCCTCTTCTACATCCTTTTGAGGCGGAAAGCGGGATTTGGAATAAATGAAAGCGGCAAAAGTCTGCAGAAAAGCGGAGAAAAGATTTAGCGAGATGTAAATACTGCCAATGAACGGACCTAAAAGCACAAGTGCAATAGGTGCCTGCACCCTGAGCAGCGATTCACCTACCACTATGGGAAATGTGCACATCACCACCGTGAGTATCGTCTCCTTATCACCGATTTTACCCTCATGGTAGAAGCCCGCCAGAGTTGATTTCCCCGCGGTTGGATTAAAAAAGGAGGCAAAAAGCGAAAGTACACATTCTTTTGGTAGGTTGGATGCACGGCAAAAAGGTCTTATCAGTGGCGATAAATTCCTTAGCCAGTTACTTTCGAGCACGACATTCGCAATTATCACGCCGGCAGTAATGAGAATTACCGCTTTAACTAAATAAATCGCTATGTTCATCTCCTATAAATAATTTATCACTTTGCCTTTGAAGAAATATTATACTATACTTGTTTGCCATCGTGCGCAGCGAGGAGATGACAAAGAAAGAAAGATTGCAGATTTTGATTGTGGGGCTGAAAGAGAAGGATGCAGGGAAGACGAGTCTTGCGCGGGCGTTACTGGCTTACTTAAAGGAAAAAAAGCTCAATGCCTGCGGCTTTAAGCCCAGAGCTGGTAATAGCGTGTGGTATGATTACGATGTAGTGCATGAAGCTTTATCGCAGGGACGACTCTATGGGAAGGATGCGAAACTCTTGAAAACTGTTTCGGCTTTTGGCTCTGATGCCGGTGCCATAGTAGAAGAGTTTATCAACCCTTTTCACCGGTTGTGGGCAGAACCTCCGCACATCGATCCAATCACGCAAATTCCTTATTTTATCCTCGACCGCATCACGCTGTGGCTTAAAGAAGGGGTAAGGAATCTGGTGGTGGAGAACGAAGCACTGCCAGTGGAGTATAGATGTAACGATGCAATTGTGGAAAGATTGCGTGCAAAGGCATCCGGTATCTACCACGTCAGGGATTTAGAAACGCTAAATAGGCTAACAAAGAGATATTACGACCTCGCAGTTGAGCTGGTATATAAAAAAATGAACAAGCAATACGATTGTTTGGTCATTGAGAGTTACTCAGATATAGCTCTGCCCTGGAAGGGTCTAAGGGATTTGAACGCTGTTTTTGGTGTTAAACCCGGGCAGATTTCGGTATACGAACCAGATAAGTATCTAACAGCGGTTCAACTCACAGCTTCTACTTATTCACAGAAAGAGCTCGCAACTTCCAGAATAGTAGAATTGGTAAAACCCATCAAAGAGGTTAAGACGCCTCCATTCACGTCTGATGAGATGATACAGGGTCTAAAGGAAAAAATTCCTTTGTTATTGGAGTTTTAAGTTTGAGTGTATAAAAAAATCAGTTTAATCAGAAATGAATATATGGCTAAAAAATGGCACGGTTTTTGACCCTGCAAATGGAATAGAAGGCGAAAAGATGGATATCTTCATTTCAGGTGGAAAAATCGTGGACGAAATAAAAACAGAGTCTGAAGCGACAAAGATAATAGATGCCTCTGATAAAGCCGTAATGCCTGGCGGGATAGACGTGCACAGCCATGTGGCAACGTATGGGCTGAATTTAACAAGATTTACGTTGGGATTCCCAACAGTGAATGAGATAGGATATGCTTATGCCCGGATGGGCTATACGTACGTAAACGAGCCTTTAATGACTTTGAACACCGCAAATTACGTCCATCACGAGCTCACCAGCATACCTGTTGTGGACACTTCTGCATTCCTTGTTCTGAGCTTATATGATGTAGATAAGGAGATAAGGGAAGGTAATAAGGACGCCGTAAAGGACCTCATTCTTTTCCTTTTAGACCTCACGAAGTCCATAGGTGTGAAGATATATGATGCGAGGGTGAAATATGCGAAGCGGGGTTTCTTTTATCGTGACGTAGGTGAGAAGAAATGTTTGAATTTCTTTTATAAGATAATCGAATCCGTGGGAGAAAAATTACCACAGATACAGTTGAGGACGTATCCAGAGCTGTTAGATGAGAATCCAGATATTTTATGTGGCTTTTGTTTGGCTCATATCGCATCAGGCATGGATAATGAAGAGAGATACGAAACGGCGATGAGGATATTAAAAAAGGGAGGGGCAGTTGACCTCGGCATTTTTTGCACTTCGCCGAGGGAGAATATAGATATGAGAATTGGGTATGATGTTCCTGTTGGGGGTAAAAACAATTTCAATAGCGTGGATATAGGATTAGAGCAGCCATTGATATTTTCAAAGGTAAAAGAGAAGAAGATAGAAGATATAAGGGCGTATTACTCGCAAAAGTTTGCGCTGGAAGCCTTAGAATATTTGAACTCATGCCTCATCTCTTTCTCCACCGATAGTCCTAACGGATGCCTCTTTTCCTCTTATCCTAAGATATTCGCAGGGTTACTGAACAGCGGTAACAGAAAAGAGCTGATGAATAAGGAGTTCCTCCCTGATATTGAATATTCATTATACGAGCTTGCAACAATAACGAGAACGAATCCTGCAAAGCAACTTTGCTTGAGAAACAAAGGTCATTTAGGTACAGGTGCGGATGCAGATATCGCAATATATGATATAGACGGAGATACAAGAGCAGAAGAGTTTGAGAAGCGGCTGAGCAGTTGTGAGTATCTTTTGAAAGGTGGGGAAGTGGTAATATACAAAGGGGGGTTGAATAGAGATAGAGTAAGGAAGAAGAGATTTTATTTTGAGGTTGGAGAAAAGGAAGTAGAGGGAGCAAAAGAGAGGCAGCGCGAGGTGATAGAGAGGATATGTAACAGAAGGTCGTTTAGAGCTGAGCATTTAAAGGTGGATGAGTGTTTTATGGGTGCAGGTGCGAGTGAGGGTGTTTAGTAAACTATCAAGTTTGCAGTCCACTTTCATGTCATAATTTTCAAGAATAAGTAAGTAAAATAACTTTAAATATAGAACATATATAAAACAAAAAATAAAATGAGAACAGCGTGGCTGAAGATGAGGATGGGGCTGTGTGTATTGCTCCTGTTTGCAGTGATATATGCGCTATTAATCGTTATAGCTACCTTTTTAGGGGGTACAGGGTCCGGCATGATGATAATTTACGCTTTACTCGCCTTTGTAATGGTAGCAATTCAATTCTTTATAGGTCCAAAGATAGTGGAAAAGACGATGCGTGTTCGCTATGTCTCGGAACGAGAGGAACCGGAGTTGCATCGGATGGTGAGCGAATTAGCGATGAAGGCGGGGATTCCCAAGCCGCGAGTAGGGATCTCTGAGATACCAATACCAAACGCTTTCGCTTTTGGCACTTCCAAAAAGAAAGCGCGGGTTTGCATCACGAAAAGATTGATGGGGCTGCTGAAAAGGGATGAGATAGAAGCAGTTTTAGGGCATGAACTGTCTCACATAAAGCATCAAGATATGGCAGTTATAACGGCGTTGAGCGTGATACCGATGATATGCTACTTTATCTATTTCAGCTTCTTCTGGTCGGGCATTTTTGGCGGTATGGGTGATGGTAGAAGTAGAGAAGGTGGTGGTGCTTTATCAATGCTCGCTATCGCTTTTATTGCCTTCATTGTATATTTCATAAGTAACCTTATTGTGCTTTATGCGTCCCGTATAAGGGAATATTATGCGGATGCGGGCAGTGCGGAACTCACGAGGAAGCCGCATGCACTTGCTTCTGCGCTGTACAAGATGATTTATGGTAGTGCAGCAGGCATGAAGCAGGAAAAGGTAAAAAAGGAGATGGGAAGTATGCGAGCTTTCTTTGCTACTGACCCTGTAACTGCGAGAAGTGATTTGAGGGATTTGAGCGCAGCAGACCTGAATAAGGATGGAAAGATAGACGAGTACGAGTTAAGAGCTTTTGCAGAAAGGGCACGAGTGAGCCGTGCGGAGAGGTTGATGGAACTCTTCTCCACGCATCCTAATCCGGTGAGCAGGGTTAAGAAGTTGGGGGAGTATCTTTAAGATCGCGGTTTAGCGTGTTAGTGTTAGCGGTATAGCGGACATTACACTCACTTTATACCCTCCACCGCCACCCTTATCATCCCCACTATATCCCTCTCGCTCCACCTTGATGAATCTATTACCAGGTCATAAATGGAAAGGTCATCCAAATTTATGCCATAATATCTCTTATATCGCATACTCTCTGAGCCTTCCCTTTTCTTCATAGCAGAAAGAGCTTCTTCGTTGGTTATTCCCTCTCGACTTGCAATTCTCC
The DNA here is from genome assembly GCA_025464585.1 of Methanosarcinales archaeon. Taxonomy (GTDB): domain Archaea; phylum Halobacteriota; class Syntropharchaeia; order Alkanophagales; family Methanospirareceae; genus QMVO01. The sequence goes on from JAODGL010000200.1 coordinate 6,819, forward strand.
TCGCTCTTACCTCTACCGGTGCTTTCAGCCATATCTTCAAGTCTGCATCGGGAACAAAGAAGCCAGACAACCTGCCTTCTACAATGACATTCTCACGTTTCATTGCCTCTTCTCCCTGTCTTGCATCTATTTGTCTATCGAAAGTCTCGCTATTTTCTGCCAATTTATTAAAATGCTCCAACTGCAATTTCTTCTCCTTCGCTATTTGTCGAAACATCTCGCCAGCGGAGATTAGTTCCATTGATAATTCGGTTGATAGCAACTTTGCAACTGTTGTCGTTCCACTGCCCGGAAGTCCGCTTATTGTTAGCCGCATCTGTTTAGCTCCTTTTAAACCACAAGATTACACAGATTATCGCATGAAACCTTTTCTTAAAAGAAAAGATTTACCAAAAGAACCTATTTGTTTTTCTTTATGGTTTTGATATTGTGATTTTGGATTTGATTAGGATTTAGAATTAGGATTTACCCCTTTATAACGCCGATGGCTCTGAAAGCCGCTATTTTTTTCGCTATCCCCGACACTTCACAACTCCGAACCACCACCTCGGGGTCTTTATAAGCAGCCGCAACTTCTTCTGCCAGCTCCCCAGATTTATCAAACGGGATCCCTCTCTTCCTCCTCACATCTCTTTTACTTCGTTCTCTTGCTTTAACTATTATATTCCGCTTCGCTAATTCTTCTCTCACTTCAATTCCTCTGTATTTCCTCATCGCCGCTGTCCTGCTCATCTCCCTGCCGGAGCCATGAGCACAGCTGCCAAAAGTCTCGCGCTTTGCTACTTCAGTACCCACGGCTAAAAAACTGCGCGTGCCCATCGAACCTGGAATCAAGACCGGCTGACCTATATTTCTATAAACAGGAGGCAATCGTTCATCACCCGCAGGAAACGCCCTCGTCGCTCCTTTCCGGTGTACACACAACTTCTTTCTCTTCCCATCCACCACATGCTCCTCCTCTTTCGCTATGTTATGCGCGATGTCATACACCAGCCTTATCTCCATATCCTCCGCCGGGCGTCGAAGCACGTCTTCAAACACTTTTCTTACCCAATGTGTTGCCAGTTGCCTGTTTGCAAAAGCGTAATTCGCACACGAGCACATCGCTTCAAAATAATCCATGCCCGTGCGTGAGTTCAAATAAGCGCAAGCCAATTCACGTTCTAAACCGAGTATTTTTGATAACGTTCCATCCTTGCTCATCTCTCGCTCGAACTTTCTCAAGTAGTAGGTGCAAACGCCGTGCGAGAACCCTCTGCCACCGGTATGAATTAAAACAGTCACCTGCCCCTTCTCTTCTATCCCATACGCCTTTGCAAGTCGTTCATCAAAGATATCATCTACTACTTCCAGTTCCAGGAAATGATTCCCAGAGCCAAGCGTACCTAATTGCGGAGCACCCCGCTTCTTTGATTTTTCATCTATCTTCTCCGGATTCGCAGCTTTTAATCTGCCACCCTCTTCTGTCCTCTCTATGTCTTCCCTCCAGCCATAGCCGTTCTCAATGCACCATTCCGAACCGCCCCTCAGCACTTCATCTAACTGGCTATACGATAAACTCACTTTCCCTGACAGCCCAAGCCCTGCGGGAATGTATTCAAATAAACCCTCCAATATCTCTGACAGATGAGGTCTGACATCTTCCTCCTTTAAATTAGTTCGGATGAGTCTTACACCACAGTTCGAAACCACGAAACAGTCAGCCACAAAATTGTGACTCCTGTCTTTTACTGTAAGGTCGTACACTCTGTCATTAAACTCATACTCTCCTATTTCTACAATTTCATCGTAAACAACTTCGCCATCCGAAAAATTCTGCAAAAAATCTTCATACTTGATGAAACGTTCTCTCTCACGGATAGCTGCTATTTTTAGCCTCGTATAAACGATAGCAGCCATCGCAAACCGCCTTCGTTTCCTGTTGTATTCGTAGCCTATCCTCGACAGAAACCTGATAAAATTCTCTGAATTTGCCTTAACCAGGAGTCTGTAAACTATCCTATCTTCTGTTTCCTCCGCGATCGAGACGGTCGAACTCACGCCGAACTCAGTCAGTATCTCCTGTAATTCGTTCAGGAATTCGTCGCTTCCTCTCTTCTTGCCCTTGCTCTTAGACCGCTTCACCTCAGGCATGCAGAAATTGTAGCCATTCAAACTCTTTGATTTTGACATTTCTGCCCCGAAATAAGTCGCTAAGAAAAGCCGTTTCATCCATTTAGGTAGCCTGAGCAGCCATTCGGGAACGTGTAAATCCGTCTCAATTTTCTTCCCCTGCGGGTAACCAAGCGCAAATAGAAGTTCAGCAAGACTCCGAGCAGACACTTTTAGACATATCTCCTTTCGGCAGAACTCATATCCCTTGAGGTTGTGCCTTCGTTCCCGCTCATAAATACCGCCAGTGTATCCTAAAACACGAATATCCTCTTTTATCTCTTCCAAATCTTCCCTATCCCCATAAAAAACTACATTTTTATCGTAAACGGTTCCGTCTCCCAGTAAGTATCCAAAAATCTTCACGAGGTACGGCAACTTAGCGTTATCTGCACAGAGTGGAATCAGCCTCCGCTTTTTTAACTCCGCCGCTACTACCTTACTGAACTCTTTTTCCGCTATAATCTCAAACCCCGGTGGTCGCGCATATTCCACACCTTCAAACGGATGTATCCCCACAGCCTCTCCAAGCGAAAGATTTCGCGCCTCCTTCATCCCCCCTCTTGTAAGAACTGGATGGTCTTTTGAGAGCTTTAGCTCAAAGCCTGCCGCTGTTCTGACCTTTAGCATTCTTTCCTCTTCCCGGTTTAGCGTTAGCACAACCTCCGTGGGCTTCGCATGCCACTGGTCCAATACAACGACCGACTCGCCCGGTAAGATCTTCTCAATTTCTATCCAATATCCAAGTGGGTTCAAGACCCTACTGCTCCCCGGAAGACAGTTGATGTCGTACCCAACACCTCCAGGCGATATAACACCCTCCTCGAAGTCCGTAGCTGCTACGCCTCCAATAGGAAATCCATAGCCCTGGTGCCCATCAGGCATAACCATCGAGTATTTCTCTATACCGGGAAGCGAAGCGACGTTGATTGTTTGCAGCAGTGTGAGGTCACTCTTCATCTTCTCTAACAGTCCTTCAGCCGCATATATCCTCGCTGGTACCCTCATGTAGTCTTTGTACGACTGCGGTACTTCCCATACATCTTCCCTTATTTTTTTTAATGGAATCGCCACTTTGAAACGCCTCCTTTATTTTTGCCTTTTTAATTACTGATAGATAGAGCAATACTAAGCACAAATAAATTGAGAGAAGAATTAAAATTATGCTATGATTCTGAGCTAACTGCGCTATGCACCCATCGTCGGTGAAACAGCGCCTGCGCCTAAAGCCTCTCTCAACTGCTGTTGTAGTTGCTGATATTTCTTCTGTACTCTCTCCTCCTGCCTCTCCAGGGTCTTCAGTCGCAAATCGTAGGTCTCTTTTCTCTCTGATAAATCCTCCTTCACCAATTCCTTGTCCGCCTTTATCATCAACTCGCCAACGGTTTTGTATATCACCGAATTTTCATCAAGCTTTTCCAACTCCTCTAAAGCATTCTCGCTGTCTCGCAACAGAGCTTCTACCTGCATCTTCTGCCTCCCTACAGCTTCTAGCTGCACTTTAAGCTGCTGTAACTGAGCAAGCTGATTTTGCACCTGAGGTGGTATTTCGCTACTTCCACTCATATTATTGTCTCCTAATTTATTCTTTTCTTTTGTGCCTTTATAAATATAAATACATGGGAGAAAGAGTAGGGATACTGGTCATCTCTTATGGGTCGAGAGCGGCTGCGGTGATAGATGCGCTTAGCAGAAGTGAAGATTATGATGCGCGTTTTTATGTTGCAGACAAGCAAAGGAATCCATTTAACGTGAAACATGCAGAGAAGCACGTGGTTATTCCTGATCTGGATGTAGAGAAGATATGCGACTTCGTTGAGGCGAATAAAAACGAGATAGATTTTGGTTTTTGCTGTCCGGAGAAGCCCATAATAGGAGGTGTTAGAGATGTGGTCGAGAATAAGACCGGTGTAGCGATGATTTGTCCTACGAAAAGATATGCGATAGAAGGGAGCAAAGCCACGCAGCGGCATCTGCTTTTGGAATGCTGTGCGGAGGCGAATCCTCGATTTAAAGTCTTCCATCAAGCAGACTATTCAAGTGTAAATGACGTAAAAAGTGCGGTATGGGAATTTTTAGATGAAATAGGGAATGAAGTAGCGGTGAAGCCAGATAAGCCTGCGGCAGGGAAGGGAGTGGGTGTGTGGGGCGACCACTTTACGAGCAGGGAGCAGTTGTTCGAGCATTGCCTGTCCATCTTTGACGGTGGCAGCGATGTGCTGATAGAGGAGAAAATGGAGGGAGAAGAATCGAGCTTCCAGGCTTTCTGTGACGGTAAAAGAATCGCCGTTCTCCCGGACACACGTGATTATAAACGCGCTTTTGATGCAGACCTCGGGCAAAATACAGGCGGAATGGGCTCTTACAAGGATAACAAAGATTGGCTGCCTTTTATGGAGAAGAGGGATAGAGAAGAGGAGGAGAGATTAGTTCAAAAGATATTCAGTAAACTCAGGGGTAATGGAAGCAACGAAGAGCTGAGGGGGATGCCTTTTTACGTTGCTTTCATACATACTGCCGAGGGTGCAAAGATATTGGAGATAAACAGCCGACCGGGCGACCCGGAGATACAGAATGTGCTGCCCGTTTTGAAAAATGATTTTGTAGATGTTTGCTTTCGCATGATAGAGGGAAACCTTGTGAGGATAGAATGTGATGCGAAGGCAACGGTGGTGACATATGCCGTGCCAATGGATTATGGCGGGTACAGAGTGAGATACAGTGGAGATAAGAGGGTGGATTTGAGTGGTGTGTATGCGTTGCAGGAAAAATATGGCGATGATTTAAGAATCTATCCCGGGTCTATGGAGTTAAGGGCTGACGATGGACATACTTATGCGCTCGGTTCAAGAACTGTTTGCACCGTGGGTGTTGGGAAAACCATAGCGGAAGCGAGAAGAATTTCGCTGGACGGTATCAGAAATATAGACGGTGCGTTGTGGAACAGAGAGGACATTGGTGCAGAGCATCATATTGAGAGAAGTATGAGGAGGATGAAAAGAGGAGCAGTTAGCGGGTTAGCGGGTTAGCGGATTTCGATTCTGCTTCTTCTTCTTCTTCTTACTTTTATGCTCCTTATATACTTCTCTCTGTATGATAAACCTCATTATCTCGTTCGTGCCCGCGGGAATCATTGACAACCTCGCCATTCTGAACGCCCATTCCGCAGGATATTCATCACTGAGTCCTCTGCCGCCCAATATCTGGACAGTGCTATGCGCCACTTCGCAGAACGCCTCAGAAGCGAGCAGTTTTGACATCGCCGATTCCTGCTCCGCATCGAACCCCCTGTCAATCAGTCTTGCCGTATGATAAACCATCAACTTAGCAGCTTCCAATCTCGTCACCATATCCGCGATCTTGAAACTTATCGCTTCAAAACGGCTTATAGACGTTCCAAACTGCTCTCGCTCCATCGAATATGCAACTGCGAGCTCAACCACTGGTCTCGCTTCTCCGACCAGCATCGCTGCGTATAACGCCCTTTCGATGGAAAGCTCATCGAACATTATCTTCGCGCCCTCATTCTTTCCACCAAGTATGTTCTCTTCTGGCACGCTCATCGCATCAAACAGGAGATGAGAATTTACAGTTCCCGGGAAGCCGCCTAATAAGTTGTAATCCTCCAACACTTCAACACCTGTCTCTGCTTTTGGCTCTACGATAAATGCACTCATTCCTCCTGCAGGGTCAACTCCGGGATTCGTTATCGCCCACACTAAAAGAATATCTGCTTTACTTCCGTTTGTTATGTTCCTTTTCTCGCCACTTATCACATATTTATCACCATGCAGCTCTGCCCTCGTTTTGATACGCATCACATCGCTTCCCGCTTCAGGCTCGGTAATAGCAATCGCACCAATATAAGCACCCTTTTTCAGTGGAGGCAAATACCGTCTCTTTTGCTCCTCGCTACCATATCTTGCAATCGTTGCATAAACGTAAGAAGAAGTAGATTGTATCCATGCGAGGGGAACACAGGCAGCACCAAGTTCCTCAGCTAATATCGCTTCATACACCAATTTTCCCCTACCGCCATGCTCAGCCGGTAATACCGGAGCTAAGAAACCTTCTTCTCCGAGTTTCTCGTAAAGCTCCCTTGGATAGAAATCCATTTCGTAGATTTCCTGTTCTATCTTCTTCGCTTCTTCTCTCACCAGAAAATCTCTCAACTCATCCCGGAACTTGTTCTCATCCGCGGAGAAAAGAACCTCTTCTTTGTTTCTTTTTTTCATCCTTTCGCTTCACTTACTCACTTATACGAGTTTAGCAACAAGTTCTCCCCTTTTTACTCCTATGCTGCTCGCTATTGGCTCACATTTCGCCCTTAAAATGTATACCAACCTGCCTTTCAACCCCAGCTCAGGCTCAGCTTCAAACTCCGATATCGCCTCATAGTTCCCCATCCCCTTTGCTATCACTAAATACCTGTCATCACTGAACACATCCAGGAATTCCTCCTCAGCCTCTTCTAATGACACACCTATGCAAGAACCACTTGGAATTACTTTTACCCTATCCTCAAAACCAAAATTTGGAATCCCCACACTCGCAATCGCTTCTCTCAGGTCTTCTGTTGTAGCATCGTTTATAACAGGTGCGTTCTTCGGCGACACGACCACTTCTTTACCCATTTCTATCAATTTCCGTATCACAAAAGCATCAAAAAATATCTCTCCTGCATTGTCTGTCAAATATAAAATCTTCTTTCGTTCCTTTATTGCGGATATTATCAAATCCATGTTCCAATTAAGTTTTTCATCCAAAGTGCGCACGAAGTCACCTTTAAAAATATCGTCGTCGTATGAGTACCCCTTTACACCGTACTCCATTGAATTCGCCGCTGCCGCTATTCGTATCAAAGCTTCTATATTATTCCCGGTAGCATTGTAAAATCTATACGCTTCTGGAAGTAAACCTTTCGCAACTTCGTTGCTTCTCCTTTTCACTGCCTTATGAGGGTCTTTCGCTCCGCTCCGCTTTTTTATTATCTTCTCCCTTTCAGTGCCAAAAAAAGCGGGTGACTTCCTCTCTTTGTCGAGATGCTCTACGAGAAAAGCAATAAATTCCTTCAGTGCAAATACCTTCTCCCGGTCGTCATCAAGAGCCATATCACACTCATATTTCGTCCTTTCCACCAGGCAAGCGATGCAATCGGATTTCGGTTTCATCTGCGTTATTTTTATATAGGAAAAGATAGAAAACAAATTGTTGTAATAAAATATATTATATAATATATCTTCTAAGATTAGAAGAAAAAATAGGAGAAGAAGAGAAATGGTAGAGAAAGAGCACATGAATCTGGCAATGATTGGTCATATAGACCATGGTAAGTCAACGCTGTTGGGCAGGTTGCTGACCGAGACCGGAGTGATAGACCCGCATGTGATAGAGGAGTACAGGAAAAAGGCGGAAGCGATAGGAAAAGCAACTTTCGAGTATGCCTGGGTGATGGATTCATTGAAGGATGAGAGAGAGAGGGGCATTACCATTGATGTTGCACATCAGAGGTTTGATACTAACAAGTATTACTATACGATTGTAGATTGCCCCGGACACAGGGACTTCGTAAAAAACATGATTACAGGCACATCGCAGGCGGATGCGGCGGTGTTGGTGGTAGATGCAAAGGATGGGATAATGGCACAGACAAAGGAGCATGTATTCTTAGCCAGAACCCTGGGAGTAACTCAGCTAATTGTCGCAATAAACAAGATGGACCGTGTAAATTACGATCAGAAGAGATATGAAGAGTTGAAGAAAGAGCTTTTAGAACTTTTGAAGATCGTGGGATACAAGGAAGAGAACGTCGTGTTTATTCCTGTTTCTGGACTTGAGGGCGATAATGTAACGAAGCGGAGTGAAAAACTGAAATGGTTCGATGGACCGACTTTCCTAGAAGCGCTGGACCTCATGAAAGTACCGGAGAAGCCAATTGAGCTTCCGCTCAGGATACCGGTTCAGGACGTGTACACAATAACAGGTGTTGGCACCGTTCCCGTGGGCAGAGTGGAGACAGGAAGGCTAAAGAAGGGAGATAAGGTTATCTTTAATCCACCTGCTAAAGTAAGCGAGGTAAAAACGATAGAGATGCACCATGAAGAGATTCCCGAAGCAATTCCGGGTGACAACATCGGCTGGAATGTAAGGGGAATAAGCAGGAATGAAATAAGAAGAGGAGATGTTTGCGGTCATCTGGATAATCCGCCAACGGTTGCTGATGAGTTCACTGCACAAATAGTCGTGCTTCAGCATCCCAGTGCAATTACTGCGGGTTATACACCGGTTTTTCATTGCCACACTGCTCAGGTGGCATCTACGATCACAGAGATTTCAAAGAAGTTGGACCCGAAGACCGGAGCAACAATAGAGGAAAATCCGGACTACATAAAAGCAGGCGACGCTGCCATTATAAAAGTAAAACCGACAAGACCTCTGGTTATCGAACGCGTGAAGGAAATACCACACCTGGGAAGGTTTGCAATCCGCGATATGGGACAAACCGTTGCAGCGGGAGTGGTGATGGAGATAAAAGAGAAGTAAAAACGAAAGAGAAAAGGGAATGGATCAAAAAGCGCGGATAAAACTATCGAGTACGAATCATAAACAGTTGGACGGTATATGTCAGCAGGTGAAGAAGATAGCAGAGACCACGGGAGTCAGAATGTCGGGTCCTATCCCCCTTCCCACAAAGAAACTTGTGGTCCCTTGTAGAAAAAGCCCCGATGGTGAAGGTTCTCCTACTTGGGACCATTGGGAAATGCGAATACACAAGCGGTTGATAGACCTGGAAGCAGATGAACGCGCACTCCGACAGCTTATGCGCATACCCATACCGAAAGATGTGCATATAGAAATTGTGTTGAAAGGGTGAAAAAATAGAAAATTATAAATATTAGAATTTTTAAATTATAGCATATCAAAAAAGAGGTGATAAAATGAGTGTAGTACCGGATGAGATAATAAAGGAGAAGGACGAGGAGATAGTGGCGCTGATAAAGGAGATAGACGGTTTGGTAAACGAGCTTAAAAGTACATCGGAAGAGGCAAAGGCAGAGATAATAAACAAAATAACGGAAAAGGAGAAGGATTTGCGCGCCATAAGGCAGAAGAAAGGGCAGTTCCGAGCTGTGCTACCTGGACTTACAAAACTCTGGTAGTATAAAAAATAAAATAAATTTTTTACCGCAGAGAGCGGTGAGCGTTTTGTTCTCCGCAGGCTCAGCGGTAATCTTATTTTAGCAATTTCTCAGGCATTGTTGTTGTCTGTATGTCCAATCCACATTCCGTTTGGCTGAGTCCCATTGCGAGCCCTAAGAACTGCGTCGCGTAGAGGATGGGGAAATTAAAATTCGTACCAAAAGCCTTGTTCATCTCCGCTTGCCCTCGGTCAAGCTGCAAATGGCAGAACGCACATGGATGAACCATACAGTCACAACCCGCCATTATTGCATTCACCAATTTCTGGCGTGTCCATTCCAGTGATTGTACTGTGTCGGCGGTTCGATTTCCTCCCCCAGCACCACAACACATCAACTTATCTTTGTATTCTACCTCCTTCGCTCCTGTTACTTTTACGAGGTCCTCTAAGATGTAAGGTGTTTCTGAAGAGCCATGTCCCCTTACCTCGCGTGGTTTGAGGAAATGGCAGCCGTAATGCACTGCAACATTCACATCGTTCATTGGTTTTGTTATTCTCTCCTTCAACTTATCCAGTCCAATGATATCGTGCAGAATCACGATCGAATGGTTCACCTTTGTGGTCCCTTTATATTCTCTACCGAATTCATTTAACACCTTGTTTGTCCTCTCTTTTAACTTCGGATGCTCCTTCAGCAGATGGTCGGCTTCCTGAAGTGACCCGTAACAACCGTTACAGGTTACGTATATCTCAAGCCCCATCTCTTCCGCAATACTGAGATTTCGCGCGGCAACCGGCAGCCACGTATGCATGTCAAAGGAGCCAAATACACCTGGTGCTGGACAACAGGAAGCACCAACCATCTCTTTCGTCTCTATTCCAAACTCCTTAAATATCCGCTTTGTCGCTGCTTCTATCCCCGGATACCTGTTCGGCGTGATACAACCGAGGAAATAAGCGTATGTCAAACCCAAATCATCATCCGTCATTTTTTACCTCCTTTTTTCATTCCTCTTAAATTCATCGTCTCCCAATCAAAATCAATCATCGCATCGTAGTTCGTAGTTCTGAATATTGTTCGCACCTGCTCCAGTTGCTCTTTGTTTTTAGGATGCTGCGTGGTCGGTGGCTGCGATTCGAGACCCACCGCTTCTCTCAACTTCATCTGGTCGGGACCAATCGGCACTGCATGACCCGTTTTCAGCACATAAACGCCAATCATACGGTGTGGAACCGACATGTGCCCCTCCTTCGCTGCCAGGTTTCTTATTATTCTGATTATATCAGTCGTTTTCACTCCTTTCGGACACCTCTCATAACAGGTGAAACACGTGGAGCAGAACCACAGTTCTGGAGCATTAAAAATCTCCTCACGCAGGTCCAACAGAGCCATCTGAAATAGCTTTCTTGTTCTTAACGCTGTGTTTCTCCCCGATGGACAGCCGCCCGTACACTTACCGCATTGCACACACTCCCGGAGCGTTTCCATGTGCTCCTCACCAAAGACTTCTCCCCCATAAGCAACGATGTCTTCATATAACGTTCCCATTTGAATATACCTCCTTGTTCACCATAACTTACCTCTTTCTTTTTATTTATTATACATGAATTTGACATTTTACGTTATAAATAATTTGCGGTTTTTTCATCTCATGGTTTTTACAATTCAATTATCTCCGCTTCAACCTTCTCTAAATCGAGTAATGCTACCGTTCTTTTCCCCGTGAGGTATCCGCAACACTCCCCTGGGTTTATCATCAATGTTTTCGCCTCTTTTTTATTCCCCTTCTTCTCTATCTCTGCTTTATGTGTATGCCCATAGATCACCACATCATAAGCGCCAGATGCGGCTAACGCATTCACGAGCTTTGGTTTGTGCGTTACAATTATCCTCTTCGTAGCGAGTTCAAAATCATAAGGGTCCTCATATATTTCTCCCACCTCTTTCTCGCGGTATTTCTCCTTTAGAAGCAGCTTATCGCCGTCATTATTGCCAAATATTCCTACCAGAGGCGCATTTAGCGTCCTAAATGGTTTCTCGGTAAATGGTGCTACAAAATCGCCAGCATGAATTACGATTTCGATTTCTTCCTGGTTGAAGATTTCCACCGCTTTGCTTATCGCATCTAAATTATCATGTGTATCTGCTATTATTCCTGCTTTCATTTTATCCCTTCACCTTACCTTTTTATGACCTTAAAATATATAATACAAAATAAATAGATGGCATATTCACCTACAAGACGAAAATACACCATTGTCGGCATAGACCCAGGCACTACGATAGGAGTGGCAATAATTGACCTTGAAGGGAAACCAATAGAAGTATTCAGCTCCAAAAATTATTCGTGCTCCGATGTGATAGAAAACATAATATCGCATGGAAACCCATTGATAGTAGCATCGGATGTTACACCTACACCTTCGACAGTAAAAAAGATAAGCCGTATTTTCTCTTTACCAGTTCACGAATTAGACGAATCGCTGTCAACGGAAGAGAAAGTCGCACTAACGAAAGGGGAGGGTTACGAATATAAAAATGTGCATGAGCGCGACGCATTAGCTGCCTGCGTTAATGCATTCAAGCGATATAAGAAGAAATTCTTGCAGGTGCAGCGCAAGACACCGGTGGCTGTGGACGTGGAAGAAGTGAAAGCGCTGGTAGTTAAAGGTGTGTCCATAAGTGCGGCTATAAATAGATTAATTCGTGCTGAAGAGGAGAAAAAGAGAGAGGAGAAGCCAGAAAAGGAAGAGCAAAAAGGCGGAGAAAGCGAAAATGAGCTCAGGTTACGCAGAATTATAAAGAGGAAAGACGAGAAGATAGGCATGATGAAGGAGCTCACGACGGCTCTGAAGACGAAGTTGGAGAAGAAAGAATTTGAACTAAAAAATTTACGTTCTAAACTCGCTTCTATGCAGTCCGCGAGAAGGCGGGAGATAGAAGAAAGGGAGGAGATAAGCTGGAGAGATAAGGAGATAGAAAGGCTAAGAGAGGAAGTAAAAGCGAGGGATGAGGCGAATGAGGAATTAAGGAGAATCATAGAAGAGTTAAAAGGAAAAAAAGAAGTGGAGGGAGGGAAAAGGATAAAAGTGATACGCTCTTTCAGTCGGAATACAATATTGGATGTGGATAGAAAATACGGGTTAAAAAAAGGGGATGTTGTATTCCTCGAGGACGGTAGCGGTGGCGGAGCAAGTACCGCGGAATTATTAGCGAAGAAAGGTATTGTTGCAGTAATATATAGTAAGGGATTGTCGCATTTCGCGGCTGATAAGTTCTTTGAATTTGGTGTTCCCACTTTTTCCACCGACGAAATACCGTTGCTGGAGAACGAAGGCGATTTCGCTTTTGTAGATGAACGGTTGCTGAGCGAAAAGATAGGGGAGTGGAAGAGGGAAAGGGGAAGGGGGAAGATGGAAGAGAAGATAGTTATTTTTGCGCTTTGAGTTTTTATATCGAAAGGAGGAGAAATTGAGGAAATTGTTGAAAAGAGGCACGAAATGATATTGGCACATGAGAAGTTTGGAGTGAAGATGAAGAACATAACAGAAGAGTATGGCATCTCTGTTGGTGCATATTATTATTGGTACGATAGGTATAAAAGTGAGGGGATCTTGGGTTTGATCAATAAGAAACCAGGCGCAAAAGTGCCTCACAACAAAACACCGGTCGATATTGAGAGAAAAATAGTGCCGATAGCCACTGGTAATAGAGAACTGGACGCAAATGAAATCTGGGAGATAGTCACAGAACAGTATGGATTTAACAAGACTGTAAGATGGATTGAAGGAGTAGAAAAGGCGCCTGAAAGCCTGATAGTTTTAAGCAGAAAATCAACGAGCTAAAAGAAGCGATGGGGGATAATCTCTTTCTTGATGACCTTAAAGAGATTTCAGAAGACTTTAAAGCAGTTGATTTAGATGCTTTATGCTTTCAATTTGGGATTATTAGATAAGATTTGCACTTCGTTTTTGGCACCATTCCCCAGCAATTGATTCACACCCGCTCAAACCCTCTATGCAACCCCCATTCGAGCGCAATCTCTATTGCTTCCCGGTATTCACTCATTTTTAGCCCCCTGTTCAGTTCCCTATACTCATACGCTTTATACATGGGTCTGTATTGCAGCATTATATTTACATACGATTCCAGCGATAGTTCAGTAGCGATGAACTTAAAAACTTCCGCAGAGCCTGCTAATCCATTCGGAAGCACCAGATGCCTTATCAACAACCCTCGCCATGCTATCCCCCTTTCATCCACCTTTAAATCACCAACTTGACGATGCATCTCCTTTACCGCTTCTTTACATCTGTCGAAGTAATCAGGCGCATTGGAATATTTCTTTGCACTTTCTGCATCGCTATACTTTATGTCCGGCATATAGATATCCACAATGCCATCTAACAACTCTATGGTGCTTTTCGATTCGTATCCACTGCAATTGTAAACGAGGGGTATGCGAAGACCTTTTTCTACTGCTATTTTCAGTGCTTTCACGATTTGCGGTGTGTAATGTGTCGGTGTAACAAAATTGATATTATGACAACCTCTTTCTTGCAGAGCGAGCATAGAAAACGCAAGTTCCTCTTCTGTCACCTTTTGTCCATATCCCAGGTGACTTATGTCATAGTTTTGACAGTATATGCAGCGCAGGTTACAGTTCGTAAGAAATATCGTTCCAGAGCCATGCAAGCCAACCAACACGTCTTCTTCTCCAAAATGCGGCTGCACACTGGAGACCATCAAATGCTTATCTGATTGGCAATAGCCCTTTTCACCCCTGTTTCTGTTGACGCCACATGCTCTGGGACATAGTGTACACTCGTTTAGTATCCCCTCTAACTTCTCTATTCGCTCATCGAGCACCCCTCTTTCATAAATTTCAAGATAAACAGGAGTACGTCTTCCTTTTTCCATTTCTTATTTTAATTGTACCCGTACTCTTTTTTTAAGAATAGGAACTAACCGCTTTATTTCTATTTCCCCACTCTTCTCGAGCTTGTATTCGTTAATAGGCATGTTCGGGGGTTTTCCATTCACTTCATATACAAAAAACCCCTCCTCTTCATCTATTGATACAATGAGCTCTTTGTCCCCTATTCTCTTTATTCCTATACCTGCAACTTCCTTTAACGCATCCAGGATGCTTGCGCCCTTCTGAACTTCTACCTCATGCTCCTCGCTAAAAATCTCCATTGCTTCGTACAGCTTACCTTTATTCACCCTTAGCACATGCGTCTTACCGAATTTATTCCTTTCTACCAGTTCTGCGCGCTCTAAAACCTTAACGTGCTTCGCAGCAACAGGTACCGATATACCTAACTCTTTTGCTAAACCAGTTACATGGTACTCACGTATCATCAGAAGCTTTAACATTTCCACTCGCATTTTACTGCTCAATGCTTTGAATATATCGCTATTCATCCTTTCTTGTTAATAACTATTTAGTATTTAGAACATCTATATCTCTTCTCGTATATCCTCAAGGTCATAACAGAGGTATCCCTCCGCCGTTAATTTCTCTTTTCCCTCTATTCTCTTTGCAATTAACCCAAAATATTCTATCCTCTCTTCATTATCCCAATTTACAAATCTTGATTTCTCTTTCAAATCCGCCATAATCCTCCTCGCTTCCCTTGATTGCAAGTCACTCCATTTCACCTCCATAAATACTATCTCTTTCGTTTCCTCATTTAATGCCACCAGGTCAATCTCCTTATCCCTGTGCCACCATCTTCCTATCCTATGGAATCGAAACGGCTTCTTCTCTACCATGAATTCCATTGCAATCCTTTCAAAGGTAAATCCCAAATGGGAGTTGAACCCGCGCTTGAAATCGGACCACGCGCCTTCTATCATCCACGTTTCGAGTTCAGAAAAGTATATCGAAATAAATCTGAACCAGAACGCAAAGAAATTATCCTTCATTCTATAAATCCCCCGTACTCTTCTCTTATCCAGCACAGAATGTTCCTTCTTTACAAACCCTATGTCCTCCAGAATGGACAGATAAGAAGAGACATCCTTTGCCTCTAAGAAGGAGTAATTTGCTATCTCAACGACCTTTGTATGCCCTGAAGAAATCGCCTCAAGGATCTGAAAATACGTTTCTGGTTCTCTTAATTCCTCCTCAAGTATCAATTTGGGCTCGCGAAACAGGAAGCTTTCGGGATTAAAGAGATTTCTCCTTATTTCTTCTTCCACATCATTAGCAGAAAAAAATTCTAAATACTTGGGTATACCATCGCAAACAGCATAAATCTTGACCAAATCCTCTATCTTCGCTTTTGGAAACCACTCACGCAAATCCCTGAACCTTAAAGGTTGTAGAAATATCTGCCCGGTGCTTCTACCATACAAAGGGGATTTATATCCCAAAACACGCTTTTTCATCATGCTAACCGCAGACCCAGAGAGAATGAGCATTATCTCTTTTTCTGAGAGAATGTCATCTACAATTGCCTGAAATTCCGCAATAATATCGCTCCTTCTGATTAAATATGAGAATTCGTCAATAACAACAACCAATTTTTCCCTTTCTCTGCCCTGCTTTACTATGAACTCAAAACAGTCAGAAAAGCTATTAAAATTTGGTTTTGGTATTCCAAAGTATTCACCCACTGCTTTATTAAATTTAGATAAGTTATACTGCCACCTTCTCTCCTCACATAACAGGAATATGTTCTCCTTATTCTTCACAAATTCCTTCAGTAATCTGCTCTTCCCTGTTCTTCTCCTGCCGGAAAGGATGACGAACTCAAACCCCTTCTCTTTGTATTTCGAATCTAAAAATTCGAGTTCCTTTCTTCTATCAACGAACTCTTTTCGGAACATGATTATATAATTTAACTTCGTATTTAATCATTAAAAAATTTTACTCGATACAGCTCCTCTCCCAACCACTTTATATAACTCCTGCCCTTTTTCCCTTCCTCCAACCTCTCCACCCATTCCACTGGAATTGCTCCTTCGCCGTAATAAGCACCGCTTATTGCCCCTGTCATCGCACCTATGGTGTCCGTATCACCGCCCAAGCTTATTGCATAAACAACAGCATCCTTAAAACTGTCGAAGCGAAGAAAAGAGTAAATTGCAGTTGGTACAGAGTTAAAAGCCTCTTGTCCATTCCCTAACTCAAAAACTATCGCTTTTTTATCCGCTTCTTCCGCCAAAAGAGCTTCTATCTTTCTTAGCTTTTCCTTATATATCACGTTTTTGACAAATTCTTTCAGGTCATGCAGCATCGCTTCTTTTTCGGTACCCTGGACTGCTAATGCGATGGAGAACGCCTGTAAAGCTGCTCCTTCTTTGCCCAGCTCGTGAGAATGTGTGACATGACTTGACTTATACGCTATTTCCCTTAACTTATCTGCATTATCGTAATAAAAAATACCCACAGGAGCAATTCGCATTGCGGCTCCATTGCCATACGAACCTTTACCACCAAACAGTTTCCCTGATGCATCTTCCCAACTCTCTCCCCCGCGTATCCTTCTCAATGCTTCTTTAGACCCTGGACCATATCCCCTTCTCGCGTGGTAATTCTGGATGAACTTCACTGCCATGTCCGCTCCATTGAAGCCGCGGTTCTCTATCAAAGATTCTGCAACTCCTATCATCATCTCGGTATCGTCGGTATAGCGACCTGAAATCATTTTCCAGTCCCCTCCAAAATTGACCTCCTCCATGCTATTGCCTTCCAGCGGAGCACCTAATGCGTCTCCTATGGCACTGCCTATTAATGCACCGATGAATTTGGATTTGAGGCTCATACTAAATAGTTTAAATTTAGGTAGGTTAAAGGATTACGTATGAGAAGAAGGACTGGTGATGAGCATGAAACCACAGCTAAAGGGTGATAAGGTCATCTGCATGGAGATTACTGATATTTCCGAAGACCTGCCCTTACGAAGATATAGAAATGATGTTGTCGTGCGAGAAGCGGAAGTAAGGATAAAAGTAGGTGGAAGGATTTACACCCGGTTATTTTGCCTGCCTTCTCATCTCGAAGAACTCGCAATCGGTCATTTAAAATCAGAAGGGTTTGACCCCTCTTCCATCTCGAACCTCGAAGTCGAGGAGGTAAATCCTGAGCTGGAAGAATATGAAATTCGTGTTAAGCTTGAAAAAAGAGCCCTGCGAAAAAATCCTTCTAAGGTCAGCGCTGACATGAAAATAAAGAAGGGAGTAATATTTGATCTGATAAAAAAGTTAGAAGAAGGTGGCATTTTGTATAAAACGACAGGAGGCACGCATGTCGTGGCTTCCCTTAATCACGAGGGAGAAACATTCTTTATCGAAGATGTTAGCAGGCATTGTGCAATAGACAAAGTTATAGGGATGTGTATTAAGAACAAGAAGGAGATTTCCAGAAGTATTTTGGTGACTTCTTGCAGACACACACGTTCCACAATGAAGAAAGTAATCTTCGCAGGCTTCCCGATAGTCATAAGTGTTTCCGCACCCACTGAACTGGCAATACGAGATGCGGATGAATTTGGCATAACCCTCGTCGGCTTCGCCCGCGGTAAGCGGTTTAACGTGTACACGAACGATTGGAGGATTTTGTGATTATACCCGCAGCTTTCAAAAAAATATGAAAATCTCATACATTTATTGATAAAGAGCCTTTTATCATTTCCTTCTCCTCTGCAACATCCTCAACAATATAAATATAACCAGACAAATCGAAATCAGCAAAACCGAAATCGGTCTTGATGCCGGTAATCCAAAGGATGTGAACTTCTCGTAGATTAAAATCGGTGCAGATATAGGATGGTATGCGAGGATCAGCACAGCCGAGAACTCGCTTATCGCCCGCCCCCAGCTCAGGATCGCACCACTCAATACGGATGGAAAAGCAAGAGGAAAAGTTATCTCTCGGAACGTTCTCCAATGCGATGCGCCCAATGAACGTGCAACATTCTCTAACCGTGGGTCAACCTCCTTGAAACCCTCTCTCGCAGTATCTATTAAATACGGAAGGCTCATGAAGAGCATTGCAATTACTATTCCAGGGTACGCATCGGTAATTACAATTCCCAACCTTTTTAGCGGTGCCCCAATCACTCCATACCGCATGAACACGCCATATAACGCAATCCCGGCAACAACGTGTGGAATCATCAACGGAATGTCCACAATGCCTTCTATAATGCTCTTACCCGGGAAATCCTTCCTTGCGAGGAAATAAGCTAAGGGTACGCCAAAGAAGAACGCGATTAAGGTGGAAAACAGTGCCATAGAAATGCTTATCCCTATTGCTTTTAGAACTACTGAGTTCGTTGCAGCATCAATTAACGCGGGAAAGTCTTCCATTTGCCTGTAAAACATATCCCAAAGCGTAATAAAGACAAAAGCAACGAGAACGAGCCCTAAAAAGAGGAAAAAGACATATATCTTCTCCCGCTTTAGTTTCTCCATTGACCAGCACGAAAGTAATTTCATCGCTCCTCCTTCCTACTTATGTCTTTCTTTCTTTTATTGCTTAGAAGAGAAATTCTTAAATAGAGAAGCCGTACATGTTTTGAATTATGGAAGCGGTGTTTGTCTCACCATTTATCTCTTTCCTTTTTCTTCTGCTCTATCTACCAGCTATTCAAGAAGTGCCTATCTCACCTCCTATTAAAATTGGTTGGTTTCATCGCTCTGAATTCTCAGTGAATGGCATATTCGCCGACAATCACAATTGGGACCGATAATATTAATCCCACCGAAGGGAAAT